>JAAZEW010000041.1 GCA_012512055.1 Bacillota bacterium | reverse complement strand
TTACAGGGTATCGTAGTCGAACATGGCTTTCCTGGAGGGCCATGGGCCATTTCGTCGGATTCGATCGCCAGCCGATCGCGGACTGGCTCCTCCAGTGAGCCATCCAAGGGGATCCGAGGTCTTTCGGCAATCGGATGGCCCACCCAGTGAGCCATCTTAGGGCATTCGATGGCTTCCGCGTGGTCGAGTGGCCCACCCAGTGAGCCGGTCCGAAGATGGTATGCTGTGGTAATTGATCCCTTATCAGAATCATGTGACTCATCATAATATGATGACATCATTTTCGAATATCCAACGGCCTTTCCCAATTGCTCCCTTGCGGTATTCACGCTGTCACGCCGGTTCACCCCATGTTACGCTCTATGGCGCCCTGAATTTGTGCTTGAAACGGCGTTCATGCCCGGGACCTATAATAATGACTTCCACGGCTTTCGCGATGCAGCCTCATAACACTGACTAAAACAGGCTATCCTAGGCATAGCTATGAGATGAACGCTCACAGAGGGCAAATCGATTGAGAGGCTTATGGAAAGGATTTGAGATTTAACGTCTCGAGTGCTACTCTGGAAACAGGACATTGGCCGCTGCGGCGGCAACATGCTGCTCCATGCCGCAATGTCACTTGTGAGAGAAGGTAGATATTAATGTCAGGTATGTATGCGCTTCTTGGCACTGCTGCAGTTGCTGCTCTTGCCCATGCTCTCTTGCCGGATCACTGGCTGCCATACGTCTTGTCCGCAAAAGCAAGGGGCATGTCCACAAAGCAGGCAGTGGCTATGACCGCTGCAGGAGCTGTGGCGCATTTAGTCTCCACTGTAATCGTGGGGTTGCTCTTCACCGTGGCAGGCAGCGCAGTAGCTGCAAGAGTAAGCACGGGACTGGAACGGTTCATCGGTTTCATCGTTATCGGACTTGGCGCTTATTACCTCTTCAAGGGTTGGTCAAGGCACCGCAGGCATCACCATGATCGCACGGAAGAAGACCACCACGGACACCGTCATTCCCATATGACCATAGGCTCCACATATGGACTCGGGATCATTCTCGGCGCCCGGCCTTGCGCAGAAGCCATTCCGATTTTCCTTGCTGCGAGCACACGAGGGGTCTTTTCATCACTGGCAGCAATCGGAACCTGGGTGCTTGCAACTTTATTGGCAATGGTGGGGATTATCTGGCTTTCGCTGCGCGGCCTTGAAACAGCGAGATTCGCCTGGTTTGAGCGGAACAGCGAGATTATCGCCGGAATAGTCATTATTGCAGTAGGTATTATCACTCTCTGCGAGTAAAGCCTGCAAGCATCACCAAGCTGCAGCTATTCCGTCCTTACGCGGTTCAGAGCCGGAGATAAATACCCCTGTTTCAGAGTCACGCCAAATCATCTGGCCTCCTCCGAATCCGGCAGGTTCATCCACCACTTCTATCTCATGACCCAGGCGGGACAAGTCACGGAGCGCGTCAGAATCCAGAGAAGACTCGGCTGCAGCCCTACGTCCCCGAAGGACCCGTACCCGAGGAGCGTCAATGGCAGACTGCGGATTCAGTGCGTGATCAATAAGGCCGAGGATCACCTGCACGTGGCCTTGGGGCTGCATATCCCCTCCCATGACGCCAAAGGCTGCAAGGGGGGTGTTTTCCTTGGTGATGAACCCGGGGATAATCGTATGATAAGGCCTCTTACCCGGCGCCAGACAATTGGGATGTTCAGGTTTGAGAGAGAAGCCGCAACCCCGGTTCTGCATGGCAATCCCTGTCCCCGGGATCACTATCCCTGAGCCGAAGCCCATATAATTCGACTGGATAAAGGACACCATCATACCTCCGGCGTCCGCGGCACAAAGATACACTGTGTCGCTGTCCGACGGCTCACCGCAAGTCTGATGACGTTTACGTCCTGCGCGCCCCAGGAGACCTTCAGTGGCTGTCAGACGTCTTGCAACTGCCACACTCTCCGGATCCCCCGGTTCAGGCCGGTCCATGGCTTTCTCACGACTGATGAGCCTGCGACGGATAGCCAGGTAGTCCTTGTTAAGCAACGCCTCTGTAGGCACATCAGCTACCAAAGGATCAGCCACGAAAGCATGGGCATCTGAAAATGCCAACTTGAGGCTTTCAATCACCAAGTGTAGCTCATCTCCGGATGCATGTCCCAGCGAAGCTACGTCAAAGCCCTCAAGTATGCCAAGAGCAATGAGGGCAACAATGCCCTGGCCGTTGGGGGGAATCTCCCATACATCAAATCCACGGTAGTTCAATGAGATAGGCTCCACCCACTCAGCTCGATGTTGAGAGAGATCATTATATGTGATATACCCTCCGGTGGTTTTAGAGTGATGTGCGATTTTCCCCGCCAATTCTCCTCTATAGAAAGCCTCTCCATTTGATTCACCGATAAGCCTGAGCGTCTCTCCCTGCTCCGGCAATCGAAATACTTCACCTGGAAGAGGCGCCCTGCCCCGGGGAAGAAACGCACGGCGAAACTCTTCGAATTCTCCAAAGCGCTTCTCAGCAGCCTTCCAGTATCCGGCAATAACTGGCGGTACCGGGTGTCCTGTCTCAGCATATTCAATGGCAGGAGTAAGAAGCTTCAACAAGGGCATGGATCCGAACCTCATAGCGAGCTCTGCCCATCCTGAAACCACTCCTGGCACAGTCACAGGAAGCCAACCGGCAGCAGGGATGCGATCCAGCCCTCGCAAGGCAGGTTCCTGGACATCCAAGCCCATCGGAGCACGGCCTGAAGCGTTGAGTCCATGCAGCTTCGACCCATCCCACACCAGCGCGAAAGCATCACCGCCGAGCCCATTCGAGGTAGGCTCAACAACAGTGAGTGCAGCCGCTGCGGCAATAGCCGCATCTACCGCGTTTCCCCCCTCAAGGAGCATACGCATCCCTCCCTGGACAGCCAGGGGATGGCTCGTTGCCACCGCACCCCGCAAGCCCATGACAGGGCT
>JAAZEW010000304.1 GCA_012512055.1 Bacillota bacterium | reverse complement strand
ACGCTGACGCAGATGCGATAATCCCCATAAGATCCAGAAAGCACCCACCTGGGATCACGGCAGTTAAGGTGCAGTAATCCCTAAAGGAAACATGGATACAGGGGGATTCCCTGCGTGGCTAACAGTCGCCGGATGGTCTCGGAGTGGGTGTAAGCGTCAAAAAGCCGGTCCGGGGAGCGTGTACTAATTTCTATCACCTTCTCAGGTTTCTTTGATAATTATGGTGTCCGTGTTCGATTTTCGAACACGTGCGGCGATGCAGATGTCCGGTTTTCGAACACACTTTGAGGTTTTTGAGACTTTCTGAGCGTGGCGACGGTCTTTTAACGCCTGAGTGTTCGATTTTCGAACACGCTTTTGGAAGCGGTGTCCGGTTTTCGAGCACGAGTTTGAAATGAGTGTGCGATTTCCTATCAGCCGCCGCCTTGTAGGACGCGTTTATGCGATACGGTGTTCGATATTCGACCACCTCAAGACGAGATCGTGTTCGAAATTAGAGCACAGACAGGGTTTTTACCGGCTCATTTCAGTCTTCGGGTGATTATTTCGCAAGAGGTGTTCGAATATCGAACAGTCAAAAAGGATCCATGGTCGATAGCCCTCACCTACTGAAGGTGGGGGCTATTGTACGCTTACGTTTTCCGAACACCGCCAACCTGCTTTGAATTGAGGCTATATGCACCCTTTGCGCCCCGGGCCAGGGGCGTATTTCTTTTTATGGATACTTTCTCCGCCTGCCGTTTAAGAAGGGATTTGGGGGGGTAAAGCGAAAATACTATGCGGGGGAGAGGAGAATCTTATGGCAAGGCCTGGTAAGTACGGTCTATGCCTCATAGTTGCCATGACAGTGATTGCGCTTCTCGCTTTCGCAACAGAGTGTGCGTGGGCTTGTGTCGGTGCGAGGCAAATGGCAATGGGAGGCACGTTTGTAGGCGTTGCGGATGACATGAACTCGGTGTATTGGAATCCTGCAGGCATTGCCATGCTGGATCACATGGGCTTTCATGTCACCTCGACTCTTACCAACAGGGACACGTACAACTACGACGACTTCTTAGCATTTGTCTGGCCCAAACACGGCGATCTTGCTCTCGGCCTCAGCTTTATCCGTGAGCATCTCGGGGAGTTTGCCGGCGAAGGTCGGTATAAGGCAGGGGACTGGTTCACTTGCTCTGTCGCCACCGTGGTTGCTGAAGGGTTCTCCGTTGGCGCAAATTTCAGATACGAAAATCATTGGATCCGACTTGCCGGTGAAGATAAAATGCCGGGATCCCGTTGGGGGCTGGACATAGGGCTCCTGTACCATGTGAACAGTAAGCTCTCAATCGGTTGCTTGCTTCAAGATGCGGGACTATCGAAGCTATACTGGGCAGACGGGAGCAGCGACAGGATAGGAATCAACGTTCGTCCGGGAATCGGATACAGGCCGAACCCCCATACATTGATTGCCCTTGATATATATGCACCATGTCTCAGAGCCGGAATAGAGCGGTGGCTGACTCCGAACTTGGCTGCGAGATTTGGTTATTATGGGATAAAGACATGGGAAGGAGCTGTGACTTACGGAATCGGATTACGTATTGGAAAGTATACTGTGGATTATGCTTACCTGGACGTTGCCACGGTTCCCGGGCACTCCGGTCTCGGAGGCACTCATCAGATAGGAGTGACGGTTAAGTTCTGAAAATCATCGACCGCTACATATCAAAAGAGTTTGTCCTGCCGTTTCTTGGATGTATAGGCGGATTTATACTGATAATCCTCGCGAGCCAATTGTTTTGGCTCGCGGAATTGATAATTGTGAAGAAAGTCGCTATAAGCACAGTTGCAAGATTACTTCTTTACAAGCTTCCCGATGCCATAGCCCAGTCTATTCCTGTAGCTACGCTTTGCGGCGCCCTATTATCCCTGATGCGCCTGGGAAAGGACAGTGAGCTTGCCGCCCTCCGTACAGGTGGAGTCAGGGCTTTCAGAATCGTACTACCCCTTCTCTTCGTCGGTCTTGTGGCAAGTATCACCGCATTTGCCTTCAACGAGCGTTTAGTTCCCTGGGCCAACCATGAGTTTGAGAACACAATCAGGCGGATAGTCCTTCAGGAGGCCCTCCCGACAGCAGAAGAGAATGTGTTCTTCAGAGGCACCGGGGACAGGTTCTTTTATATACGGAAGGTAAATGCGGTTTCCGGCGAATTGCGCGATGTCATGGTCTACGAAGTCCGAAAGGAGGGGCTTCCCAGGATCATCACTGCGAAGGGCGGAAGCGCAAAAGGAGTCCTATGGACGCTCTCTGACGGTGTGGTGCATGACTTGGATTCTGAAGGATACGTCGTCTATGAAGCCAAATTCCGGGAAATGAATTTGCGGATGGATCAGAGATTCGAGTCCTTTTTCGACGGGCAGAAGACCCCCAGTGAGATGAGTAGGAAGGAGTTAAAATCATACATTGATCTGTTTCAGGCGGGCGGCATCAATGTAGCAGCACTCATAGTAGATTACCAGTTGAAACTCGCGCTCCCCTTTGCCTCATTCATATTTGTCTTAATCGGGGCGCCGATTGCCGCGAGCACAGCAAGTCCTAAGGCAGGTAGGTTTGTCGGCGTAGTGTCAGGGGGTTGTATCGCTTTCTTCTACTATGCGCTTTCGTCGGTCCTTCGTTCTCTGGGGTGTTCTAATGTCTTACCCCCGCTTGTCGCGGCATGGACGGGAAACATAGTCTTCTTCCTGGTCGGAGCGGCGCTTATTGTCCGTAGCGAGCACGCTCCACGCGGCGGCAGGCTGTAGAGATGGGTAGGAAGGCTTTCAACGGGCGAATGAGTGTCATGCAGCCCGCATTGCTCGCTATAGCTTTCATTTGTCTCTCGTCCGTCTTTCTGTCGCCCCGTGGTTTTGCATCAGATTCCGGAAGCCCTGCACAGTTAACAGGTGACGTGCTCAGCGTTGATCTGGAGAAGAGATTCGTCCGGGCTGAAGGCAATGTAATTCTCAAGTACAAGGACATAATGATCCTCTGCCATCTTTTGGAGATAGATGCTGTCTCAGGCGAGCTTGCAGCTTCAGGAGATGTGGAGTTCCATGACGGGGAGGATGTGGCGCGCGGCGGGAGTCTCACATACGACTTAACATCGAAGCGTGGGGTTCTGCAATCGGGACATGCGACTGTACAGGGTGATCGCATGGAAGGCCCTATGTACATAACCGGTGCCGAATTCCACGCCGAACCCGGAAGGATACGTATAGAAGGCGGAAGCTTCACCACTTGCGGCCTGGAGACCCCTCATTACCGGGTTGAGGCAGGAGAAATACAAATACATGTAGGCGACAGGATGGAGCTTTGGCAGTTGTCTTACTGGGAAGGCAGGCTGTGCATTTTCCGCTGGCCGTACCTTGTCATTCCCCTCAAAGAAGAGAACAGGTTCGACATGCCCCAAGTAGGCTATGGCGCCCAAGAAGGCTGGTTTATCAAAACCACCTACAACTACTACAGAAATCCCACATTCCGCGGTTTCTTGTATCTGGACTATTTCAGCAGGTTAGGCCCGGGCCTGGGCGTAAAACACCTTTATGATTTCGGAACCTTAGGGGCAGGCTCTCTATACATATACGAGCTGATAAACAGGGTCACGGATCACGTCGACTCCAGGCTCGAACTCACCTACGAATTACCCGTGGCCTCAGGGGCTACATGCTCTTTGGGCCTCAAGTATTCTGATAATCTCTCTCTTACAGGAGTTATCAATACGCAGATCTCAGGCAAAGCAAGGGTTAGATACACCGATGACAGGAGATCCGCTGATCTCCTTTTGGAGAGAGCTCACATCACAGGATTATCCCGGTCTGATCAGACGCAGGTGATGCTGACAGGGGGATGGAAAGCCCCGGACGGCTTATCTCTGTCAGGGGACTTCAGGTTCTTCCGGCGTAGAGCTGAGAACGGATCGCGGAAAGACGATGAATATTTCAATTATCGTTTTAACGCGTCAAAGAATTTCAAACACGTATCTTTGCGGGCCGTTGCCGAGCAGTATGTGAAGCCTGTGGAAAGGCGGGAGAAGGAAGAAGAAGGTGAAGTGGATCCGCTTCCTTATGAAGCCATAGGACGAGCGCCGGAAATTGTCCTCGAAGGGCATCCGCTCAAATTGGGCGCGTTTCCGCTAAGGCTTAGATGGAATGTAGCCTTCGGCAGGTACGCGGAGAGGACTTCCCTATGGTTTGGTGATCCCATAATTCGCGGGAGCAAGGTGCATATAGGGATCGACGGAGTCGAAGAGGTGTATCGTCTGGGGAATACAACAAAGGCCACTTTATCTGCAGGTTGCGGCTTTGACAGCTATACTACAGGCGATTCCAGGTATGTGCTTCAAGGTGCTTTGGCCTTGGAGACCCGGGGTTTGGATAATGCAGTTATCATTTCCGGCAGATATGATTATTGCGGTGTGTTTGGGGAGACTCCTTTCGCGTTTGATAAGAAGGACAGAAAAGGACTCATGACCGGGAGACTGACTCTCTCTAAAGGGATATTTACTGCGTCAATGGATTGCGGGTATGATTTTTACACGAAGATTTACCGGACTGTTACAGGGAAAGCCAGGCTTTCCCAGGGGAAAGCTTGGGCAGTGGAAGCTTCTGCTGCCTATGATCCACAGTCCAGGCAGATGCGGGATGCAATTGGGAAGTTGGAGGTTGCTGCATCAGACAGATGTCTTGTCAAAATAGGGGCAAGATACAACTTTGTCCAAGAGGCTTTGGATAGGGTGGAAAGCCACGTGGCGCTCAGGGCATCTGACGCCTGGGGGCTGGAGTGGACACTGGTATACGGAGGCGCCTCAAAGTCTAAGGCCCCGAGCGTTCTCCGAGGAGATGTGGCAGTCACCCGAGATATGCATTGCCGTGAACTCAGACTTTCCTACAGTTACACTGAGAAGCAGGTATGGCTCGAATACAGAATCAAGGCATTCCCTCATGATTCCGTGAAAATGGGGATTGGGGAAGAAGGAGTCCTCTTCTAGTGAAGTCCCTTCCTCAATTGACGCTGCGCTGAAAATCTGCTGTTCCGATAACTTGTTTTATGTAGGGGATTGAGAATATCAAGACCATAACAACCATTATGATTGAAGCTGCTGCTGCATAACCGGTTTGGAAGTACCTAAAACCATATCGATAGATGTAATAAGTTATGGTTTCCGTGGCATTGCCCGGCCCTCCTCCGGTTAACGCATACATCTTGTCGAAGACTCTGAAAGTATCAATCGTCCGTAGTAGCAGCACCAAAGCAAGGGCAGGCCGTAGAAGCGGCAGAGTGATATACTTCAGGGTCTGGACGTAATCTGCACCTTCTACTTGCGTGCTCTCATATATTTCCTGCGGTATGGACTGAAGGCTTGCCAGTATCACAAGAAACACGAAAGGCGTCCATTGCCATATGTCTGTCAAAACTACTGAGCGTAACGCCCAAGTAGTGGAACTTAACCACTCCACAGGTGATAATCCAATGGTTTTCAATAGGAAATTGAATATGCCGAAGTTGTAGTCGTACATCATTTTCCATGTTAAAGCTACGGTTATCGGCGGTAAAAGCATAGGCACAAGGACTATCGTCCTGTAAAGCCTCATAAACCGGAACCCTGAATTGAAAAACAGGGCAAATACCGTGCCGAGGAGAGTCTCGAAAACTACGGCTAACACAACAAACCTTAATGTGTTTTTGACTGCAACCCAAAAGGTATCGTCAGTGAGGATTTCAGCGTAGTTTTGAAGGCCGTAAAACACGGTCCTGGCGCGTATGAAATCTATTCTGTAGAAACCGGTGACTATGGCATATATCAATGGATACACAGTCAATAGCGCAAAAACGACTACTGCAGGTAAAACAAATAGATAAGTGAGTCTCTCGGCTTTTCGCATAATATCACCTTTTGCCGGCCTTCCCCTGCCATTTGAAGCAGGGGAAGGCCAACCGTTGTCGTTATTTCAGTATTTTCTCTATCTCCTTGTTAGCCCTGTCAAGACCTTCGCGGATATCAATCTGTCCGACCAGTATCTGTGACAAGTAAAGTCCCCATACGTCTTCAATCTGACTCCAATAAGGAGTTCTCGGGCGAGCCACGGAATGCAGAAGAGCGGACAACTGTGCCGGATAGTGACGATATTTTGCCGTCAAATCAGGATCGTTGTAAAGGCTCTTTCTTGTAGGGGCTCCTCCGCCCATCAATGCCATTTCCTTTTGCGTTTCCTTGCTGATGATCCATCTTGCGAATTCTACTGCTTCATCCTTATTCCTTGATGTTACCGGAACGCCCATCAACCAGTTGCCAATCATTGCAGCGGAGTCTTTAGCCTGTCCCGGCACTGCCAGGAATTCAATCTTCCCGACCACCTTGGAACTCTCGGGATTGTCTACCTGGGATACCCAGGACGGCCATGCAATAGTCATAGCTATCTGGCCCTGCGTCAGTGCGGTGGCAATCTGGTCGCTGTCAAAAGTCTCGCACCCTTTTGGGCTGAGCTCCTTCAATTTCAAGTAGGTTTCCATTGCCTTTATTCCTACTTCACTGTTTACAGCAGGCTTCATATTGTCATCCAGCACTTCTCCGCCGTACGCCCAGAAAATCGGCAGATAGTCAGCGACTATCGGGTTTCCTCGCTGGCCTCTGACTACATAGCCGTATGTATCAGGTTCATCTTTCGTTATGATTTCCGCTATCTTGATTACTTCGTCCCATGTTTTCGGAGGAGACAGACTGTATTTGTTCAGAAGGTCGTGTCTGTAGTAGAACATCGTAACATTGCCTATTGCCGGAAGAGCGAATAATGACCCTTTACCATACGGATCCCTGCATAATGCCACACAATTTTCAATGAAATCGTCATCGAGGCCGTCTTTGAAGTAAGCATCAAGATTTGCCAGGAGTTTGCCTTGGGAGAATTCAGGCATCCACGGGTCGTCCAACATAACTAAGTCATAGGCTCCTGCGTTATTCCTCACATCCAGTACCGCAGTCTCTTTGAGTTCTGCATATGGCATGCATATAACCTGGACTTTTTTGCCTGTTAGTTCCTCATATCTTTTGGCTGATTGAGTCAAGGCGTCTCCCATGGCTCCTGCTCTCGCCGCAAGGGTTAGGGTTACATCTCCCGGTTTTGCCGTGGCTGCACCCGCGTCATACCCCGTCAGCACAAAAGCCATCAACACAACCACAGCGAGCAAGGACAAACCAAACTTCTTCCTTAACATTTACTCATCTCCCTTTTAATAACTCTCTCAACCCTTGACCGCTCCAAGGGTGAGGCCTTTGATTAGGTAGTCTTGCATCAGAACCACAAAGACAAGTATCGGTATAACAGACATTATCCCTCCTGCACTCATGGGGCCCCACAACACCAAGTACTCGGTTATCAGGCCTGACAGTGCAACAGGGACGGTTGCGAGTTTCGGGGACTGTATGAAAATCATGGCATACATGAATTCGTTCCATGCCGTTATGAATGTGAAAATGGCGGTAGCAGCTAATCCCGGCAGTACCAGCGGGAGCACAATTCTGGAAAATGTCTGATAGAGCGTGGCGCCGTCCACCATTGAACTCTCCTCAATTTCCAGAGGAATCTCGTTGAAGAAATTCACCAGCATCCAGATGGCAAAGGGCAAATTGAAAGCGATGTACGCCAAAATGAGTGCAGTTCTTGTATTCATCAATCCTGCACTTCTCATAATGCTGTAGATAGGTATTACAAAGGTAACAGGCGGAAAAATCCTGGTAAGCAAAATCCATATCATTAGAATACGCTTACCGCGGAATGCGAACCTCGACAGGCTGTACGCGGCTAAGGACCCGATAACTACAGCAATAAGCGTAGAGGTTATTGACACCGTAAGGCTGTTTGCTATTACATTACTGAACTCCAGATTGCTAAAGAGAGTCCTGTAATTCTCAAGGGTTATCCGGTGCGGGAAGAATGTGGGTACTGCGGAGAACTGCTCTACACGATTCTTGAACGAATTATTGAGCATCCAGTACACCGGGAATAGTGACCATACAATGATCAGTATCAATGCCAAATATTTGAAAGAGGCTTTCAATCCGGCTCTTACATGAAGGGATTTACCAGGTCTCGGCATTTATCCATCAACTTCCTAGCGTTACAGTGCGTTTATGGTTTCGTCGGGTTGGAACAGACATTATGATGTCTGACGACTCATATGTGCCTTATCTATTCTACTTGATTTGTCTGATTCCTCCTTATTACCGCCGTAATTTTTCCGTAACCTTGCTGAACTCAAATTCGACGGCTCAATGCGATAGCGCTTTGTCCGGCTTCGGTTCGTAAGTCCTAATCTCCGGAGACACGTACATAGAGCACATAGGAGCGATGAGCATGATTACCATAACTGCCTGTGAGGCAAGGGGATTCTAAGAACCTGGGTAAACATGCCCAATGCTATTCGGATAAGGGAAAGATCTGATACAATCGTTCTTAGAGAAACCGAATTCAGGAGGTGAAGGTGATGCCAAGAAAGCTTATCATACCGGTGACAATAGCGATTCTTGGTATCGCCTGTTTGGTGGTGGCTGTGACAATCCTTCCGCGGCGCACCGTCGACGAGAATGCAAGTGAGTCTCGTGATTCATCAAGCCGGGATGCACCACTTGACAAACAACCCGGAATCACCGCAGAGTCCACCCATTTTGTCGGTAGATCGGAAGGCAGGAAGCGTTGGGAATTCAGGACTGACAAGGCATTGATACCTGATGAAGATGATTGGGTTGAACTTGCAGGCATCCACGACGGAATCTTCTATGACGAAGGTAAGGATTGGATGTATTTTTCCGCGGAGCGGGCTCGGGTTAACATCACAACTGACAGCCTTAACCTGGAAAACGTCACGTTTCAGTCGGCTTCAGGTGATAGCCTGTCTGCTGACACCCTTGTCTGGGAGAAGGGTTATGACAAGGTAATCTTAGAAGGTGATGTCTGTATCAGGCAAGGTCCGGGCGCCATCCTTAAGTGCGCCAGAGCAGAGTACGCTCCGGGTGATAATATCCTTGAGGCAATCGGAGAGACGATACTGGAGATAGAGATCGAGGATAATTGATTTTTTGGGCAATACCGGGGCAAGTGAGGGGAATTTTCATGCGTGTAACGTCGATATTGAGTTCCAGGGCAATGAGGAGGGGAATAAGGGTAATTCTCATACCTGCGCTTCTTGCTCTTATAGTGCCTTTGGCATTTGCGGCCGGCGGGGCCAAAGAGAAGGTGACTGTGACTGCTTCAAACAAAGTCACTGTCGACCTGGACGCTGATGTCACAGTATTTGAGGGCAACGTGAGAATCTCTTATGGTGATGTTGAGCTCACGGCGGAGCGGGCTGAAGTGAAAGAACGAAGAATTGCCATTCTCACCGGGAACGTGAAGCTTTCCCAACCTGACGTGCTCCTTACAGGCGAAATCTTTACCGCGTACATAAATGAGAAGAGGGTTGTTGCAGAAGGCGGTGTTGTCCTTACCAAGGAGGAAACCAGGGCGGGAGAGGGGTCAGGCAGCCCTTCGGAACGGGAAACAGATACGATCACGGTTGTCTGTGACAAGATGGAGCTTTCCACGAAAACCAGAGGATTCAAAGCAGAAGGCAATGTCGAGGTTACGCGAGGTTCATCTTATGCCAGGGCTGATCAGGCTACGTATGCAGAAAGTGAAAAAGCTGTGGTACTAAGTGGAAACGTGACAGCGGAAAGCAAGAACGGTGAGAACATAAAGTGCGGTAAGTTGATCTTTAGGACAGACAGGGACTACATGGAAGCAGAGACGGAAGTCGTCTTTGAGTTTGACATAGATGAAGATAGCGACGACTCCCGGGACTAGAATCCGAGATCTCCCCGTTCATCCGGCTCGCGCCTTCGAGAATATGCCGGGCTGCGTAAGAGAAACGGGCTAAGACACAAAGGCAAGCAGTGGAGGCAGGATTTGCATAGCCACCTCTAGCAGGGATTATGCTATAATTGGCATGGTGTCATAGCAACTGTGCCTGTGGCGGCCTGTCCAGGCTGTTTCGAAACAGGATGCGGGAGGCGGCTGTGTGCGGGAGTTGTTGAAGGAGGGGCTCTGGCGGGACCTCCTTGTTGTAATAGCCCTTACCGTGCTTCTGGGCGCCTCTGTGACAAGCGGTGTGGCCTACGCGGTCAATGCATACCTTGCCAGGCAGGTTACAGGGGTCCTGGGTGACCTTGGTGAATACGACCTTATTCTTCATGTGCGCCAAGAGTCTTGCGATGCGGCAAGGGTTGAGATCCGGAAAGTCATCTCATCCGGCTTCAAAGGGGCGCGCATAAAAGAAGGCCCTGTGGTTTTCGGGAAGAGCAACTTCTTTGTGGCGCTCCCGGACCGGCTTCGGAGCAGGCCGGGCCTTGAGAACCTTGCAAAACTCTTAGGTGAAGTCCCCGGAGCGAGCGGGGTGACATTCATTATCGAGCCCAGGCTCACCTTAACCGGAATCGAGTCAGGCGCGTTCTACTTTCTCCTAAACCAGGCTGAAGAGATTAAGGGGGTCAGGTTCTGCTTTCGTGACGGAGGCAGGATTGCGGTCGTGCTTGAGCGTGACGCTGACATAAGGCAGGTATCAGACGCCCTAACCTCCTTAGTGGAGCGCTACCGGGTAATTGAAGTCAGGTTCCCTATCGGGCGTGAGATGGAGGACAGAGTGTCCTCAGGCGAAGCCTATGTAGACAAGTTGACTAAAGGGGCGGGAGCCGGCTATGCCCGGGATATCACGCGCCGCGGCGGGAATTCGGATCTAGCTGATCTCTCGGCTACGTTAGCTGAGATGAAAAGGTTCCTCCGGCATTACGCGGCTTATGCAAACATTTCCATTACCGGTGATACCCCGCTTAGGGCAGGTGATACCGTCCTACTGTTGCCAGGCGGTACGCCATCTCCCACACAAACCCCGTCTACGTTTGAAGACGACCCGGAGGAGTCGGGAGAAGGCCTGTTGGCCCTTGTCGATCAGGTCAAGGGGAACACGGCTCAAGGCATGGTAATCCAGGGAGATACAGACGAAATCCAAGAATCTGAACTCCGGGTGTTCTCAACTGATCGCGATAACAAGGTGAAAGACCACATCGGAACCGCTACTGTAGTGAGTGAGAGCAAGAAAATCGGGTACGCTGCAGATGAAAGCATCCGTCTCCTCTGTGAGCTGGAGGAGTTCAGGGGCAATGCGTACCAGGCTGCAGTCAATACCTTGGACATATTGGGCATGTATGATGAGACGGTAAGCAGTCTAATCGGTGTCCAGAGGGCTTTGGAAGGCGCAATGGAGTCTCTGGGGACGAGTCAGGACGGGACTTGCGGTTGGCGGGAGGCAGCCGCCATCGAGAAAGCGATAAATGACGCTATGAGTATTGTGGATTCATTGGAATCCGCCGTCCGGGAAATGGATACCTTCGAAGCCCAGGCAAAACAGGTGGCTGCCATATTGTCGTCAAGAGAAGATGAGTTCCGGGAAGAAGTGGAATCATACGGTGAAATGTCCCCTGAGCTTCAAGAGAAAATGTACATGGTCAGATATCTTCTGGACCTGGTAGGCATTGAAGCCATGGAAAGGGCGAAGGCAATCGATGACTTCGTGGAGAATGCAAGTCCTATTACCTCGCAGTTGGCAGAATGGAAATCAACCCTTCGGAGTCTCTTTCAAAGGATGTCAGGGATTCGAGCAGTGTTATCCACAGGCCAAGCAGGCCAAGTTATGTCAGAGATGATGGATGCCACCAACAGCGTACTTATCCAGGCCCAGGCAATGGACATTCCCGGTATGGAGGATGCTGTCAGTGAGGCTGCAAAGAACCTTGAAGCCGTTAAAGCAATCGACACCGAGGCGATAATCGCCCAAATTCAAAACGTAAAGGAATCGTTGCCGGATCTCCGTGACGACGAAGTAGGAAGGTCCATTCGCCTCATTGACCGGTACATAGGGGGTGAAGTAATCCCAGGTGACAGTCTCCAAATTCTTGTGGATGCCGGGACGGATCCGGACAAGTCAAAAGCTTTGGCAAAGGAGATGTTTGGGAAAGAGGTCAGCGTATATGCAAGTCCCGCCGGGTTGTTGGAACCCGGTGTAAGGAGTGAGGTGTACAGGGTTCTCCGCGAGGCGCGGGCCTCAGTGGCAGCCATTGTCTCGGTTATCGTGACCTTCCTTGCGCTTATTCTGGATCATGCTGCTATTGTAAGCGCAATGAGAGGATTTGCGAAGCGCGGCTTAGGTGAGGCTTATGCCATGGCTGTCGGCGCAGTAATCCTTACTGTGCAGTTTGCCGTTACAGGGGCGAGAATTCCCTATGTTAATCTCTGGCATGTGGCTGCAGTTGGGGCCTTGATAGGCCTTGCAGTGGCAAGTCAATCCGGCAAGATCAGCCCTCTGCCCGGTGACGAGGTGACTGCCGGGATAGCCATGGGCCTGACATACACGCAGATCATGCGTGAAATTGTGGCGCCTTCCTCAAGACCCGGCCTGCTGACCTTCATGAACAGGCCGAAGACTATGTTCCGGCGAAAAGGAGGGAGGAATTGCCGTGCTTCCGGTTCTTGAGGTTATGAGCCTTACGAAGAGCTATGGAAAAAGCCAGGCCTTGTCAGGGGTTGACCTTCGAGTTATGCCCGGGGATACAGTCGTGGTCACAGGCCCTTCCGGATGCGGTAAATCCACCCTCCTAAGATGCATTGTCAGGTTAATAAACCCTGACTCGGGAAAGATCATCGTGACAGGGGAGGACGTGACCAACCTGCCCTATTCCGGCCTCTTGGATGTCCGCAGGCGTATAGGTTTCGTTTTTCAGCGCTCCAACCTTATTCAAAGGCTCACAGCCTTAGAAAACGTGGCTCTTCCTCTGCTAGCCGCTGATATAACCCGTGATGATGCTGAACGCAGGGCTCTTAATGCCTTAGCACGCGTAGGACTTACAGGGAATGTGGTCCATAGGAGGCCTTGCGAGTTGTCAGGCGGTGAGTGTCAGCGCGTAGCGATAGCCAGGGCTTTGGCGCCCCGGCCAGCTTTGATGCTTTGGGACGAGCCTACAGCTTCTCTCGACCCTATCCTTGTCCGGGAAGTGCTTGATGTTATGGAAAGCCTGGTCAAGACAGGTGAGACTGCCATGGTCATAGTCACCCATGAGATGAAATTCGCGCTTCGTGCCGCAGACTGGCTTATTCTCATGAATCAAGGTAAAATAGCAGAACAAGGCGTGCCTGCCCGGGTGTTTAATAACCCCGAATCTGAGCTGGGCAGGAAGTACAGTTGCCTACTCGATTCATAAGCCTCCGGCCCCGGCTTCGGGCCGCAACCGGAAACCAGAGAGTCCGAGTGTGTCGAGGGTTGTGAAGGGAAAACCGGAGCAACGTAGAAATACTTAAGGATTAACCGGACAAGAAGTAGAATCAGAGGTAAATTCCGGGCATTGAGTAACACAGGGTCGAACTGGCAAACTACCATATCCAAACCTGTATCCTACGAAGGGCCGGGGCTCCACACCGGTAAGCCGGCCCGGGTTACGTTGTTGCCTGCTTCGCCTCTTCTGGGAGTCTGCTTCGAGAGGTGGGGCCCCTCAGGGCCTCAGACCGTACCGGCTGTTCCGGGAAACATCGGGAGTTCAAGGCGAGCCACTGACTTAGAATGTAACGGAATTGCTGTTCGCACCGTAGAGCACATTATGGCAGCAATTCTCTGGTCAGGCGTAGACAATATCATAGTAAGGTTAGAAGGGGAGGAGTTGCCTCTCGGAGACGGGAGCGCACTTACTTATGTGCACCTTCTACAGGAAGCAGGCCTCCGAGACCTCAATGTGCCACGATGTGAAGTAAGCGTTGTCCGTCCTGTGTGGACTTCTGAAGGTGACAGGCACCTGATAGCTTTACCGTACGAAGGAACCCGGGTGACTTTCTTATTCTTTCGCAAAGGCCCCAATCGGGAATCAGGGTATTTAGGTTCTGAGTATTTCGATATTGAAGTGACCCCGAAAACATTCAGAGAAGAGATAGCTCCTGCCAGGACCATAGGGTTCCAGTGGGAGCTCGAGACCATCCGAGAACAAGGGCTTGCCCTTGGCGCCACTTGCCGGGAGGCAGTAATTGTCGGGGAGAACGGATACGTCGGCCCTGCCAGGTTTCGGGATGAGGCATGCCGCCACAAAGTCCTGGACCTACTGGGGGATATTGCTATACTGGGACGGCCGAGAGGACATTTTATTGGTATAGGCTCCGGGCATGCCATGAACCAGAGACTTGCAAGGCTTATTGCCTGTGACTGGGAAGTCAAAGAAAGGGGTATGGACTGACGTGATAATTGGCATCGAAGAAATCCAAAAGGTGCTGCCTCATAGGTACCCATTTCTTTTGGTGGACAGGATTACTGAAATAGAACCAGGAAAGCGTGTTGTCGGCATCAAGAACGTCAGTTATAATGAGCCGTTTTTCCAGGGGCATTTCCCGGGTAATCCAATAATGCCCGGGGTGTTGATTATTGAGTCTATGGCTCAGGTAGGGGCGTACGCTGCTTTGAATTACCCTGAAGTCAAAGGCAAAATTGCGCTTCTTGCCGCAGTGGACAGGGCAAGGTTCAGACATCCGGTGGTTCCAGGGGACACGCTGAGAATTGAGACTGAACTAATCCGGATGCGCGGCAACTTAGGGAGAATTGGGTGTTCTGCTTATGTTGAGGGCAAGTTAGTAGCAGATGCAGAGCTGACGTTTGCCCTTACAGATAGGAGAGAGCAGTAGATGAGTGAACAAATGGGATCATCCCGTTGGGAGGCGCGTAAATGAAAGCCACTGAGACTCGAAGCTTTCGCGTGAGAAAGATTCATGCTACGGCAGTCATTCACCCGGGCGCAGTCATCGGGCCCAATGTTACCGTAGGCCCGTACTGTGTAATAGGTGAAAGCGTTGTAATCGGAGACTTGACTAAACTAAGCAGTCATGTCGTGATCGACGGGCCTACTACTATCGGACGGAACTGTAGCTTTTCATCAGGGGCCATGATAGGTGTCGAGCCTCAGGATCTCAAGTATAACGGGGAGAAAACGTCTCTCATAATCGGAGATAACAACGTATTTCGCGAGTTTGTAACTGTAAGCAGGGGAACTGCCGAAGGTAGGGGCGAAACGCGCATAGGCAACGACAACTACATAATGTCATACGGACACATAGCCCACGACTGCATCATAGGGAGCAATGTCACCATCACAGGCGGGGCAGCTCTTGCAGGCCACTGTGTAGTTGACGATTATGCGATAATCGGCGGCCTTGCAGGTGTCCATCAGTTCGT
>JAAZEW010000040.1 GCA_012512055.1 Bacillota bacterium | reverse complement strand
GCATAGTTGCCATGGACATGCTATGCTATGCTATTTTTGCCTGCTATACTGTATCCAGAGGAGGCGATATAGTGGCTTATAAGATTAAAGTGACAATCATGAATACAGAGCCGCCGGTCTGGCGAAGGTTGAGGATACCCGGTTCGATCACATTTTCTCAGCTCCACCGTATTATTCAAGTCGCGTTCGGGTGGCTTGACTACCATCTTTTTCGATTTGAGTTTGAAGATGCCATAGTTGTGGAGGGTGATCCTGATTTCCCTGTGTCTGAAATATACCCTGGCAAAAGGTTCTTTGAGCCGGATGAGACTCTGGTTAACGAACTGCTCAGTGAAGGCGGCAACTGCATTTACATATATGACTTCGGGGACCACTGGCAGCACAAGATTGTCATCGAGAAAAGCCTGAAGGAATCCAAGAGAAACGCTGTTCCTTTATGTCTTGGCGGGGCAATGCACAGGCCGCCTGAGGATGTAGGAGGAATCGGCGGGTATGGACATTTCCTTGAGGTGATTTCTGACAGGAACGACCCTGAACGTCAGGAATTCCTGGCCTGGGCAGAGAAGGACACCAAAGGCAGATTGTTTGATCCTGAGTATTTCTGGGCTAACGAAGTGAACGAAAAACTAAGGTATGTCTTAGAGGACACCCCTGAGGCCGCAAAGGATCTGCTCTTGGCCCCGGGTGGGCTGGTGGGACTCCTCAAGTTTGGCTGGACTGAACCGTACATTGATGTCAAGGGAAAGAGGTACACATGGGAACGGATAGGTAATTTACTATACTATCTTGACGAGGATGACATTGTTACCCTTCAAGTACTCCCGGGGAAAAGACGAAAAGAATGGGGAAGGCATATGTGATCATCCCCGATGATAGCATGTGCCCTATTGAATCAATGTGGAAGATGGCAGGGCGCTCCCCGGGTTTATGCACATTTGAAGCGTAGATGGATTTAATCGGCCTACGTTGGTTGATGATGCAGGACTTTGAGCCGCTTGCGGCAAAGATACAATCCGATGTGCAAAGAATCGTGGAAGACAATTTATGGTATGATACGTATAGAATAGTAACTGTGGGTGTGAAGTTTAATGGAGAGAGTAAGAGAACAGATTGACAGCTTAGTTGATAGAATAAAAGACTTTAATGCGAAGGAGATTATACTATTCGGATCATATACAGATGGTACAGCAAATGAAGACAGTGATGTAGATTTGTGTGTTATTACTCGGGAAAGAGAGAAACGCAAAATAGAGATTATCAAAGAATTGAGGCGGGCGATAGCCCCTGTCTTGTCATATCCTGTAGATCTACTGGTTTATGATGAGGAAGAGTTTTATGAAAGAGCCAATGCAACTTCTAGTTTTGAATATAAGATCAAAACTAAAGGGGTTGAAGTATATGAACAATAGGGTTTTGACGATATTGAAGAAGCTTGTATACGTGTTTGACGGCTTACGGTGTGCAGCCGCGTTACCCGATGGGACTTGAACTCACTGAAAGCGATATGAGACAGGCAATAGACGATGCAGAACATATTATGGCTTTCATATCTCAGCGATTAGACATACCGTCAGATGGAATCTAGGCTGAAGCCGCGTAGTCGTGCTTCGGGTTCTAGTGTCCTCAAATCTGAGTAAACCGCATATAGCTCTTTGCCGGCGTACTTGAAAACTAGGGAGACCCAGTGTCACCAGGAAGAGATAGTGTGCTTATCTAAGGCAAAGACATTTAGTCAAAAGGAAGGATTCGCGACAGATGGCAACACCTGAGGCAACAACCCCGGGCATTTGCTTAACGAAATGAGTGAGATCATAGGCTTTTCTCAAGAAACGATTGAAGGCAAGAGCTGGAAGACGGCGTCCAAGATAATCGAATGAGAAAATTCAGTTCATGGCAGGCCGCCTTTCTCCAGGGGTGAGTTCCAGCGCTTGAACCAGATGTTCTTATTCTTAGCGCCGGTGTAATAAGGTAGAGATACCTATACCTAAGAGGGTTTCCCCATGGGGCACATGGCGTAGCTTTAAAAAATAGGAATCGAGGCTGGCACTGGTGCTGATATAGAGTTTTTCATAACCGAAATGATAGCCGAGACCCAGGCTAAGTTGTGGAAAAGGAACACCATCCGCAAGTCTTAGGTTGACTTCAGCCAGTCCTGCCGCAGATTTGAAATCATAAAGGCCTACGATATCAATTTGTTTGAAGACAGGCACATACAATCCTACATCCAGGTTAGACATAGTGACCCCCGGAGTGAGGGAACGCTTGGTTGCAGGGTCTTGATGATCTATTGGATCGAGGTATTCGTAGTTGCTCGCCAAAGCTCCTTTAATTAAGTCAGGTGTTGATTTGGCAGCAAGGGCAAAACGCCCCTCTTCAGGATCAAAATTGCTGAGTTCTGCCAGAGCTTCTGCCTTGATTTTGGGATACAGCACCTTTCTCACTTGGGTGTGGTCAGCCTGCTTGTGGTTGCGGTAGCTGTAAATCTGAAAGTATTCAGGATAAATGATGCTATCCTCTTCTGCACTCACACTGGCTAAAGCCAGGGCTAATGTCTGGTGGTCTTCGTGTGGGTCATATTGGCTAACCGTCCGGTGAATGCTTTGGGGATACAAAGCCGCAAAACACCTTATGATTTCTACCGCTGCCGAGAAAGGAAGTGCACCATCCAGAAAATCCAGAAAGAGCACTTGATGCGCTTCTACACCTAATACCTGGAGAGCAGCTAAGGTTTCCCGGACTCTGGCTTCTGCGAATTCGTCCTTTGTAAGCAGACACTTTTGGCCATCGGGACCTTTAATCTGATGGCGGGCAAGAGAGCTTTCCCCTTTAGTGAAATAGATGAAGTAATTGCGATTGCCTGCCAAGACTGATTGATGAATACTATCTGCCATACCGATGGTTTCATCGTCGGGGTGGGG
>JAAZEW010000303.1 GCA_012512055.1 Bacillota bacterium | reverse complement strand
TGGCAGCCTTAACTGCACCTACATCGCCTCTTACCATAACCGTGACGTAACCGCCTCCGATCTTCTCGTGGCCTATCAGCGTTACGTTGGCGGCTTTGACCATGGTGTCAGCAGCTTCGATTGATGCCACTAAGCCTCTCGTCTCAATCATGCCTAATGCTTCATCGTACATTTTCAGGTGCTCCTCTCTTTACTTGAGATTTCTTGAAATTATCTTATCCTTCCGCTTTATATAGCCGGACGGGGGATTACATGTCCCATAACACTTGCGCTAAGCTTCTCGGCAGCATAAACCCCTGCCTCAACCGCTGCCTGGACTGCTGCCACATCTCCTCTAAACTTAACAACCATCATGCCTGCCCCGTTAGTGCGCTCAAAACCTATAATGGATACTGCTGCGGTCTTTAGGCCTGCATCCGCAGCTGCAATTGCTGCACCCAACCCTACTGTCTCTATTAGCCCAATGGCATTCCCCACTGATTCACCTCCCTCACGGACAGCAAATACCATATGTTTCTTTGGCAATTACCTTCTCTTCATCAGTTGAAACAACAATGATTGCCGCCGGTGAAGAAGAAGTCGACACTATACCCTCCCCCTGAAGGTTTTCATTAAGCTCAGAATCGAGATGCAATCCCAGGAATTCCAAACCTTCGCATATTCTCATCCTCGCTGTCGGGCTCTTTTCGCCAATACCTCCGGAAAACAAGAGAGCGTCAATACCACCTAAAACCGCTGCATAAGCACCGACATATTTCTTTGCACGATGGACAAAGACATCCAGTGCAATTTGGGCCTGTTCATGACCCCTGTCAGCAGCCTGTTCAATAACGGAAAAATCCGAGGAAAGTCCGGATATCCCTAACCATCCGCTTTCGTGATTCAGTATTCTTTCCATCTCAGTAGAGCCGAGCGAAAGCTTACGCATTAAGTAGGTGATTGCCAAGGGATCTATGTCACCGCAACGGGTGGATTGCAGCAATCCTTCTGTAGGAGTAAATCCTGTACTGATATCATGCGAACGTCCATAGGCGGTGGCATTAGCAGTCGTCCCGCTACCTAACATCAAAGAAACCAACTTCATTTCACTAAGAGGTTTTCTCAATATTTCCGAGGCACGGCGAGTCATATAACTGAAAGTAATACCGTGGAAACCATATCGCCGGACTCCATACTCCGTGTAATACCGGTATGGTATACCGTACATGTAGGCAGCAGGCGTAAGATCCCGATTATACGTGCTGTCAAAAACGGCCACTTGCGGGATCCCCGGCAGCGACTTTTCGCAAGCCATGATACCTGCCAGATTATTAGGATTATGGAGTGGGGCCAGTTCGAAGCAGTCTCTTATGGTCCGGATGACGTCACTATCCACCCGGACCGCCTTATCATATTTGCCCCCGTCATGCACACAACGATGTCCCACAGCTTGAATCCTTTTTGATATCTCATCAGGAATCTCTGCCAGAATATACTCCAGCGCTTCAGCGTGGTTACCTAAGGCAACAGTCTTTTCCCGTGATGTACCGTTCGCATCATAACAACTATAAATGGTCTGTTCAGTCCCTAGGCCTGATACCTGGCCTCGAGATACATCCCGCTCTTCAGGCATTTCAATTAGCCTGAACTTCACTGAAGAGCCGCCGCAATTAAGAGTGAGAATTAGCACATCATCATCTCCTTACCAGGCGCATAAAGGCACATCATCAACTAATCTGCGCCCACAAATCCCGATGAGGCGCCGGGATAACAACTGCATCCACCAGATCTCCTATTTCGGAAAGGTATGCCTTCGATGCTTCAATGGCAGCCTCAACCGCTCCGACGTTGCCGGCTATCAAGACAAGGCCTTTGCCACCCAGGCCTTGCGCAGGGCGAATATCAAGTAATTGAATTTGAGCGGATTTTGCCGCCGTATCTGCTGCCCTGATAGCCCCGGAAACACTGAATGTTTCAATTACCCCTAAGGATTCGTGATCTTCATAAGCACTCACCCCTGCAAGCGCCGGTATCACATCTTTGTGCAGATTCCCCAGGACCAAAGAGTTGACCACAGATTCATCGCCTGTTGCATTTCCTAACTCAACAGCGCTTTGTACCGCACTGATTTCCCCACTCATCATGAGCAGACTCTTTCCAGGGCAGGTGATGCGAATTTGCAGATCAACAGGCGCTGTTTTCATACATCTGTCAGCTACCAAGAAACTACGCGCCATGCTCCTTAGCTCAATTATTCCAAC
>JAAZEW010000302.1 GCA_012512055.1 Bacillota bacterium | reverse complement strand
GGTAAGACGAGGGATCTTAATTTCCTCCCCGCCAACTACACCGAATTTCGTTGCCTCGCCTTCTTGAATCGGACCTAAAACCACATATGATGCCTTTACCAGCGCGTCGACAAAGGCATCCAAGTCCGTCTTGGCCATTTTAAGCAATCTTCGTTGGCTCCTCTCTCCCACGCTAACTCACCTCAAATGCGCGCTTCGTAATCCGGTTCCACAAGAGACCGGACTCTACAGAATGAAATCATCCGGATCCTCTCGCCTATAGGTGGCAAGGAGAGGCAGTCCACCTATGTCCACTCCGGACTCGTAATCGAACAAGTCTTTCGCAGCTTTCTCCATGTTTTTTGTAAGCAGGCGAAGGTCGATCCCTACAGGGCATGCCCGTCTACAAGCGCCGCAATCTACGCACCTGCCGGCCACGTGCAGAACGCGCCCCAGATGGAACAGGATCTTATCAGAAAGACCCCTCCACCTGCTAATCCACTTAGGACTCTGCCTGTCAACAAAGCACTCGGGGCAGTAACACAATGGACATGCCTGCCTGCACGCATAGCACTGGATACATCTTCCAATTTCTTGCGCAAAGAAGGAAAACCGCGCATCAGGTTCGAGCTCTGCGAATTGCTCCACCTCAAGATAGCCGGTTTCAGGATCCTTCCCATCCCTTGCCATGGATTCGTTGCCTACCAGCACATCAAATAACACCGGCACAGGGTACCTGCACATCTCACAAGACGGCGCAAGCACATCCTGGATTTCCATCTCAACTTCGAAGCCGTCGCCCTCCAGCATAAGGCTGCGCCGAGTTGCTTTCGCGCTCCTTATGATTCTATCCGTCCCCAGCGCCTTCCCTACCCTGTCTCGGTCAATGATCCCTTTGCAAGGAACACCGACTATCTTTACCTTGTCTCGGGATATTTGATTCTCAAGAATCAGGTTGACCAGCGTACGGACGTCACAACCCTTAACTACGACACCCACCGTTCCCTGGAATTTCGGCAGATAGCAAGTGAGATTGTTCTCACACATAGGACTCCATACCAGTCTCGCGGCGTCCTCAGGACAAGTGATGAATACGGGTGTAGTCCGGAGCGGAAGAGTCCCGTCTTCATACCCGATGAAAACATCAATTTCTCCGGATTCAAGCATCCTGGCTGCGCTGTTTCTGATGCCTTCTTGTATGACACCTATTGTGTCTTCTCCCATAGAGCTCCCGGCCATCTTGTTCATCCTGGTTCATCCCCACCAGTCTGTCGTCTAAGTATGAGTCCACAATTCTCGCTCGTTTTCCAAGGTCTTGGGTTGCCCTGCACGGTGCGTACGTTTTCTGGGGCCGGTGATTCCTTTCTCAAGGCGACCCGCTTGGGGCGCCGTCCCCGAGTGCAATACCGGCAACCCGAGACGGTACGTAAACTTTCTAGAACCGGCGATCACTTATGGTGATTTATTTAGTATCATCTGACAAGCTTCGTAGGCTTGCCCAATGCCCTCACAGTCTCTGTCACCTGCTTCACAACGTCTGCAAACTTCTCTCCTTCCGCAGCGGACACCCATGAGAAGTGAACCCTTCCCTTTTCAATACCGTAGAAATCAAGTAGTTCATCAAGGAGGGCAAACTTCCGCCTGGCAAGGTAGTTCCCGGCAATATAGTGACAATCACCTGGAT
>JAAZEW010000301.1 GCA_012512055.1 Bacillota bacterium | reverse complement strand
TATGGGTTTGCTGTCAGGTCCACGTATGACGAGGACAAAAGCAGCGCGTACTTGTTTCTGAAGAGCCTGCCCCTGTCAGATGCGGCAATTGTGACAAGTAAGTTCGCATCGGTCCTTGCCGTGTCCGTTCTCCTTGTCATATTCTTTAACGTTACTGCTGTACTCGGTTCTTACCTGGCTACTTTAGGAATAATCCCGGGCTTTGGTTCATCTGCCGCTTCTCCTGGTATTGTAGACGTGACAGGAGTTCTGCTACAGAACGCTACATCTTTCGCTATGGTGTTTAGCATGGCCGTAGTGGTTACAGGTGCTTACTTGGTGATGTTCTTCTGGGCCGGTTTTGCCAAAGCCTCTACGTACAGCAGAGCGATTCTGCTCGGGATATTTGTTCTCGTGATGTTAGGCGTAGGCGTAGCAGGGCGTTCACCTGCGGTTCAGAATCTCGTACGGATGATTGAGGCGAGTTCATGGGTGCCTGCGCTGTCAGTAGTTATCAGCTTGGCTGTATATTGGGCCTGTTGTGCGGCGTCTATCCTGAGAGTGAAGGCGAAGGACTGGTCGTGACATACCGGTAATAGCGGTAATAGCGGCTGACCGGCCTTGATATGCAAGCGAAACTACGCGGCGATCGTGGTACGCGAGGAAAGTGAAGGATCCATAGGGCGAGAAAATGATCAGTAGGAATTCCGCAAGCCATAGAGCGCAATATGTGGTGAACCAGTGTGAATACTGCACCGGAGCAATTTTGGACGGTAGCTTATAGTAGCTTGCAGCGGACTTTATGCTATACTATTAAAAATACTATAGATTTGCTGTTTTCTGCCAACACGCATCCCTTGATAGTTTCCGTCCAGGATCGGATTTGTCAGGTTTCGCGGATGGATAAAGTTTTGCAGTTCGCTAAGGAGTTGCCGTCGTCAGTCTCGTGAGTGGTTGGATCTGTCGCATGTAGGATGGGTTAATATAGAGGGCGCCGATTTCATAGTAATATGAGTGAGCCCTATTAATACTGCGGTAATTGTCCTTTGTGTAATTAATACCGGTGATAAGGAGAAGTGGTAAGAATGTCAACCTCAAAAACAAAGAAACACATAACTACGATAAGCATGGGTTCAACCAGGGGCGGGCTCAAAGAAGGCGGCTGCAAGGAGTGCCAGGCTTCATGCCAGTCAGCATGTAAGACCTCCTGTACTGTAGGGAATCAGGTTTGCGTTGATAAGAGAAAGTGACAAGGGCATGTTGGGAGAGGCTAATTGGCACATATTCTCCTGTTTAGGGAAATCGCTGCTATTCGATGTCAAAACAGGCGGCCTTCATAAACTGGACGAAGCCGGACGGGAAGCTGCACTTGCTTACAGAGATATGGTGCCTCTCGCGGAAGTTGAAAAGCGCCTGTCAAGCGGTTGCAGCAATCAATCTGTGGCAGGGGTCTGCAGGGAGTCCGTAACACAGGGCCACAAGGAATCCGGAGCACAGGACAGCAAGGAATTCTTAGCGGAAGCACGCAATGAATCCGTAACAAAGGGCTACAATGGATCCGTAGCAGAGGGCTACAGGGAATCCGTCCCGGAGGCATACAAAGAGCTGGAAAGCATGGTGGCTGAAGGCCTGCTTTCACGTGCTGATGACGAGGACGAGGACTATACTCCCGGCGACGAGACGATCGTTAAGGCGCTATGCCTTCACGTAGCTCATGACTGTAATCTAAGGTGCAAGTATTGCTTTGGCAAGACCGGAGACTTCGGGATGACGCGGGAGCTCATGCCCCTTGGGGTGGCCAAGGCAGCCATTGACTTCCTGCTTGATAAGTCCGGCCCCAGGCGTAACCTTAATGTGGACTTCTTCGGCGGTGAACCTCTCCTCAACTTCGGCGTAGTGAAAGCTGCAATCGAGTACTGCGGCGACAAGGCGAAAGCCAAAGGAAAGCATGTGGATTTTACTATTACCACAAATTGTGTTCTACTTGACGACGAAATCGCATCTTTCCTTAATGACCGCAATGTCCTTGTGGTGCTGAGCCTCGACGGCAGAAAAGAGACTAATGACAGAATGCGGGTAATGCCCGGGGGAAGAGGAAGCTACGATCATGTGGCTCCGAAGCTGGCAAAGTTCATCCAAACCAGGGATCCTGATTCGTATTATGTGAGAGCTACATACACACGACATAACTTGGATTTTGCATCTGACGTGCTGCATCTTGCGGATTTGGGCGCAAAGAGTGTTTCAGCCGAACCCGTAGTGGGGGGAAGCGGCAAGGAATACGGCATCCAAGCCGAGGATCTCAGTGCCATCGAGGCGGAATATGAAAACCTCACAAGGCTTTTCGTGGATAGACACAGATCAGGCCGGGGCTTTCTGTTCTATCATTTCAACATTGACCTGGACGGCGGACCGTGCCTTAAGAGGCGGCTTTCAGGATGCGGTGCTGGCGTAGACTACCTGGCCGTCTCTCCCGGCGGGGACATCTACCCATGCCATCAGTTTGTCGGGAAACCTGTATTTAGGATGGGTAACGTATTTGATGGTCGTGTGAATCCGGGAATCATCAGCAGCTTTCGGAACGCCCATGTGTACAGCAAAAGCGGGTGCGGTAGTTGCTGGGCAAGGTTCATCTGCAGCGGAGGGTGCCATGCCGCTGCTTATGGCTCATCAGCCAATATTCTGGTCCCTGATGAAGTAGCATGCGCCATTCAGAAGAAACGTATTGAGTGTGCTTTGACCGCGCAAGCCATGCTAAGAGATATGGAGCAACAGCAAGTATAAGTCAAAGGGTGTGAAGTTCGGTAATGGGATGGGTGGCCAGGCAGAAAAGGGAGTACTTCTTCGCTTCTTTGACCCAGTCCGGAACTCAGGTGGAAGTCAAGAGGTACGACATAAACGTGAATTGCATGGTAAGGCAAGGACAATTGCAGGCTACTACCATTGTCACCCTACGAGCAAGAATGCCCAATGTGACAAGGCATTGTTTTGTCCTGAATTCAGGTCTTGTGGTGAGCTCGATAAGTCGAGGGGAGACCCGGCTTGCCTTCCGCGAGCGAGAGTTTTCTGACGTCATCGGCTTGAAAGCCGTTTGGGTGTACTTTCCAACTCCCCTTCGCGAGAATGACGATGTAGAGCTTACCTTCGCATACTCAGGCCGTCCCGTCGGACAGACCGGTGTTCAGGTGGACGATAGCGGAACGCGCCTGTCCCGAAAATCCGCCTGGTATCCTGTGGGAGCGGGATTCGACAGTTTCACTGCGCGTATTACCTGCGTAACCTGTCCGGGCTTTGTGTCAGTATCAGACGGAGAGCTGATTTTCTGCACAGAAAGCGATGATCGGGTAGTTCACGTGTGGGAAGTCAAAGAGCCCATTTCCGGACTGTCACTCACTTCAGGCAAATTTGAAATGGCGTGCAGGACACACCGGGGCGTGAGACTTGAGCTTTATCTCGGCCAGGCGCTCAAGGACACCATTGAACACGGGATCGACCTTTTCGGAGATGTGCTTGATGCCTACGTTGACATGCTCGGAAAACCGCCGGCAGGAAGGTTCGCATCTGTCCTGAGGCGCCGATATCCCAGTGACGAGCAAGAGATCCGTACTGTTACCGCATTAGGCCACGAAATGGCGCATGTATGGTGGGGGAGCCCTATATCCGTAGGGTTTGGTCATACTTGGTTCCATGAATCCCTGGCTCGAACCATGGCCTATGAGACAGTGGGGCGTGTCTTAGGACGTGACGCTGAAACTCAACTCGTCCATGAGGAAATTGACAGGTGGGCGACTGATGCCAAGCTCGGACCCGGCGCGGGAGAGAGCGTGCTCCTGTGGGCGAAGAGCCGGGCGCCGTACGCGCCCAGGCCGGTGTGCATCAGAACAGCCCTTGTCCTTCGCCTGTTACGTCATACGTTGGGGGAGGATATGTTCTTTGAGATCCTCCGCAGGCACTTGTTGATCTACCGGGCGAAACCTTCCGGGTTGAGGGATTTCGTGATGGTGGCAGAACGGGCATCAGGCATAGACGTAGAGGGGTTCATGAAAAAATGGCTGGGCAATACTGCCAGTTTTGCGTACCAAATCAAGCCTGCAGTTTGCTCCGGGAAATCAGCGGATAGGTTCGTGACGAGATTCGAGTTGATTAACACAGGTGACGCTCACAGCCCGGTGAAGGCTGATGTCCTCTTGGAAGGAGAGGACGTAGAGACTTGCGAACAAGTGACATTAACAGGCAGGAACCAGGTTCTGTTTTTTGTCACAAACCATCCTGTCAATTCGGTTACGCTGGACCCCGGCGCGTACTTGCCCAACAGGAGTTGGCGAAATTGCCGGGTATCCACTGAAAGTAAAAGATCCCGCTGATAACCCCGGCGATATTTGCCTCAACCCCCGAGTTTTTTGCGGATTTCTCGCACCTCGTTTAGCAGGCTATCAAGGATTTGTGCGACTTTTGCTTCATCATGCCGGGCATGGATCCTGGCATCGGTTGGGATCGGCTCCGGTTCTCTGAGGCCGTCCCCCAGGCCGTTGTCGCCTGCGCGGA
The DNA here is from genome assembly GCA_012512055.1 of Bacillota bacterium. The sequence goes on along the minus strand of JAAZEW010000301.1, from coordinate 2,806 downwards.
ATTGTTGCACAAGTTTGAGGACATAATCTCGGACCTGCTCCGCGTTTTCTATGTTTTGATATGAGAGTGCTGCTGTGGACTGACCTGTGGCTGCGGTAAAAACACGCAGGCTGCCCAGGCCGTACACACGTTGCCACGGCCCTTGGTTCACGTCCACCATTTGCACTCTGCTGATTGGTAAGCGAGAGCGTCGCTTCCAGAATACTCCGCCTTCTGCATAGAGCCACTTATCGTCAATGGCGTAGGTAATACTTTCATAGTACCTCGGCACCCAAATGATGAGCCATATCGCCACAAGGACTGTGATGACGTGGATCCAAAACATGATAGTCCTGGTCAATGGGTCATGTACGGTCACAGCCACCGGTATGCTCCATGGCAACACGGACACAGCAAGGATTAGCAATGAAGACGTGTAGAGGAAGGTCTTCATGGCAGGATTGGGACGAAATTCCTTTTTCTGCATGACAAACACTCCTTTCGCAATTGAATCTTCGACGACGCCAATTCTATTCCTCTTTCGACCTCTTATTGATGACAATAGAAGCCGATAAGAAATTGATAACGGTAGTGTAGAGTTCTAGCAGGTGATCAGAGCAATTGACTCTCAGAAGCAAAACATGTACGATCTACATGGACTGCGTTATCTATGTGTATATACGCGTAGATCTACGTGTATATGCGCGTAGATAATACACGTGAAACCTAGGCTAAGGAGATCGCCATAAGTAACCGCCGGCACCGGAAAATGTGCGTACCGTGTGGGGTTGCCGGTGTTGCGCTAAGGGGACGGCGCCCCAAGCGTGTTGCCTTGACAAAGGAATCACCGGCCTCAGAAAACGTACGTACCGTGCGGGGCCACCCAAGACAATCGGAAAACGAGCGAAAACTAATGAACGAGGCCGTTGAACTTCTCCAGTAACTGCCAATCTTGTCGAAGACGGCAACCGATTTCTGCGATTCAAGCGAACTGCGGTGACATAATATGGGAGACATCAACGGTCTCATGAACTCACACTTAGGCTGGATAGGATATGCCCCAAAAAAATGCAGAGGATCTGCAATAGGATGTGCAACACACAAGTCGCGGAAACTTGCGGTAGAACATGTGCAAGAGAGACATGTTCAGCCGGTATTTTGGCAGGAAGGGAGACGGTGTAAATGCGAGCAAAGGCTGCGAGAGAGCGGATTGTTGCATTAGTCGCTATAATGGCTTTTGTTTTGCTGCTGGGCGCTTACGCGGCCAGCAAATGTCTGGAGGCAAAGGATGCAGGCCTACATGAAGTGACGGGACACTGGGAAGGCGCCGTTAGTGTGATGGGACAGGAACTCATCATAAAGGTAGATTTTGCAGTTGACGAAGGTGTGCTGTCAGCGACTATCGACATTCCCCAGCAAGGAGTGTTCCAGTCGCCTCTTACCAATATCAAGTACGAATCCCCGAAAATCCATTTCGAACTGCCTGTTCCAAATGCTAAAGTTGATTTTGACGGTGTTTTGGCCGGTGACGAGATTTCAGGAGATTTCTTGCAGAGCGGTATAAAGGGAAGTTTCAATCTGAAGAGGATGGCTTCGGGGGCTGATGCGCCAAAGGAGCCGGCAGCGGTTGGCAAGGCAGAGGATATCATACTTGGGACTCCTACAGGCAAGATCCATGGAACCCTCCAACTGCCTGAGACTCCGGGAAAGTGCCCTGTTGTTCTGATGCACGCAGGGTCAGGCCCTACTGACCGTGACGGCAATACCCCTCTTCTGCCAGGCAAGAACGACAGTCTGAAGATGATTGCTCTGGGCCTTGCGGAAGAAGGCATCGCCTCAGTGCGCTTTGACAAGAGGGGTGTTGCAGCAAGTGTAGGCGCTCTGAAAAGCGAGGCTGACTTACGGTTTGATCATTACATCGACGATGTAATCGCATGGGTTGAGCTTCTGAAAGACGATCCTCGTTTCTCCGGTGTGGTAGTTCTCGGTCACAGTGAAGGGGCGTTAATCTCCATGGGAGCTGCTAACAAGGTTTCAGGCCTTTTGGGTGTCATCTCAGTAGCAGGCGCGGGCAAGCCTGTATACGAGTTACTGAGGGAGCAGCTTTCGAATGAATCAAAAGAGATCCGGGACGAAAGCAATGCGATAATGGAGGAGCTGAAGAAGGGGAAGACAGTCGAGAAGGTAAGTCCTGAGCTCGCGGCGGTGTTTAGACCCAGCGTACAGCCGTACATGATTTCATGGTTTAGGTATGATCCTGCAGTTGAAATCGGGAACCTGGATGTTCCTGTGCTGATCTTGCAGGGCACAACTGATTTACAGGTGCCGGTTGAGGATGCGAAATTGCTGGCGAAAGCAAAACCTGACGCGCAGCTTGCGGTCTTTGACGGTATGAACCATGTTTTGAAAGAGGCGCCTCTTGATCCTCAGGCGAACATGGCAGCTTACAGCAATCCTGAATTACCGCTTGCACCCGGTTTTCTTGAGGAGATCGTAAGTTTCGTGAGGGAGTGCTGTAAGTAAAGCCAGTGCGCTGTGAGACCCACAGGCTTTGTGACTACGTACAGTCTCTGGAACCGGCGATTACTTGTGGAGGAGGCCGTTGGACTTCTCCAGTAATCGCCGGTTTCGCCGAAGACGCCGGACAGTTTTTGCGATTCGGGCGGGCTGTGTTAACATAATGTGGGAGAGAACAACAGTCTAAGTAGATCACCACAAATAATCGCCGGTTCCAGAAAGTGTACGTGCCGTGCAGGGTGGCCGGTGTTGCACTCGGGGACGGCTCCCCAAGCAGGTCGCCTTGACAAAATCCGGCCCGTAGGCCAGT
>JAAZEW010000300.1 GCA_012512055.1 Bacillota bacterium | reverse complement strand
TTTCTCGTTACTGCTGGACTTGCAGATAATGCTAAGGACTTTGAAAGTGGCCTTTACCCCGGATAAAGCAAGCGGACTGGGCAGAGCCAATGGATTGGCAGTCGAAGAAGGCGCGCCTGCTTCAGATCCAATGAATTCAGAGAGTGACGATGCATCCTGAGGATTGGGTGTCTCCGGTTGTTTGAGAACTCATAACCCTGACATTCAGCGGGGAGAAGCTTGTCAGGACCACTGATGAGAGAGGACATGATCGTGATGCGAAAGGTTCTCTTTACTGCAAGAGTATCAGAACATATTAGGCATTTTCACCTTCCTTTCATACAAATGCTGGAGGAAATGGGATGTCAAGTGGACGTTGCAGCCAAAGTAGATGTCCCTCTGGAAGGACTCATCAAAGGCAGGGTCTGGGATGTCCCGTTTGCCAGGTCAGTGTGGGCGTCAAGCAGCATTAAGGCGATGAGGGCTATTAGAGTGTTATGTGAGCAGGAAAGGTATGATTTCGTGCACACGCATACTCCCATTGCCGCTTTTATGACACGCTATGCACTGAGAAACTCGGGTGTTCCTGTGATATACACAGCGCATGGGTTCCACTTCTACAAAGGTGCGCCACTGAAGAATCGGATAGTCTACCGTATGGCAGAGAAGATCGCCGTTCCGTGGACTGCAGCGATACTGGTAATGAATGCAGAGGACTTGGAACTGGCACGTGAACTTGGATATGTAGAAGGGGTTAATCTTCATTATGTCCATGGTGTTGGCTTGGATCTCCGATATTACTCTGCAGTTTCCAGAGAGCAGGCACGGAAGTCTCTTGAGATACCGGAGGAAGATTACGTCGCAGTGTGCATAGGAGAGTTTACCACGCGAAAGAACCATATCCAACTATTGAAGGCTTGGAAGCATGCACATACCAAGATTCAGGGATCTCGGCTCCTCCTCGTAGGAAGAGGAGAGCTCGAGGATTATCTGCAGCGGACTGTCGAAGGGATGGATATGGCACAGTCTGTACGATTCCTCGGGTATCGAGAAGACGTCCCGGAGATTTTGGCAGCGGCTGATGTGGTTGTGCTTACATCAAGACATGAAGGATTGCCCCGTTGCATTATGGAGGCCATGGCTGCCGGAAAACCAGTCATTGCCACAGACGTCAGAGGCAATAGGGACCTTGTCACCGACGGGTATAGCGGCTACCTGGTAGCTCTCGATGATTGGCGTACACTTGCTGATCGCATAGTTCAACTGGCCGATAACCCGGAGAGCATGGTGATTATGGGCCGGGCCGGCAGACAGAAGATACAAGGCTATTCTATTGACAGTGTGCTGGCAGAGGTTAATGAGATATACGCAAGGTTCATTGGCATATCCGGTTCATGATTTCGCAAGCCATACTTAGCTTATTTATACTGTAATGGTATCGAAAACCAGGGTGAATTGTCAATTGGGGTGAACGTCAACCCAGAGGAAAGAATTGCGTGATGTCTCGGTGGCTATGATTCGCGCTATAAGCAGGTGTTCTTCTGTATCAGGCCGGACGATTCTTGCCGTTATCCAAGA
>JAAZEW010000299.1 GCA_012512055.1 Bacillota bacterium | reverse complement strand
CGGTAGGTTCTCAGATATTACATACTCCTTGAGAGTCAGCAAAACCTTTCTCATTTCATCCCAAGTGAGCCCTAGCTCCTCAGGATTAATTCTTACTCCGGCTTCCCTTATAGTCTTGATGATGCCTTCCGGGTCATTTTCCTGCAGACAAGACATAGCGAGTATTCCAAGACATACTAACTCCCCATGGAGAATGTGCTTGCCGGTAACGAACTCCACGTTATACGCGAAGTGATGTTCAGACCCCTCTTCAAAGCGAGGATGTCCATACTCGTGGCACATTGCGCCAACCCACTTATGGACTTCCATTACCGTTAGAATTCCAATCTCTGAGACACAGTGAATCTCTGACGCATTACCTCTTACTACATCCAAGAGCTCTTTCGCACGAGACGCCAAAGGCTCATACCATTTAGGCTCCCTACCGGCTTTGTCTGCTAAACGCCAGTCATAGAGCCCTGTATGGCAAGAAAGTATGTCTCCGATACCTGCGCGATTCAGTCTGGCAGGAGCCTTTTGAATAAGCCCGTAATCAACATAAACCATTTCAGGAACCGCATCTCCTACATACCTTACGCGACCTTCATCTCTAATTGCTATCTGATGAGTGAAACATGCATTTACCGAGATTATACTGGGCATCTGGTATAGTGGAATCCCGCATTTCCATGAAAAGTATTTAGCTACGTCTGCGACAGAGCCTCCGCCAACCCCGACTATATTATCTATACCCATCAAACTAGCAGCAAACCTCTCTAATTGGCTGATCTCAAGCGTTTCAACGTAGTGTATTTCCTTGGCAGTATCACCGAACGTATCCTTGATCAGTGGCCAGATATCCTCCATTGTGACAACAAGAATATTCTCCAAGCTTCTTGACAGATCATTCGTAATACCCCGTCCATAAGTAGCACTAAATCCCTCTTCAATTTTCATAACCTCTTCAACACCCCCTAACATACGGCATTTTCAACTGACAGAAGCCAAAACCATAATAAGCGCCCAACTCTCTATAGTTGAAACACAACCAATCACGAAAATGCTTTCAGTCAGAATCTTCCTATCCTTACAAAGATTTCTCATCTTAACACAAATAATACACGTCTGGCAAATCTGTGTCAACCCATTATTACATATATGATAGTTCGTGTTGCACTATTTGCCTACGCTTGCTATACTTTCTTCAGGAAAGATGAAAGCATGTCGTACTGTCGCAGCTTAATGGGTAAAGCAAGGAGTGAGGTTCTTGGTGCAAGGCCTTTCGTATTCTGAGTTGAAGCTACCCTACTTCTGCAGTGAGATAACGGAATAAACTTAAAAAAAGGCCTTTCAAGCAGCAGTTTGGGAGAATTCTTTTGTCAAGTTTTTAGATAGATATAGTTGACGAATATTGTGGATTATGGTATAATTACTGGTAATTGGGGGTGTTGCCATGTACTTGCGGGTTGGCATTAGCAATGGCCGCCGTTACCTATCAATCGTCCACGGCTATAGGGATCAGGTGACAAAAAAGGTCAGGCATAAGACAGTTAAATCCTTAGGATACCTTGATGATCTTGAGAAACATTACCCGGATCCTATTGCCCATTTCAAAGCCGTTGTTGAAGAGATGAATAAAAAGCAGGCTTTAGAAAATTCGCCGGTGACTATCAGCGTCGATCCAAAAGAGGTTCTTGAAGATTGTACAGCTAATCGAAAGAATATTGGTTATGCTGCACTGAGCACAATCTACCATGAGCTTGGCCTTGACGTTTTCTTCTATAACAATTCCAGGTCGTTTAAGTCTGAATTCAACACAAATAACATTATGAAGCTGCTTATCTTTTCCCGG
>JAAZEW010000298.1 GCA_012512055.1 Bacillota bacterium | reverse complement strand
ATAGGTGAGGATAAGGAGGAATGTTATGACTATCCCAATCGTTCCCAGGGCAACAAGCCAGGCCCGATTTGTCCAGACAACAATCACCGGTGACTTCAACAGGAATTCACCCTCTGTGGCGCGCCATGCCAAGAGAGAGAAAGCTCTCTTTAGGCGAATAGCTCCTATAACATGACTATGCGTGCGCTACTTATCAAAGACCGCCACTCAAAGATCGCCACCGGAATCGGAGCCTTTCATAACCCGGTAACCACCGCCTTTTTCAATTTCACTCGCTACATCGAACACCTCTGACATGTGCTTTAGAATACTCTTTGACCCTTGTTTCGTACGGGCCACCACGAGCAGGGATCCGCCGGGCTCGAGAAATTCCCGCGCCTCTGAGATCAAAGGGAATACCACTGATTTGCCTGCTCGAATCGGGGGATTGCATAAGATGAGATCGAACTTCATGCCGCGCACAGGTTCAAATCCATTACCTGGCAAGACTTTTGCGTTTGCCAACCGGTTCAGCTTGACGTTTTCTCGGGCGAGTTCGCATGCTCTGCTGTTCACGTCCACCATCACAACCTCTGACCCGGGGGAAAGCTTAGCGGCTGCGATGCCTATTGGGCCATACCCGCACCCGAGGTCCAGGACCTTCTTGACCCCGTCAAGATTCATCGCCTCTATCAGGAGTCTTGTTCCACGATCAAGCCTGCCCCTGGAGAATACCCCTCTGTCGGTGCGGAATCTAAAAGGAATCCCACGAATATCCATGGTAATCTCTTTTATCGACCGCTCCGAACTCGGCTTTTCGGTGAAGTAGTGCTCCGCCAATAGCGGTAGTCCCCCCCTATGCCTCTTGCCTGCAATCCGGCGAATACCGGCATCTTTGTCTTAAACTTGTTCCGACGGATGCGTGTTTTGACTGTATCGATGAAGTTTCGGTCGAATCCCATCTTTAGCAGTTCCTGTTTGGTTAGTTTCTCATCCACCATAAGATAGAGGAGTTTGTCCAGGTCGTCATAGGTGAAGCCTAAGTCTTCCTCATCAGTCTGGCCTGCCCAAAAATCTGCGCTTGGGGGTTTCGCAGCGATGTTTTCGGGAACCCTGAGATACCTTGCGTATGAACGGACCTGCGTCTTGTAAAGGTCGCCTAACGGATCAAAAGCAAATGCGAGATCCCCGTGGAGGGTTCCATACCCCAAGAGAAGCTCTGTCTTGTTGCTTGTTCCGATGACGAGGCCTCCGATAGCTGCAGACAAGTCATAAAGCAGTATCATTCTTTGCCTCGCCATTATGTTCCCCAGCCGAACTCTCCCGGGTTCTGCGCCGGTCGCGGCAAGAAGCGCGCCGCAACACTCGTTGACCATCGCCGTAATATCAATTGTCACGGATTGAAGACCGACAATATCTCGGACATTCTCTGCGTCCCTAAGGCTCTCAGGACTCGTAGCATGATACGGAAGAATAGCAGCAAGAACATTATCGGGACCCAGAGCCTCAGTTAGAATATATGCCAGGACGACTGAGTCAAGGCCTCCGGAAAGCCCGAATACAGCTTTCTTAAGCCCT
>JAAZEW010000297.1 GCA_012512055.1 Bacillota bacterium | reverse complement strand
TGTTGACTTCTGAGGAAGAGGCGCGCTATGCAAGGCAGATTGTGATTCCGGAAATCGGCAAGGAAGGGCAGGAGAAGCTGAAATCGTCCAAAGTCCTGATTATCGGGGCAGGCGGGTTAGGATCTCCTTCTGCCATGTACTTGGCATGCGCAGGGGTGGGCAGAATCGGTATCGTAGATGATGACACTGTCAGTATCTCCAATTTGCAGAGGCAGATCCTTCATGGTTCAGACAGGCTTGGGATGAAGAAAGTGGAGTCGGCTAGGCGGACGCTTGAACGTCTCAACTCTCATGTGCACGTAGTAACCTATGATGCGAAGCTTTCTGAGAAAGGTGCGCAAGAGATAATCGCCGGGTACGACCTTGTGGTAGATGCAGTGGATAATCTGAAGACCAGGTACATTGTGAACGATGTTTGTCAAGAACTCGGGAAACCTTTGATAGAAGCCGGAGTCATGCAGTTCGACGGGATGGTCCTTACCATCTTGCCTGGGAAGGGCCCGTGCTTCAGATGTGTTTTCCCGTCTCCTCCGCCTGAGGATGTCGCCGGGACGCCCGGGACGCCCCGGGGGATGGGTATCCTCGGGCCGATTCCCGGCATCATCGGTTGCGTGCAGGCTGTCGAGGCAGTGAAGGTGCTGCTTGACATAGGAAGCCTTCTTGTGGGGAGACTGCTTTTGTTCAGCGGTTTTGACATGGCCTGGAATGAAGTTAAGGTATCTAAAGACCCCAACTGCCCAGCGTGTAGTTAGCTTTTTGCCGTGCGTGCGGGGATGGCTGTGCGGGCGGCCGTGGGGGCGGCAGCTTCTCTACGACTTATCTTGCGGAATAGCAGACCACTACTGAGACACTTTCCTCTGTACAGTGGACGGCATTCCATAGTTCAGAGTCTTTAGGCGGCTGGTTTTCAGCCGCCTTTCTACATTGAGCGCCTGCTGCCCGACTATCCTGCCGGTTTTGGGCCGGCCCAAGCTTCTCAGCTACCTGTCTCGCACGAGACCGTTGATGTCTCCCATATTATGTCACCGCAGTTCGCTTGAATCGCAGAAATCGGTTGCCGTCCTCGACAAAATTGGCAGTTACAGGACAAGTTCAACAGTCTGTCGCACAGGTAGTCGCAAGTCTGCTGTGGTCCCCGAGGAGGCGAAGAACACCCTGCCGACCTTCCGGACTACGTGGTAGATGTTGTGAGAATCGGAGCGGGATCAGATCCTGATTGACATTGCCATAAAATGGTGATATGGTAGGCGTGGGCTGCCAAATTATGTTAAACATGTAGAATAATGTAAAGGCACACCCGGGCATTTGTGGGCAGCTCAAAGAACGAAGGGCAAAATAACGAAAGACAGGCGTCTTTGGCGGCTGTTGAGTGGAGGGGAGCGATATGGACAGGCTGAAGGTGATTCTGGTTCACGACGGTTCGAGAGGGAGTACAGCGAGTTTCGATCAGGGCGCTCTGCCTGAAGGCATAGAAATTGTGGGTAGCCTGAGAATAGACGGACTCAGTGCCGGCAATAATCCGCGAGACGGACAACCATCGATGTCAGATAAGGCAGGCCTGCATCCGAGGATCTCAGGCGAGGCCGACCTGCATCCGGGGGTCAGCGAAGATATTGCCGGTTTGGTCCAAAGAGGCTCGAAGCATCAGGTGCCCGACAGAGTCTTTCCATTGAGTGAACCCGGGGGAATTGAGGAACGTCCGGTGAGGCTTACCAGGACAGAATTGGAAGTCCTAAGGCTACTGGCTAAAGGCCAGCAGAACAAAGAGATCGCAAACGAGATGTACATCAGTGTCAATACTGTGAAGAGCCATGTCTCCAGCATTCTCAGGAAGCTACGTGTAAGGAATCGGGCTCAAGCTGTAAGGTACGTGTATAGGTGTGGCATGCGGCAATGATCCGAACGATCCGGCAGTCGCCCAGTCGCCACAAATCGTTCTGTCGAACTGAAAAAAGTCGTTCCTTTGGGGAATGGTAGTTCATGTTAATACAAGCTAGACTGGAACTGCCAGAGATGACCTGAGCCGGCCCAGGCGCCATAGTACGGAGTTCACCCGCCGAAAAGGCGGGGAAGGAGGTGCGCCACATGTACGGTAAGCTCGGCGGAAAAAAGATAAGATTTGACCTTGCAATTGATGGATTCTGCTTCACCTTTCCGCTATGGGGTCACAGAATAACTATCGGCTAAGACCGCAGGGTGGGGGCAGGCGGTAGGCTCAAGTGGGTTGCGGGTCTATCGCCCGCCTGCCAAACCCGATAGGAGAATGCTCGCTTGAGGAAAACAGGTCGCTGTATGCGGCGGGGAATGGGGGAGTCAGGCTGGAGCGGCAGGTGGTCACCATCGCAAAAGGCATAGAGGTACTGGAACATGAAGACCAGCGGGTTCTCGTAAATCCTTCTAACCGCGAGTGGGTAAAACTTGCGGACTATGCATATGAGCTCGCTCTGAATCCGGAAGGGAAACCCGTAGGCCGTCTGGTTGCTGATGAGGCACAGCAAACCGGGGCGAAACCTGAGAGCATCCTTGGCCTTCTTCAGTACTTGAAGGAACACGAGTTTGTGGCTGAAGTCAGGGATGTGGTGGCCCTTGCCCGCGCTTATCTTAATGTAACCGCCCGATGCAACCTGACATGCCCCATGTGCTACTTTGCCGGTAATGACTTGCCGGGCGATTCTGAATTGTCACCGGAAATGTCATATGAGGATTTATGCTTGACTATTGATGCCTTGGCTGATTCAGACCTTGACAACCTTGTGATAAGCGGCGGCGAACCCCTGCTCTGCAAGGAGTTTTGCAGGTTGCTTGATTATGCAAAAGAAAGGGTTTCCCGGATTACGATTCTGACCAACGGGACGCTAATTACAGACGAAGATGCAGAACGTATGTCCGACGCCATGGCCAGGGTGCAGGTGAGCATTGAATCCGCTAATCCAAAGGTTCACGACGGTATTCGGGGCCCCGGTAGTTTCGGCAAGGCAATTGAAGGCATTGATAAGCTGCGTCATGCAGGAGTCAGCGACATTGAGATCGTTCAAACTCTTACAAGAAAAAGCATTCATGAGTCTGAGAGCGTCGTAAGGCTGGCCGGGAAGTTGGGTGTGGACTACCATTTCAGCCTTTTCCTACCGGTGGGCAGGGGCATGTGTCACATTGGCGACCTGGAAATTCCGGCAGGCGAATTGCTG
>JAAZEW010000296.1 GCA_012512055.1 Bacillota bacterium | reverse complement strand
TAGATATCTTCGCTTATGGCATAGGCGATGTCAGCGGAGTTACGTTGACGACCCAAATGGAAGTCCTGGATTTCCTGGGGAAATCAGGTTTTCGAGTAAACCCCAATGTGAAACTGTGTCAGAATATTGACGAAGTCATGGAGTATGCCAAAAGCTGGAATGAAAAGAGAGAGGATATCGACTATGACATTGATGGTGTAGTCGTGAAGGTCAATTCCTTGGAACAGCAGGTGAGGCTTGGCGCCACAGCAAGGACTCCCCGTTGGGCGACGGCTTACAAGTTTCCTGCAAAGCAAGGGACGACTGTTGTAAAAGATGTCATTGTTCAGGTAGGCAGGACAGGCGCTCTTACGCCTGTGGCTTTGCTTGAGCCTGTGGAACTCGCAGGTTCAGTGGTGGCAAGAGCTACTCTTCATAATGAGGACATCATAAGATCGAAAGATATCCGTATAGGTGATACAGTTGTCGTGGAAAAAGGCGGGGATATCATCCCCGAAGTTGTCAAGGTCATTACTGACAGAAGAACCGGCAACGAGCGGGAGTTCGTGATGCCCACACAATGTCCGGAGTGCGGGAGTGATGTGATAAGAGCGGAAGGCGAGGTCGCGTCCCGTTGCACCGGCGAGGCTTGCCCGGCTCAAATCCGTGAAGGAATAATCTTCTTTGCGTCAAGGGACGCAATGGATATCGAGGGTATGGGGCCTCAGCTAGTATCTCAATTGCTTCAATCCGGACTTATCCGGGGATTTGATGATATCTATTCACTTAGGTTTGAAGACCTGGTTAAGCTGGAGCGTATGGGAGAGAAATCAGCTCAGAATCTGCAAGACGCTATCCGGAACTCCAAGAGGCGTCCTCTTCATAGATTGGTAAACGCATTAGGAATTCGCCATGTAGGAGAGAGGACCGCTCGCGACCTGGCAGTTCATTTCGGATCCATGGACAAGTTGTCTGAGGCTACGTATGACGAGCTTATGAGCATTCCCGAAGTCGGGCCTAAGGTTGCAGAAAGTGTGGTTACGTTCTTTAAGAATCCCCGAAACGTGGAAGCTCTTCGTGCGTTGCAGGCGCAAGGCGTGAATATGGTAGAAGACACAAGGACTCTCTCATCTCGGAAGACAAACTACTTTACCGGAAAAACTGTGGTATTTACAGGCGCTCTCGAGAGATGCACAAGAAAAGAAGCGGAAGACGCAATTGTCGCTTCAGGCGGAAAAACCTCAGGGAGTGTCGGAAAGAACACTGACTACGTGATAGTCGGTAAGGATCCTGGGTCCAAGTATAACAAGGCGAAATCCCTTGGAGTTACAGTCCTTACCGAAGAGGAATTCGAAAGGATGCTTAAGGGGGATGAAGTGTGATAATCACCAAGGAAGATGTAGGACGTATATCAATCCTTGCCAGGCTTGACTTAAGCGAAGACGACCAATCCCTGTTTGCTCAGCAGTTATTGGGGATTCTAAGGATTATCGACGCGTTGGCAGAGGTGGATACGGAAGGCATGAATCAGATGATATCCCCGGCGGGGCTTACGAATGTTTTCAGAGAAGATATCGTATTGCCTTCGGTGGACCCGGAAGAAGCCTTGTCAAACGCTCCGGACAGGGAAGGGGCATTTTTCAAGGTGCCTAGGATTATGGAAGTAGATTAACGGATAGGCTGCGAGAGGCTGTTAGGAGATAGGAGGGGGACACGATTGAGACCGAATGAACTCAAAGCCCATGAACTTCTACCCATGATAAGACGGAAAGAAGTCACTGTGGAAGAGGCAGTCACTGAAACGCTTCACCGGATAGCAGCTATAGACGGGACTATCC
>JAAZEW010000295.1 GCA_012512055.1 Bacillota bacterium | reverse complement strand
GTTGGCCTGTGAGCCCTGGGCCTTATCCGTGGGGCCCATGGCCTATGACCATGGCACAGTCTCCGCCTCTATTAATACGCGCCTGTAAACGGCGGAAGTCAAGTCTGCAACGCAGTCCCAGCTAAACCTTTCTCTGACCTCGGCCGGACTGTTTTCTCTAAGCCTCGTCCGTAAGGATTCGTCCAAAAGGACCCTCTTAATACCCCATGCCAGGGAATCCGCATCACCTGAATAGACCTTGAGTCCGGTTTCCTCATGCCGGACGACTTCTCGAAGGCCTCCTGTGTCGGATACTACAACAGGAGTCCCTCTTGCCATCCCTTCCAAAGCGACTATGCCGAAAGGTTCATAGAGGCTGGGGAACACTGCGACGTCAGATGCGGCATAAAGGGCATCCCGTTCCAGGTCACTGATACGGCCTGTAAATGAGACATGTCCGCCAATACCCAGCTTCTCTGCTTTTTCCCGCAACACGCCTGCGTAATAACCATCGCCTGCTATGACGAATCTTGCATTTGCTACTTCTTCCAGGACCTTTGGAACAGCAGAAAGGAGCACATGGACGCCTTTTTCGTAGACAAGCCGGCCGACATAGAATACTAACCGCTCACCTGAACCGGCGTATTGCGACCTTACTTCATTGACGAGATTCCAGTCAGGTTTGGCTGCCTGATCCACTCCGTTTGGGATGATATCAATTTTGTCTTCCGGTAGCGAAAAGATTCGCCTGAGTTCATCAGACATGTATTTACTGCAGCAGATGACTCTCCACGCTTCATACGTGCCCATCCATTCGATTTCGTGGATGTAGCGCTGAAGATCTGAATGGATGCCTCGATTCCTGCCGTGCTCGGTGGAGTGAACACTGAAAACAAGCGGAATCTTCAAGGCATGTTTGAGTGACTTGGCGGAAAAGGCGCTGTGCCAGTCATGGGCGTGAATGAGGTCGTAAGGGTCTCCACGTGTGGCCTCGGCAACACCTCTGCTTGTAAGGCCGAAATTCGCTTCCATTGCGACACGGAGGAAATCGGAGTCGCCCCCACTCCCGTAAGGATCCAGTCTCTCGGGGAATGTTGTTCGCGCCGACCTGGAGACCATGACACCGTCTAGGAGTTCTGAAGCCGCATCCCCGGTGGGGCTTGCGCTGACTACGTGCACGTGGTCACCTCGGCGGACTAATGCGCGGGCAAGGCCTGAAACTGCTGCACCTAACCCCCCAACTACTTCCGGAGGATACTCATACGATAGCATCAGTACGCGCATGGAGTTGCCTCCTTTCAAGTAGATACTTCGACGGCACATGGTCATGTCCTTCAATACGCAAGACTCTCGGAAGCTCTCCTCGCGAGAGGAAAAGATTGAAGTTGCGCAGCATGCAGTCCACACGGTAGACTTAGGGAGAGGTGATGTATGGTGGAACTCATGGAAATAATCGCAAAACGTAGAAGCGTAAGGGCTTACAAGAGCCAGGACGTCCCGGAGGAAAAACTCGGCAGAGTCCTTGAAGCTGCCAGGCTCGCTCCTTCAGCATCGAACAGGCAATCATGGAAATTTGTCGTGGTGCGGGATCTAAATAAAAGGCGAGAGCTGGCCAAGGCAGCCCGGGGCCAGGCATTTGTAGGCGAAGCGCCTGTAGTCATAGTAGGAGTAGCTCTTGAGCCGGAGCGCGTTATGAGTTGCGGAGTGCCTGCTTACGCTGTGGACCTTGCAATAGCACTTACACACATTATTCTGGCAGCTCAAACGGAAGGCCTGGGGACATGTTGGATCGGAGCATTTTCCCAAGAGGAGGTAAAGAGGATTCTGGAAGTCCCGGATTCATATAAGATCGTAGCTTTGATGCCTCTGGGTTATCCTCAGGACGTACCCAGGCTGACAACACGCAAGCCGTTGGATGATATCGTGTGCTATGAGCGGTTTTCAGAATAGGCGCCTCATCTTATTGTAGAAATCAGCAGCACGATCCGGCCGGCTCCTCACCAGGACGTCGACCACACGCGTTCTTCGTTGCAGAAAGCAGAAGGAGCGGGGGAGCCGGAATGCCCCGGATCCCCCGCTCTCACGTATAGCTAGACTTTCTTGATCTGAACCGCCTGCCATCTATTTCCGCACGCTTCGCATTCCATCCAATAAGTGTAGAGCCAGCCTTGCCGGCCCGAGGTAATTCCTATGGTATACTCTCTGCCTGCCTCCTTGCCGCATTTGGGACATTTTCTCAGCACATGAAGCCCACCTTTTGCTTTCGCAGTTAATCACCTGAAGCAATTGTCCTCCGGAGACTAAAGAAGAGGCCCTCGGTGATTATCCTATGTCAAACCTCTTTGGTTTGGTGCGTGATGGGTGGCTTCTACTTCCTCAAAAGCATACTCTTAAAGCTTACCCCGGCAAGCTCTTCCGGAACTTCCAGGAGATCCGCAATCGTGGAGCCGAGATCCGCAAAAGAACTGCGCGTCCCGAGATAGACTCCTTGCTGCATTAGCTTTCCGTACATAAGGAGCGGGACGTACTCCCTGGAATGGTCTGTGCTTCGAGTAGTGGGATCGCAACCATGATCTGCAGTGATCGCGAGAACATCCCCTTCCTTTAAGATCCCTCCAAGATCCCTTATCATTTCATCGATTTCCTCCAAGGCCCGTGCATATCCTTTGGGATCATTCCGATGGCCATAAAGCATATCGAAGTCAATAAGGTTGGCGATTACGAGACCCCTACCGCCTTCCTTCACGAATCCGGCGACAGATTCCATTGTATCTTTGTTGTTGCCTGTATGCTCTGAGCGGGTTAATCCGCGAAAAG
>JAAZEW010000382.1 GCA_012512055.1 Bacillota bacterium | reverse complement strand
TTGATACTCTGTGCCAAAATCTATACCCAGGCGCTATATTCTCTAATGAAATAGTAAGTTGTTATCCCCTGTGGCTGCGGGATAATAAGCCAAGTCGGAGCGCTATGTCTCCAAGTAAATCCAAAACAAAGGAGATGGAAAGTGATGAAAAGACTTTTGGTGCTGCTCCTTATTGTGTGCTTATCATCTTCCCTTGCTGCCTACGTTGAGGGAAGCGGAGGAGGCGATACCCCACCAGGCTCAGGGGCTGATGCCGGGGATGCTAAGGGGAGCATTTTCCGCGTAACCGGGCCCATTATGCCCAAATGGGACCCGGCGGTAGGGTCGGACTATGCCTCCTGCGTAGTGCTGATCAATGCATTCGACAGCTTGGTATTTCCTACCCCGGATGGCGGTGTTAAGCCTTGGGTTGCTGAGAGTTGGGAAATTTCCCCCGATGGCCTCACTTGGGACTTCAAGATCCGTAAAGGCATTAAATTCCACAGCGGGAACCAGCTTACTGCCTACGATGTGGCCTATTCAATGAACCGGCTGCTGGAAATAGGTGAAGGCTTCGCATTCCTGTTCTACGAATACATTGATTCGGTGGAAGTCATCGACGACTTTAATGTGCGGTTTGTCTGCAAAACGGCCTACGGCCCGCTTTTGAACAGCCTTGTCCGGTTCTACATTGTGGACCAAAAACTCTTAGAAACAAAATATGCCCTAAGCGGCGACTATGGTGACAAAGGTGATTATGGTAAAGGTTATTTGCTGGAGCATGACGCAGGTTCCGGTCCCTATGTTGTAGATAGCGTAAGCACCAATATCTCGGTTGGCGGTACCAAATTCAAAGATTATTGGGATGGCTTCGAAAAAAATACCCCGGAAAAATTCATAGTCTATTCCTCTAACGACGGGGTTACCGTAAAAACTATGATCGCCCGTCAGGAGCTTGAATCCGCTGATATGTGGCAGACTACAGAGAACATCACTTCGATGCTAGCGTCTGACAATACTTTAAAGCTGGCCTACAACTATACGGGCGGCGGGATAAACCTTTGGTTGAACAACCAAAGGCCTCCCATGGATGACAAGCATGTGCGCGAAGCTTTTGGTTACATGGTTGACTATGCGACGGTATGTGAAAAGATCCTGCCGGATTCACGGCAAAAATACAGCATTATACCCTCAAACCTACTGGGCTTTAAACCGATATTCGATTTCGAATTTAACCTCGAAAAAGCCAAAGGAGCCTTGGCAAAATCGAAATATGCCAATGAAATCAAAAATATGAAAATAGAACTGGTTTGGAACTCCGAATCTGCCGACAGGGAAAAGGTTGCCCTGATGATACAGGCGGCTGCATCGCAGATTGGCCTAAATGTCAATATCGTGGAACAGCCCTGGGCGACAATTGTTGCGAATTCGGCCGATATCAAAATGTCGCCCATGACGACGCTTACCTCCATCACCCCGGTTACTTCGGACTCCGGCTCACAGTTTGTTTCCTTGCTGCGCACCAGGAAGGTGGGCACCTGGGAGAACATGAACTGGGTTAACGACAAGGAACTGGACAAGCTGATAGACAATTCTCTGACTATGGTGGATATAGATGAAAGAGCGAAAGCCTATGGGGAGATCCAGGATTACTGCGGCGAAAGGTTCACATTTATACCGATTGCTGAGACTCCGGAACGGCTTGTCTACCAGTCTTCCTACGTCGACTTGGAGCCGAAAATCGGTCTGCAGGGCTTTTCTTTCTATCTGAGGGATGTTAAGGGTTACCCGGAGCACAGGTAATAGGCCTCTTGGAATGCCGGTAACTATACCACCATTTGAGCGGAACGCCGGTTTTGGCGTTTCGCTCGCCGGGCACCGCCGGTTTTGTTTTAGCCCTTTCGTTGAATGAATTCAGTGGTGCATTAAGGCGGAAGGCGCGAGGCTTTCCATTCTTACCCCCCAAGATATAGCTACTTCTTACAGGAGACTTTGGCAGGTGGGAAGGTAAACGCCATCTCGCAAGGACGGCGCTTGTAGGATATGCCATTCCGGCGTAGAGGGCACTTGGAATGAAACATCCACGACACGTAACTGAACTGCCAAAGGCAAGTCTGGAGTATTCAAATGAACTGGTTTTGAGATGGTAGCATCAGCGGTAACCTGGTGTATCTTATGAGAAGCATGCCTCATTCAATTGATGTGCAAGGGGGTAGAGAGTGTGTCTAGGTTACATACGACGATTCTCAAACGGTTGGGATGGGCCTTGATCGTATTGTTTGGTTTGTCCATAATAATATTTTCACTTATGCGTATTATCCCGGGCGATCCTGCCCGTTTGGCTCTGGGCCCCACTGCGCCGGAAGAAGTTGTGGAAAGATACAGGGAAAGGATGCACTATAACGACCCATTACCGATGCAATACTATTATTGGATTGCCGGTGTCGTCAAAGGAGATTTGGGAGTATCCACTGTGACCCATCGCAACGTTACGAAAGACTTTGCCGAATTCTTACCTGCTACGCTGGAACTGGTAATATGGGCAGGCATTCCGCCCATTTTTTTCGCGTTGCTTCTGGGTGTTCTGGGGGCCATGTATAATAATCGCTGGCCCGATTATATAATTCGCTTCAGTAGTTATATCATAATCGCTACACCGGCCTTTGTATGGGCAGTACTCTTTTTGCTCATATTCGGTTACTGGTTCCCGGTATTGCCTTCAATCGGCGGGCGCATAAGTATGGGTTTTTCAGTTCCGTCGGTTACCGGTCTTATGGTTCTGGATGCGTTAATAGATGGTCAGCCTGCAGCAGCCTGGGACGCTTTCTTACACCTGATGCTGCCGGCTCTTGCCCTTGCCCTTGGCCATACCATGCAGGAAGCACGTTTAACCCGCTCCTATATGCTGGAAAACGCCGGAAAAGATTATATTACCATGATAACCTCACAGGGTGTTCCAAGGAACATTATTAACCGCCGATTTTTGCTGAAACCGTCTATTATCCCCACCATTTCTATTATGGGTTTGGATATTGCAGCTATTTTTGGCAATGCCTTTCTGGTTGAAACCATTTTCAACTGGCCGGGGATTTCCCGATATGCGATGAACGCAATTCTTGGCAAGGATATCAACGCGGTTTGCGGCGTCGTGCTGATGCTGGGCGTAATATTCATTCTGACGAATCTTTTAGTGGATGTCATAGTCATAATGCTAGACCCAAGGATGCAGCAGTCTAGAAGCAAATAAAGGGGGTATAGTAAAGTGGAGGCATTAAAAAGAAACTGGCTGAAGTTTTCCGAAAGCAAAATATCCATTATTGGGCTGGTTATAGTCAGTGCCTTCTTCTTTTTAGCTCTATTTGGCAAATACCTGGTTCCCTATCCGGAACATATTGGGTCTTACGTAGACTTTGCCAATGCCGGACTTGCCCCCAGCGGTAAATATTTATGCGGAACAGATCTAATCGGCCGTGACATCTTCAGCCGGATAATCGGCTCTTTCCGCAATACCTTGCTTATGGGCGTTATAGTGCTTTGCATTTCCGCACCGGTTGGTTTTATGGTGGGTGTGATTGCCGGTTATAACAAAGGCAAGATCGTAGATACCGTCTTAATGCGGGTTACCGACATATTCCTGGCGATCCCGCCGCTGGTTCTGGCCTTGGCCATTGCTTCTGTGCTTGATCCTAATCTTACCAATTCAATGCTGGCAATTACGGTCATGTGGTGGCCTTGGTATGCGCGCCTGTCCTATGGGGTGACTTCATCACTAAGATCGGAAAACTATATCATCTATGCAGAACTTGTCGGAGCAAAATTGCCTCATATAATATTCAAAGAAATATTGCCCAACTGCCTTTCCGCCGTGCTTACAAAAATGACTCTGGATATGGGCTATGTGATCATCATGGGCGCCACATTAAGCTATGCCGGCCTGGGCGAACAGGCACCCAAACCAGCACTGGGCAGCATGATTTCATCCGGTGTCAAATACATGCCAGGTCAATGGTGGCTCACCATTTTCCCTGCCATTGCAATAATCTTGATAGTGCTGGGGTTTAATCTATTAGGTGACGGCATAAGCAATATGCTGGGAACGGAGGAGAGTTAATGGGAAATAACGACAATGCACGAAAAGATACAATATTGGCGGTTAAGGACCTTTCCGTTTCTTTCGATGTCTATGGCAGCGTAAGTCATGTCCTGGACGGGATAAGCCTTAAAGTAAAAAAAGGGGAACGGGTTGGCCTGGTTGGCGAAAGTGGCTGCGGGAAAACCACCACTTTAAAGGCGGTACTTAACGTGCTGCCTAAAAACGCCATAATAAAGGGCGGTGAGGTATTGTTCGAAGGCCGGGATGTATTTGGCATGAGGGAAAACGAGCTGGCCGCCATGCGGCGCACCGGCGTGGGAATGATTTTCCAAGATCCCTCCAGCGCGCTGAACCCTGTATTCAGCGTTGAAGCCCAGTTCGTCACTGCTTTAAAATATGCTAAACCCAAGAACACGTCTGCCAAGGAATTGTATGATATGGCAGTGGAGGCTTTATGCGATGTTATGCTGCCGGATCCTCATCGCATCATGAAAAGCTATCCCTTCCAGTTGTCAGGTGGCATGAAACAACGGGTCTGTATTGCCATGACCATTGCTGCGGGACGCCAGCTTCTCCTGGCGGACGAACCGGGGACCTCTTTGGACG
>JAAZEW010000294.1 GCA_012512055.1 Bacillota bacterium | reverse complement strand
CGTTTATCTGTGCGGGATATTGAACGCAGGTTAGAAACCCTCACCGGGGTCCAGGCTATGGGTGTGATTTCAGATTATGCGGAAATAGCATTTGATGTTGACAAGCCAAAAGACCTGGAGCTTGCGCAAGCGATATTGGGAGATCAGGGGATCACGAACCAGGTGCGGTAATCCCAAGGGCTTTTGACGGTAATTTCTGTATCCCATAAGAAGGAATTCCTGTATTTATATGGAATATAGTCTACGCAACCCGCTTTTCTATTCTTTATAGAAGGTGGTGGCGTATGAAGTGAACATTACTGAGGTAAGAGTCAGGCCGGTGAAGAGTGACGGGAAAACACGAGCTATAGCTTCGATAACCTTCGATGACTCCTTTGTGGTAAAGGAACTGAAAATAGTGGAAGGTCCTTCAGGGCTGTTTGTGTCAATGCCCAGTCGCAAAGTGGGTAACGGAGGTTACAGAGACATCGCTCATCCGATTACTGCCGAAGCTCGTGACGAAATTCAGGCTGTGGTGCTCGCAGAATTTGAAAAACAGTCAGGTGCTCCCGAAGCTGTTGTCCACTAAGACAGCTACTTGTTGAGAGGTTGAAACCACCCTGCGGCTCACTCAGGTTTACTCAGGTTCACCTGGGTAGTCTTGACGTGTTCCGGAGCCTTTGCTATACTCGTAGTGCTACAAGAAACATAAGAGATATATTGTATTTAGCACATGTTGGGGCGTAGCCAAGCGGTAAGGCACGGGACTTTGGATCCTGCATGCGGAGGTTCGAATCCTCCCGCCCCAGCCAATTTTTCCGAGTTTTCGGGCCTGCTTGAATGGGAGGCCTTTTTTGTTTGTCACTGCACTTTCTTGTCTGCCATTGCCTTCACAATATCCAACAGCCTCTCGCGGGAATTAAGGTCAGGCCGTTCCAGAACCGCATCGAGGAGCTCGGCGAGGACTCGGCCCACTTCCGGGCTTTCGGGCATATCAAGGACTCTCATGACATCTCTGCCGTCGACAGCAAGGTCGTTTACTGTAAACACAGGGCCTTGTTTCAATACTTCTTCCAGCCTGCTGAGAAAGGCCTCCATATTGCTGCCTGGGTTAGGATCCAAGCCCAGCGCTACTCTGTCTGCCTGCCGGACCTTGGCAAGGTCGTAGATGGTCTCAAGGCCCAATGAATTCACCAGTCTCCGGATACCTTTATCTTTTGTGGCAGGCTCATAAGTAAACATGTGCCACTTTATGAGGGTTGTGACTCTATGAATCAGGGCTCCGGGATATTTGAGCCTCTCGAGGGCGGTTTTTGCAAGCTCGCAGCCGACGCTTTCGTGGCTGAAGAAGCGGAGTCTGCCTGTGTCATCCTGCGCCATGGTCAAAGGCTTTCCGATATCATGGAGCAGCGCCGCGAGGCGTAGTTCCAGCTTGGGTTCGATGCTCTCGCAAGCCTTAATACTATGCTCAAGAAGAGCATCAGGGCTTTCGTGATATGCAGGGATATCGGCGCAATCTGAAAGCTCAGGGAGGATATGATCCAAAAGATGAGTTTCATAAGTATACCGAAGGGCTTTTCCGGGCCAGGCAGATAAGAGCATCCTGGATAATTCATCTTGTATACGCTCAGGTGATACCCTGCTGATAGTGGAATGAAGCTTCGCTATTCCGCCTAGAGTTTTAGGGGATATTCTGAAACCAAGTTCAACTGCGAACCGAATTGCCCGGAGCATCCTTAGAGAGTCTTCACTGAAGCGTTCTTCAGGATTTCCTACCGTGCGGATAATCCCATCTCCAAGGTCGCGTATTCCTCCGAAATAGTCAGTAACGCTCTTTTGCCGGATGTCGTAAGCTAAAGCATTGATTGTGAAATCCCGGCGTGCCACATCGTCCCTGAGATTCTCGGAAAAGACAACTCTGTCAGGCCTGCGTCCGTCAGAGTACCTGCCTTCTTTCCGGAATGTCGTGACCTCAACTCCCTGGTCCCCAAGAAAGACAGTTAATGTCCCGAAGCGCTCACCTGTAGGGATCGCTCTATCGCCAAATATCCTCTTCACGTCTTCGGGTGTGGCAGAAGACGCTATGTCCCAGTCAGTCGGCGTTTTGCCAATCAGACAATCCCGTACAGCGCCTCCGACTACATAAGCCTCATAGCCGCTCCTTATCAGTGTTCCGGCGATTGCCAAAACGTGTTCCGGGATCTCAATATCTATCTGTAAGATTTGCGGCTTGTAACAATCCATGTTCCGGGATCTCCTTAAATAATGGTGGACGTCTAGTTGAAGTATAGCCAAGAAGCCAAATCAACGTCAACATGAACCAACGACAATATTGATATCTCGCGGGGAATCAAGTAGACTTACAGTCGGAAATGACTCGCGGGAGGCTGCATTTCGGCTATGATTCCTGCTTCAAAGCACTATATGATCGGTATAGATGTCGGTACAACCCATATAAAAGCGGTTATCTTCAATGAATGGGGAGCGGAAATCTCAAGATCCGTTGTAGGCACCCCGTCCATGACAGACAGCAAGTACGGACAGGTGTGGGATCCGGAGGCAATATGGGCAGCAGTGGCAGAGGCAACCCGCTCTGCTCTGACCGCCTTCTCGCGGGGCATATCTCCGGAAAATGATGCCCGAGACTCTGAAATAGTGGGAGTTGCCGTTGCCGGTGTAGGTGAGTCCGGTGTCCCGCTGGACTGCGAAGGACAAGCGCTGTATCCAGTAATCCCGTGGTTTGACACGCGAACTACTCCGCAGGCCCAATGGTGGGCTAAGGAAATTGGTAGAGAGCAAACTGCGGCAATTACTGGGCTTTCAGTCAAATCCATTTACTCCGCACAAAAGATCCTTTGGCTGTTTCAAGAGGTGAATGGCCTCAGTGAGGCAATTGACACGTGGCTTCCCGTATCAAGCTTCATCTCGTTTAGGCTCTCAGGAGAGCGGGCAATAGATTACTCACAGGCCTCAAGGACTATGCTTTTTGATCAGGCAAACCTCACCTGGTCCCAGGATCTTTTGGACATAGCCGGTATTCCCAGGCGAATACTACCTGAGCCTGTCCCAAGCGGTACATTCATCGGACGTGTGACCGATTTGGCGTCCCAGGCTACCGGGATCCCTGCCGGTGTGCCTGTTTTCGCAGGCGGCCACGACCATGTATG
>JAAZEW010000293.1 GCA_012512055.1 Bacillota bacterium | reverse complement strand
GATAGCAACAGCGAAAGCCTCAAGCGGCATGGCCGGGCAAAAGGCAGACCCAAGTACAAGTTCATTCGTTTTCGCCGGTTCTCCGATTGTCTTGAGTGGCCGGTGATTGTCTTGTCAAGGCAACCCGCTTGGGGCGCCGTCCCCTTAGTGCAACACCGGCCTCAGAAAACGTACATACCTTGCGGGGCCACCCCACACGGTACTGACATTTCCTAGAGCCGGCGATCACTTATGGCGATCTGCTTAATGAGAATGCTTACTTGAACTTCGCTTGCTCGCCACAATGTATCTCATAGCTCCAATTTCGTCCCGAGTTGTTATCCCAATTACCTGCATTATCCACAAAGCAGAATTGCAGCCTGGAACACTGCTCAAAGGGGATCTCAACCTTGGCCTCAAAAGCCTTGTCTTCCACTTTGGACATGGGAATATCACTGATTCCGCTCCACTCGTCGTGCCCGTAGCCCATGCGTAGCGTCAACTGCCCTGTGCCGGCCTTAGCCAGCATCCCGGTGTACTTGATGCTGATTTGATCACCTGCGGTAATCGGTGTCGGGGATACATATACCCCGTCATCCACCCAAGGAGGACCAACCGCGTACCTCTCTTCTCCTGCCCGTTCAGTGAACTCCCGGCCGAATTCTTCTGAAATCTCAACATCGGGCAGTCTCATTTTCTTGCTAACCCAGTCAATTATTCCTGCCATAGTCCTTTAACCTCCTTCGCTACGGTAATTCCTTAAAGCCATACACATAGTGTCTCTGAGCTGTCGAAAGAGTATAGATGCAATTTCAACCGTTCATGTTTCATCTTCAGGCGGCCCGGTCTTTTTCCTGATATCCGTAAACTCTCTGAATTCGACCTTTCCAAATCTCTTCAGCCTTTCCATAACCCCGCTGAAGCTTTTCTCGTTCAGCAAGAGAAATGCGGCGGTGCCCACAAAGACCAGAAGAATTATGGACACAATGGTAGACACCGCAGCACTTCCTTCTCCTTTGGCCCGACGCAAAGCTTCCCCTTTTGCGGTACGGCCTGCAGGGGTCACGCCGTAGAGGACGGCGGGAATCGAATTGATGAAATTCACCATGACCCGCTCTGCTGCCTCTCTGCTATTTTCGTGGGATCCCATTTCGAAAAGCAAAGCCCTTGGCGAAAGATCCTGATTGAAAGTGGCATCTCCATAGAATATTCCTCGCACAAACCCTGGGAATTCTTTGTCCGCGTAATTCTTCAATGCAAAAGCAAACTGCTCATTTGCTTTGAGATTTGGGTTCTGCCTGCCCAGGACAATCATGACTTTTGCGCCTGGTTTGCCCATTACCGTAGTGGCATAAGCGCTAAGAGGCGCGGCATCCCGGTGGAGATCAAGAATTGCGTCCGGGTTCTTCTTGAGCAGAGAAACCGCTGTCCGCCGTGATCGAGCATAAGCTGAACCATCATGAGGCAGGTGGGATTCCCAGGAATGGAGGCTTTTGAGACCCACGGAATTCTTCAGACTGGCTGAAATTACTGCACCAACATCATACACGTCACCATGGGGGGCAACTGATGATGAACCACTGGTTGGAATATACGATTCATCGCTATGCGTATGATAAATCGCCACAAGACGCCCCTGGGGCGCCAGAGTCGATGCGAACGGCAGTCCGAGTCCGATACGGAGAAATCCCATCTTCAATGAGATTGCAGCTTGAAAAGCCAAAGCTTGGGCTTCCATATCCACTGTCCCGATGAATCTGGCCCGAGCTTTGTGCCCCTCTACTTGGACCACGCGGTATCTGTGGTTCTCCTCATCGACAAACTCATCACCTGCTGACACAACATGGCAAGTCTCCAGCAAAACCCTGTCCGTGTCTTCGTCAATGACAGTGTACCAGTGAGATGTGTCTTCGTCTCCTGCCCAAACCGTCCATGTACTGAGCAAAGGCAAAACCGCGAGAACTACGATAATGCAAACAACCCGTCGTGCCACGGATATCCTTATCCCTTCCCATACAGGTTTCGATGCTAACACAATTTGCGTTCTTACCTTTATAGTATGGAATATTCGCAGCAAAAAGATGAGTCCTGCACGCCATGAAGGGCTGCAGGACTCATCCAAATCCAGCAAGTTGAGGAAGCGGCAAGGTCAAGCCTTTGCTTAAGCCTTTGCTACAAGAGCCTTTGCCTTCTCCTCCGCCTTTCCCAGGACTTCCTGTTCATCTATGCCGGTCAGGACACCGTTCTCCATAACTAACTCCCCGTTGATGATAACGGTTGTTACATCGCTCGCCCTTGCAGAATAAATGATATGGGATGTAAGATCATGCCTGGGATACATGTGAGGTTTATTCATATCAAGTAAGATTATGTCAGCAGATTTCCCAGGTTCCAGAGAGCCGATTTCAGACTCCATTTCCATAGCCCTCGCCCCTCCGAGCGTAGCCATGGCCAGGGCCTGCCCTGCAGGAATCACAGTCGGATCGTCGTTCGCCAATTTATGAAGAAATGCAGCCAGCCTGGCTTCTTCAAGCAGATCCAGATTATTGTTGCTTGAAGCCCCGTCCGTGCCCAGCCCTACTTTCACACCTGCCTTCAGCATGGCAGGAACAGGGGCGATTCCGGAAGCTATTTTCATATTGCTACCCGGGT
>JAAZEW010000292.1 GCA_012512055.1 Bacillota bacterium | reverse complement strand
TTCACCACAATCCTGGTGGGTGAAGGGACTTCTATCTCAATACCTTCCGGCGGAACCATCTCAACCGGATGCGACAACCCCATCCCCAGGACTAGCTTGTTCCCTTGCTGAGCTGCTCTGTAACCCGTTCCCGAGATCAAGAGGGTCTTCTGATAACCTTCAGTCACGCCTCTCACCATATTAGCAATGAGGGTCCTGGTCAGCCCATGAAGAGATCTTGCTTCTTTCCCGTCGTCAGGGCGGCTCACAATAATGTTGCCGTCCTCTATAGAGACAGCGATCCTTTGGTTAATGCGCCTGGTAAGCGACCCTTTGGGCCCTTTGACCGTAACAAATGCGCCTTCTATCTTTGCCTCTACTCCCTGGGGAATAGGTATAGGCGCTTTTCCGATCCTGGACATTACCTCGTCACCCCCTACCACACATAGCAGATTACTTCTCCGCCTACGCCTTCTCGCCTGGCAGTTTTGTCGGCCATGATACCTTTGGGGGTGGATATGACCGCTATGCCAAGGCCTCCAAGGACCTTTGGAATATTGTCCTTATTGGCGTAGACCCGAAGTCCCGGCTTGCTTATGCGTTTCAGACCTGTAATTACCTTTTGCTTATTGGGACCATACTTCAGGTAAAGCCTGAGAACGCCCTGCTTCTTATCGGCAATTACCTCATAGTCCCTGATATATCCCTCTTCATTAAGGATCTTCGCGACGTCGCGCTTCACCCGCGAGGAGGGCACCTCAACGACGTCCCTCGTAACGGTATTGGCGTTCCTGATCCTCGTGAGCATGTCAGCAATGGGGTCCGTCGTTACCATTCACATCGACCTCCTCCATATGCGGAATTGCTTGGCACTGTCCATCACCAGCTCGCCTTCCTTACTCCAGGGATTTCGCCCTGTGAAGCAAGCCTACGGAAGCATATCCTGCACATATCGAATTTTCTCATATATGCCCTAGGTCGTCCGCATATAGGACACCTGTTATAATGTCTCACACGGTATTTCTTCGGTCTCCTCTGTTTCTCCATGAGACTCTTCTTAGCCAAAGCTATCCCCCTTCCATCACCGGATTCGGTTCAACTTTCACAGCTTAACCGGAGAAAGGCATCCCCATGGCTTTCAGGAGGTCATATCCTTCCTCATCTGTTCCGGCAGTAGTAACAATCGCAATATCCATTCCTCTGAGTTTATCTATCTTATCATAGACTATCTCGGGAAATACCAATTGCTCCTTGAGGCCTAAGGTATAGTTGCCTCTACCGTCAAATCCGTCAGGTGACACTCCCCGAAAGTCTCTGATCCTAGGGAGGGCCACATTGAAGAGCTTGTCGAGAAAATGATACATCCTCTCTCCTCGCAGCGTGACCTTGCACCCAATTGGCATCCCGGCTCTAAGCTTAAAAGATGCGATTGACTTCTTTGCCCGTGTTATTATGGGCTTTTGCCCTGTAATTGCAGTAAGATCGCCCACTGCGGCATCAAGCGACTTTGGATCTCCTACTGCTTCCCCTACCCCCATGTTTACAACGACCTTCTCGATCTTGGGAATTTCCATGACACTACTGTACCCAAACTTATCACGGAGGGCAGGTGCAACTTCATTAAGGTATTTCTCCTTTAGCCTTGCCGCCACTTGGCTCACCCCCGATACCTACTTGTCAATGTCGCGCCCGCACTCCTTGCATACTCGCACACACTCGCCATCCTGAGTTCGCTTTCTACCGGATCGAGTAGGCTTGTTACACTTCGGGCAGACCACCATCACCTTAGACAACGGCATTGGCGCTGCTTTCGTGATGATGCCTCCCTGCGGGGCCAACTGGGTTGGCTTAGTGTGGCGCTTCACTTCATTCGCGCCTTCCACAATCACTCGTTCCTCACCGGCAAGCACCCGTAGGACTTTTCCTCGCTTATCCTTGTCTTGCCCCCAAAGAACGACTACTGTATCGCCCTTTTTCACATGAGGTTTCATTGTCCTTAAAACACCTGCCTCTTCGCAGCCAAAAGGTTTCTCTTTCGAGACTCCATCACAGAACCTCAGGCGCCAAGGAGATTATCTTCATAAACTCCTTCTCACGCAGCTCCCTTGCAACCGGGCCGAATATCCGCGTCCCCCTGGGGTTGTTCTGCTCGTTTATGATGACCGCTGCGTTTTCATCAAATCTGATATGGGTCCCGTCAGGACGCGATACCGCTGTTTTTGTCCGGACAATCACTGCCCTGACTATGTCCCCTTTCTTCACGACGCCACCGGGTGTAGCTTCTTTGACACTGGCAACGATAATGTCCCCTATACCGGCGAACTTCTGGTTGCCGCTGCCCAGCACCCTGATGCACTTTATCCTCTTGCCGCCTGTATTGTCAGCGACATTCAGCATCGACTCTTCCTGAATCACCTGGCAGTCCCTCCTTGTCAAAGAGCGCTCTTCTGCGCCCTGGCTAATCCTGTACGGGACTACTTCGCCCTTTCAAGGATTTCTACCACACGCCATCTCTTACGTTTGCTAAGCGGCCTGGTTTCCATTAGTCGAACCCTATCCCCGACTTTGGCCCGGTTATCTTCATTGTGCGCCATGAAGCGCGTAGTTCTCTTCATCCTTCGACCATAGAGCGGGTGGGCGACTATTCTTTCAACAGCGACAACCACTGTCTTATCCATGCTATCGCTTACCACTCGACCAATGCGCATCTTACGCGTTCCTCGCGCGTCCACCGCATAACCCTCCTTAAGACGACTGGCCAATGCCGAGTTCGCGCTGGCGCAAGACTGTCTTGACCCGTGCTATGTCCTTGCGAACTTCACGGACACGCATGGGATTGTCAAGCTGACCGGTGGCAACCTGAAATCGAAGGTTAAAAAGCTCCTCTTTCAGCGAGTCAAGCCTATGGTTCAGCTCATCGCTGGAAAGGTCACGTATTTCCCTAACTTTCACCGGCCTCACCGCCTATCGTCATCCTCTTGACAAATTTAGTCTTTATAGGAAGCTTAAACGCTGCCAAGCGCATAGCCTCCTGCGCCACGTTTTCCGGCACACCTGCAATCTCAAACATTATTCGTCCTGGTCTTACCACAGCTACCCAGTGGTCTGGGTTACCTTTTCCTGAACCCATACGGGTCTCAGCCGGCTTCTTGGTGACCGGCTTATCCGGGAATATCCTAATCCAGACCTTTCCGCCTCTCCTGATATACCGGGTCATGGCAATTCGCGCTGCCTCAATTTGCCTGGCTGTAACCCATCCGGGCTCTTGGGCCTGAAGACCGTATTCGCCCATGGACACCTCGGCGCCACCGGCAGCCTTGCCTTTCATTCTGCCGCGCATGACCTTACGGAACTTAGTCTTTTTTGGTTGTAACATTCTTACCGGCCTCCTTCAACGGCAGCCTTCTCAGGAAGCACATCGCCTTTGTAGATCCACACCTTAACGCCGATTCTGCCGTACGCGGTGTGAGCTTCCGCAAAACCATAATCTATGTCAGCTCTCAGAGTATGAAGAGGAACTTTCCCCTCACTGTAACCCTCTGTGCGGGCAATCTCAGCCCCTCCTAATCTGCCGCTGACCCTTACTCTCATGCCTTCAGCGCCTTGTCTCATTGATCTTGAAAGCGCTTGTTTCATTGCTCTCCGGAAGGAAATTCTCCTCTCTATCTGAGAAGCAATGTTTTCCGCGACTAATTGGGCGTCAAGATCCGGGTTTCTGACCTCGACGATTGCCACTGAGACATGCTTGCTTGTGATAGCCTCAAGGTCCCGCCTGAGCGCCTCCACTTCCTGACCGCCTCGACCGATCACCATTCCAGGCCTTGCCGTGTGGATACTGACTTTCACCCGGTCTGCCACTCGCTCGATCTCAGTCTTGGAAATCCCGGCATTATAGAACCTTGCCTTCACAAACTGCCTGATATGGAGGTCTTCATGGATCAACTGAGAGTAATTCTTATCATCATACCACTTCGCAGCCCAATCCTTGACTATTCCTAGCCTCAGACTATAGGGATGAACCTTCTGTCCCAACCTGTCATCCCTCCTTCTCTCTGACAACTACTGTGATGTGACTGGTTCTCTTGAGAATCGGAGCAGGTATTCCCCGCATCCTCGGACGCCATCTCTTCATGGTCGGGCCTTCATCGATTCTCACATCTGCCACATATAAGTCATCTTTATCGAGCTCGAGGTTATGCTCGGCATTGGCTATGGCAGACT
>JAAZEW010000368.1 GCA_012512055.1 Bacillota bacterium | reverse complement strand
TTGCGCTCATTCAAAAGATAGAGGATAGTGATATTCCTTATTGGTTTCCGACAGATCGGATGCCTGAAGGTGAAGAATCAAGACGCAATGATGACATAGGTATGACTCATGTGCATCATTTCTATACGAAGAGGAATACACATATACAAGCATTCATATGGCAGAAACTCAGCCCCCGAAGCAAATCAACCCTGACGGCTTGCACTATCCTGAATTCTGTTATGAATAGGTGGCCCAGGCAAAGAGGGCCGCTTGCGGGCACTCTATATGTTCCTTCCATTAAGTACGAGTATAACTCTATGCAGTCGTGGAGCAGGTCGAAACTGGTAGACATTGCAAGTACCTTCAGCAGCATTGCAGCTTGTAATTCTACATCCAATGCATCCTATATTCCCATGGAAACTGTGGATTACATCTTCACAGATCCACCCTTTGGTAGCAATCTAATGTACTCCGAGTTAAATTTCATCTGGGAATCATGGCTTAAGGTGTGGACCAATAATGAATCAGAAGCCATTGAAAACAAGGCTCAAGGCAAAAGTCTAGTCGAATATCAGCAATTAATGACTCACTGTTTCAAAGAATACTATCGTGTTCTTAAGCCTGGCCGTTGGATAACAGTAGAATTTCACAACTCAAAGAATAGCGTATGGAATGCAATACAAGAAGCTTTGCAGCGAGCGGGTTTTGTGGTTGCAGATGTTCGTACTCTTGACAAACAGCAAGGAACCTTTAAGCAAATTACAAGTAGCGGTGCTGTCAAGCAGGATCTTATTATCTCTGCATACAAACCCAACGACGGCTTAGAAAAACGTTTCAGACTTGAAGCCGGCACCGAAAATGGCGCTTGGGCTTTCATCCGGACTCACCTCAAGCAAGCCTCTGATCCCTTAATTAAAGACGGAAAAGTAGAAGTCATAGCCGAAAGACAGAATTACCTTCTGTACGATCGCATGGTTGCATTTCACGTAGAACGCGGAGTAACGGTACCTTTGACGGCGGCAGAATTCTATCAAGGTTTAGAGCAACGTTTCCCGGAACGTGACGGGATGTACTTCTTGCCGGATCAGGTTGCTAAGTACGATAAGAAACGTATGAAGATCAAGGGCATCCAGCAACTGGAGCTATTTGTCTTAGATGAAGCTTCAGCTATTCAATGGCTCAAACAGCAACTTGCCTCTAAACCTCAGACCTTCCAAGAGATTCACCCACAGTTTATGAAAGAGATTGTCGGGTGGCAGAAGCATGAAAAACCGCTGGAACTGTTAGAGTTGCTTCAGCAGAATTTCTTGCGCTATGACGGAACTGGCGAAGTACCAAGCCAAATCCATAGCTACCTTTCCAGCAACTTCAAAGATCTGCGGAACCTATCTAAAGAGGACCCGGCCTTGCAAGCTAAAGCAAAGGATCGCTGGTACGTACCTGATCCTAACAAAGCGGGAGACCTTGAGAAGCTCCGTGAAAGGGCTTTACTCAAGGAATTTGAAGAGTATCGAACTTCAACACAGAAACGATTGAAAGTCTTCCGACTGGAGGCTGTCCGCGCGGGCTTCAAAAAGGCCTGGATAGAGAGGGACTATCAAACGATACTTGATGTGGCGAACAAGATTCCTGTTAAGGTTCTTCAAGAAGATTCAAAGTTGCTTATGTGGTGGGACCAAGCACTAACCAGGACAGAAGGCTGATAATGTCAAATGAAGAGACTTGATACTGGAAGCTGGGTTTACTGCAGTGAATACCAGCAAGCATGCAAGATCATAGAGACTCAGACTCTATGGGGAGATACCATCTGCCGCGTATGGCTGCCAAATCAGAACGCGGTGGTTCGTGTTCGATAAGATGAACTCAAACAGATAGATGAGACGAGCATCGCAACACCTGCTCACATCGCGTATGTTGCAGCAGCCGCCCGGGTCGCTGATGCACTTACCCGTGATGTCCTCCTTGCTCCCATTGAGTCATCAGTCATCCCCCTTCCCCATCAGATCCGGGCATTATCACGTGCGGTAGCCAATGATCGAATCCGCTATTTGCTTGCAGACGAGGTAGGCTTAGGAAAGACTATTGAAGCCGGGCTGATAATGCGAGAACTGAAAC
>JAAZEW010000291.1 GCA_012512055.1 Bacillota bacterium | reverse complement strand
CCTCCATACGTGACCCCTTTGGTTCAGACATTCGTTTGATTATGGTCTCTGCAGCAATCCAGCCCATTTCATACTTGGGTTGGGCAATAGTCGAGAGGCGCGGACGCATCACTGACGCAATGTTAATATCGTCGTATCCCATGACAGCTACGTCAGTAGGGACACGGAGTCCGCTCTCCTCGAGCGCTGTCACTGCGCCTACTGCCATTAGGTCGTTTGCTGCAAAAACTGCGGTAAACCCATTCCTATCTCTGCAATCGAACCCATTCATCAGTTGACACATTGCTTCATGTCCGCTTTCCATCCGGAAGTCTCCTTCGATTACCAATCGCTCATCAAAAGGAATACCCTTGGACATGAGTGCATCACGATATCCACTAAAACGCTCTTGGGATGTGGCCAGTTGCGCCGGACCGGATATGAAAGCAATACGAGTGTGTCCGAGGCCAACAAGATGGTTTGTAGCTAACATTGCACCTGCAATATTGTCCGTTTTCACAATATCGTAGGAATCGCCCAAGTCCCTGTCGACTAACACCACAGCAATTCCGTCATCCAGAAGCGTGTTTATCCTGGACTTTGAAGGTACGCTGACCGCGAATATCACGCCGTCCACCTTTCTGGAACGGAGCATTGCAAGGTAATCAGATTCTTTACGCGAATTGCCGTCTGTGTTGCAAAGCATCACACAATACCCATTGTCAGATGCGTAGTCCTCCACGCCTCTGGCAACCGCAGGGAAAAACGGGTTAGTTACGTCCGGTAGCACCAACGCTATCGTGTAGGTTTTGCCACTCGTGAGACTGCGAGCGTTAACATTCATGTGGTAGTCCAGCGCCCGGGCTGCAGCCAGTACGCGCTCTCTTGCTTCCTTGCTCACGTACCCACTGCCATTTAATGCGCGAGAGACAGTAGCAACTGATACTCCTGCTTTTTCTGCCACTTCGTATATTGTGCTTATTGCAATTCACCGCTTTCTTGATCCTTCAGACAGATAGGCTCACTCTCACTACATCCGGAGAATCCCGCAATCCCTAAGAGCAAAATGACACACGAAAGTCTATAAAGAGCATGTTGAAGACCTGCGAAATAGATACGGAACAGAGGGTGTAATAGGTTTCATATTATGTTACACATCGAATGCCATATGCCAGCGTAACTGCCTTCTGGCGATATGTATGCGCTTACATATATGTATTCTAGTTCTTCTCTAATATTCCTTCTTTGGACAGATCATCTGTTTTCGGCATGCATCTTAACAGAAGTGTCGGTTGATTATATAGCATCAAATAAATATAATATAGTTAAAATATTACTATAAGGAGTTGATGTCATGCATATTAGGCCGTCTGCAAGCATTCGACAGAACTACAATGAGATTGCGGCTTTGTGCAAGTCGTCAGGCGAGCCTGTGTATCTTACAAAAAACGGCAGGGGCGATCTCGTGGTGATGGATATAGAGGCATTTACTCGCCGTGAAAGAATGTTAAGACTACGAGAAGAACTATTAGCCGTTGAGGAAGACCGTCTGGCCGGCCGCACCGGAGTCACACCGGACCAACTAGAAAGCTACCTGGAAAGCATTATCGACGAGGTTGAACATGGAAAAGAAGCCTAAGTATAGGGTGCTTGTTTCCGACCGTGCCCGTCAGATGCTAGCGAGTCATGTTCGGTTTCCGGCACAGAAGAGTCCCTCAGCCGCCCACAAAGTGAAAAATGAATTAATGGATGCCATTCGCTCCCTTCACCAAATGCCGGAGCGTTTTCCATTTCTGGAAGCTGAATTTGTCCCGCCGAATAAATATCACAAGATGTTCGTAGAAAAGTGGTATCTGATTCTATATCAAATCAAAGATCAAACTGTATACGTTGACTATATTGTGGATTGCAGGCAGGATTACGGGTGGTTGGTACGATAGTGCTTACGTAAGCTGGGTTGAAGCCGGCAATTATGTAGTATTTTCTGAGAATGTGAATATGAGAGAAATCGATGCAGTGAGGTTGATAACTGTCGCCTCTAAACGCAGCAAACAGTCCAATCCTTCCGCAATAGGGGGTAAGGTCCAGTGGGACTTACAAGACGGTTGGCAGAGAAGCCTGATATAAATGAGTTTGTGACTGAAGTCCTTAGGGAGCCATCCATGATATCTGAATTGATTGACATAATTACCACTGATAAGACCAGCATTAAGTTCTTTTGCACTAAGGTTATCAGATTGACGAGCGAGCAACATCCTGACATTGTCTTTCCTTATTTTGATGCAATAGCAAAGCTTATTGAAAGCAACAATAGCTTTATCAAATGGGACGCAATAGCCACAATATCAAATCTTGTCTGCGTTGATTCCATGGGCAAATATGACT
>JAAZEW010000039.1 GCA_012512055.1 Bacillota bacterium | reverse complement strand
TTTTGCCGATCTTCTCCGTGCTCTGGACAAGACGCCCGGGATATCAAGGATACGCTATATGACCAGTCACCCCAGGGATTTCACGGATAAACTCATTTATGAAATAGCGTCGTCGGAGACTGTGTGTGAGCATTTTCACCTACCTCTCCAGGCAGGCTCGGACAGGGTGTTGGCAGGTATGAACCGCGGCTACACGCTGGAGCGGTACATGGATTTGGTTTCGAGAATACGCAAGGCTGTGCCAGGGTGTTCCATTACCACGGATTTGATAGTAGGCTTTCCCGGTGAGGACGACGATGATTTTGCCGAAACCTTGAGGGCAGTGGAGGAAATCCGGTTCGACTCTGCATTTACGTTTGTGTATTCTCCACGGCGGGGCACGGTTGCCGCCTCAATGCCGGATCAGGTGCCCGGCGAGGTGAAGACTGAGAGAATTCAGCAACTGATAAGTGTGCAAAATGAGATCACCGAACAGATCAACCGGACTCTCAAAGAGAGCGTCCGAGAGGTTTTGGTTGAGGGGATGAGCAAGACAAACCCGTCCATGCTGTCGGGACGTACTCGCACAAACAAGCTGGTCATTTTCCCGTTACACCCTGACGTTTCCCAGGGAGGTCTGGTGAAAGTCAAGATCACAGAAACCCGTGCTTGGACACAAATCGGCGAGGTGGTTTCCGTTTGACCACTCCTATGATGCGGCAGTATACTGCCATGAAAGCTCAGCATCCTGATGCAATACTAATGTTTCGTCTCGGCGACTTCTACGAAATGTTTAACGAAGATGCCAACACCGCTGCTGAAGTTCTCGAGATAACTCTGACTTCCAGAGACGCAGGCCGGGGCGGGAGGATGCCCATGTGCGGGGTACCTCACCATGCAGCAGAGACATACATCGGGCGGCTTATCGAAGCCGGGTACAAAGTCGCCATATGCGAACAGATGGAGCGTCCTCGTCCCGGACGGAAAGTCGTAAGGCGCGAAGTCGTCCGTGTGATCACCCCCGGGACAATTCTTGAACCTGAGTTCCTCGAAGCGAAGAGGAACAATTACCTGATAGCTTTGGCAGCTCAAGGCAAAGCAATCGGCCTTGCCGTGCTCGACGTGTCTACAGGGGAGTTCGCAATTACCGAGGCCAGGGGGGAGCGGGCGGAGGAAGCCATCCTCGCTGAAGTGGGTAGCCTGGGCGCTAGGGAGTGTGTGGTCACACCGGGTATTGCGGAAAACTCTCGCCTTGTTCAAGGGCTCACGTCGCAGGACGGGCTTGCCACAACTTTCGTGGATGACAAGGCGCAGCCTGCGGTATCCGGCGCCCTAGGCGGGCCTTCCCAGGCAGCACATGCGAAGAAGGCATTGGCCGACCATTTCGGCTCTCTTAGCCTGGAAGGTTCAGGCTGCATGGAATACCCCCTTGGCATGCAGGCTGCCGGGGTTCTTTTGCTATACGTTTCAGGGACGCAAATGACGTCATTATCCTATATCAATAGGATTCGATGCTTCTCCATAGACGACGCACTGGCAATTGATCCTGAGACTCGCCGCAGCCTTGAGCTTACAGGTACTATCCGGCCTTCGCAGCGCGGGAAGGAACGCACCCTGCTTGGCGTAATGGATCGCACGGTGACATCAATGGGCGGAAGGCTGCTGCGAAAGTGGATGGATCGCCCTTCGCAGGACTTGGCGGAAATTACGAGGAGACTCGACGCAGTGGAAGAACTTGCACGCGATGTCATAACACAGGATGACATCAGGCGAGTTCTGTCTCGTGTTAGGGACTTAGAGAGGCTTGCCACTCGCATCGGAACAGGCGGAGCAAACGCCAGGGACCTTGTGGCTATGGCCGAATCCCTCAATGTCATACCTAAGCTTAGGAAAATTGTCGACGGGACGATTTGCGATGCCTTGCAGGGGTTGGCTTCGCGTCTTTTGGATCTTGGAGAGTTGGCCAATCTCATATTAGGCGCAATTGTTGATGATCCCCCCCACGTTCTCACTGAGGGTGGGATAATCCGAAAAGGATACAGCGCGGAACTGGACAAGATCCGGGATATCAGCGCAAGGAGCAGAGAGTTTGTGGCCTCACTCGAGGTTTCAG
This sequence comes from Bacillota bacterium, assembly GCA_012512055.1. The sequence continues at coordinate 7,545 of JAAZEW010000039.1, read as the reverse complement.
AGAAAGAGAAAACAGGCATAAAATCGCTAAAAGTCGGCTATAACCAAGTCTTCGGGTACTATTTCGAGGTTACACGCGCCAACTTGCATCTGGTCCCTGAGGCCTGGACAAGGAAGCAGACTCTTGCCGGAGCTGAGAGGTTCATAACTCCTGAGTTGAAGGAACATGAGACTATCATTCTTAAGGCTAAGGATCGAATGGCTTCCCTGGAATACGAGCTGTTCTCGGAAGTCAGGGATAAGGCTGCATGCGAGATCCCTAAGATTCAGCAGGTGGCGGAGGCTGTGGCTGAGATCGACGTATTCGCGTCTTTTGCCGAATCAGCCGGTATCTACGGATACGTCCGTCCGGTTCTCCACGACGGCCTGGCTCTTGAGATAATCGGGGCACGTCACCCTGTCGTAGAGACATCTCTTCCTCCGGGAGTGTTCATTCCCAATGACATCCGGTTGGATTCTGAATCATGCCGGATAATGGTCCTCACCGGCCCAAACATGTCAGGCAAGAGCACGCTTGGGAAGAGCGCGCTTCTCATTACGCTCATGGCGCACATGGGGAGTTTCGTCCCTGCGACTTCAGCCATGATCTCACTTACCGACAGAATTGCAGTGCGCGCCGGGTCATCTGAAGAGATAGCGGAAGGCAAGTCCACATTTATGGTGGAGCTTCTCCAGACTTCTCTAATCATTTCTCAAGCCACAGAAAGGACACTGATATTCATTGACGAGCTTGGCCGTGGAACCAGCACTTACGACGGAATGGCAATAGCTCAAGCAGTCATTGAACACATACATGATAAGATAGGCTCAAAAACCATCTTCACAACTCACTTTCATGAACTTGCTGCACTCGAAGATAAGTTGGACCGGGTCAGGAATTTCCGTATAGAAGCTGAGGAGCGCGGGGGAGAGGTGGTGTTCCTCTACACGCTGAGCCCGGGAGGGTGCGACAAGAGCTACGGCATTAATGTGGCGAAGATGGCAGGCATGCCCAGGGAGTTAGTAAAGAGGGCAAATACTATTTTGAGAGAGCTTGAGAAAAGAAGCCCTTCCAGGCCCCAACAGATGAGCCTCCTTGCCGTTCTTATGGACGAGGCGTGCGCTGCGTCCTCACCTGCCAAGGATGGAAGTATTGCAGAGGAGATAAGAGAGATGGATATCGATTCTATGACGCCGCTTGAGGCCCTTACGCGCCTTGCGGAATTGAAGTCAAGGATTGAGGGGAAAGAGAATCTGTGAGTATGGATGAGCGCATAGTAGTCCTTGATGAGGATACCATTAATAGAATCGCCGCAGGTGAGGTTGTGGAAAGGCCTGCATCAGTGGTGAAGGAGTTCATGGAAAACGCCATTGATGCCGGGGCAACTGAGATCGTCGTTGAGACCCAGGGTCCGCCCGGGACATTCATTAAGGTATCGGACAATGGAAGAGGCATGAGCCGGAGCGATTTACGTCTTGCTTTCATGCGCCACGCCACCAGCAAAATCAGAACGGCGGATGATCTTCTGACTGTGCTCAGCATGGGATTCCGTGGGGAAGCGCTTCCCAGTATAGCTGCGGTATCCCGGACGGAGGTTATCACCTGCCGTAAAGAGGATCCGATAGGGACGAGAATCGTGTTGGAAGGAGGAACCCTTATCTCCGAAGAGAACCATCCCAGGCAAGTCGGGTCAACCGTCGTGTGCCGGGACTTGTTCTATAATACTCCTGCCAGGCGCAAGTTTCAGCGAAGCCCGTCTACGGAGGCGGGACATATACGCGATACAGTGGCAAGGCTGGCCCTTGCCCAACCGAATGTAAGGTTCCGCCTTATATGCGACGGCAAGGTAGCCTTTGTCTCTCAGGGCCAAGGAGATAAGCGCAATACCATTGCTTCAGTCTACGGCACGGAGATTGTCAAGGGCTTGCTGCCGATTACTGCAGGCGCCGGAGATACTCACATTGAGGGCTTCATCAGTCCTCCTGATGCCTCGAGGACAAGACGTGATATGCAACATGTGTTTGTCAATGGTAGGTCTTGTGTTGTTCCGGTCCTTACGAGGACCGTTGAGAATGTTTACGGGAGGAGGCTCCCGGTGCGGCGCTATCCCGCGATATTCCTATGGATACTGACTAATCCTGTATCTGTGGATGTGAATGTCCATCCTGCGAAAAGGGAGGTCAGATTCTCGAAAGGCCACGATATTTTCAGGCTTGTGGCACAAGCCGTTTCATCTGCGCTGAGGTCAGTAGGGGTTGTGCCCGGCATTGGATGGGGGATAGAACAGGGTGGCAGAGGCCCTGAAGATGCAAGGGATATGATGATGGCGGGATATGACAGCTCAGGAGGCATCCACCGTTTGGATGCAGGCGCGCAAGACGCAGGCCTCCCAGGGGCAGGCATGATAGAGGACTTTCATTCCCGCTACTCCGTGGGTTGGCAGCCTGAGGCAGCCGGCGGACGGTTTAAGCGCATCGGAATCTTCAAAGACATGTATATCCTGGCTGAGGACGGCGAGGATCTGGTGATTATCGATCAGCACGCTGCCCATGAGCGCATAATATACGAAGAGCTCTTAAAGGCGCTGACTGAAGGGGCACATGTGAATGCGCAGACTCTCATCCCACAACCTTTGGAATTTGTGCCCGGTGTGGTTCAGGAAGTCATGCCGTACCTTTCTGAGCTGGCCGGAATAGGTATCATTCTCGAGGAATTCGGTCAGTCGTCCTTGCTTCTAAGAGGCGTGCCTTCCGCGCTCACCGCATTTTCCGGGACGGATCCAATTGGTGCTGTGTCTTCTGCAATTGAGCTATTCGCTGACGAAGTGTCTTCCGGGGCAGACGGCGCTAAAGCGACAGACGGGATAGAAGGCCTATTGGGACGTGTCGCGGCTGAGCTTGCATGCAAGGCGGTGGTCAAGGCCGGTGACAGGTTAGAGCCTGGGGAAGTTGTGAAGCTTCTCTCTGATCTTGCATGTGCTTTGGACCCCTACTCATGCCCCCACGGCCGTCCGACCCTCCTCAGGATAAGCCGGGATGAACTGGACCGGACCTTTCGGAGGAAGTAACGAGACAGTAACGAGGAAGTAATCGAAGGATGTGTTAGGTTTTGTGAAGGCTTCAACGGATCAAGAAAGAAATCCGCAAAATCAAATAGGGAATCCGGTTGCCGCTGACTGGCTTGTGGTGATCACAGGCCCTACTGCAGTCGGAAAGACTGACATATCTATTGACGTTGCCAGGCAACTTGACGGTGAGATAGTGTCCTGTGATTCCATGCAGGTATACAAGTATATGGACATCGGAACTGCAAAACCCGGCATGACAGAGAGGGAGACGGTGCCGCATCACCTGATTGATGTTGTGGCGCCGGATGAAGATTTCAATGTCGCCAGATTCCAAGAACTGGCTGAAGCTGCGATTTCAGATATTGCTTCGCGGGGCCGTATTCCGGTTCTGGTGGGCGGGACAGGCCTCTACATCAAGGCAGTGGTTGACGGATTCTTGTTTCCCTGGGAAGGCGCATCACCCGAGATTAGGGCATCTCTGGAGGAGGAGGCTGCCCGGAAGGGACATGACGTGCTTTACGCCAGGCTTGAAGAGGTAGATCCTGAAGCTGCCAAAAAGATCCACCCTAATGACACAAGACGAATTGTCCGAGCGCTTGAGGTGCATATCACTACAGGCCGTCCCATCTCGGAGCTGTGGCGAGAGGGGCGAAGGAAGAAGGCACGTTTTGACAGACTGGTCATGGTGGGCTTGGTTCGCGAGAGGCCGGTATTATACGAGAGGATCGAAGCCAGATGCGACAAGATGATCGAGCTTGGACTGGTGGAGGAGACCAAAGAACTTCTAGAGCAGGGATACAGTAGGACATTGACTTCCGGGCAAGCCCTGGGATACAAAGAAATCGTGCGGTATCTCAAAGGTGAATGCCCTCTACAAGAAGCAATAGAGCTTATAAAGAGGGATACAAGAAGATATGCCAAGCGGCAGCTTGTTTGGTTCAGAGCTGATCCGCGCATACAGTGGATGGACATAGGGCTTTTTGAATCGAAAGAGGAAGCCGTAAGGTGTATTCTTGCGTTGATCAAAGGGAAAATGGCTGCTGTGTAGAAAACGTAGGGAAAGAAAATCCTTCAAGTTATGCCACAGGCAAAGGGTGGAGAAGCATTAGCAACAAGAGGGGGCGCGAGCCACAGTGAATAAGCTGACCCAAAACCTTCAGGACAGATTCCTCGACCTTCTTCGTTCCCAAAACATTGCAGTCACTGTCTACTTACTCAACGGGTATCAGATAAAAGGTGTAATCACGGGATTCGACAGTTTCACAATAGTTGTCAGCGACGGCACGCGGGAAGACCTCATTTATAAGCATGCGATTTCCACGATAACCCCTTCACGTTCTGTGAACTTCATTCCCACAAAAGAAAAAGGCGATAATACCGAATCCGGATAACTCCCTTCCCTTTGTGCCACGTAACTTGCCATGGGGATAAGATCTCCCATAGGAGGCAACAATACCCATGGATATCCTGGGGATGGACCTCGAGACCGGCCTGGATAAGCAGGGTTCTTGAGGAAAGCTCAAGGAGATGACAAGACGTGGCTTTTCGTGCGTTGTCGCGATTTGTTAAGCGCTTGCTGTTGAGGCGGCGAAGGACGGATATTCAGGGCCAAGGACCTCGCCTAAGTTCAGCCCATGCTAGTCTTAGCATAAGGCTCCGAGAAAACGAGGCTTTCATCAGAGAAGCTTTCGGCAACAGTTCGGACCTCATTGTCCGCAAGGTGAGATTCGGGACCGGCCGGGGTATTGCTGTGCTGGTGGTTCATTTAGACGGATTGGTTGACAAAGAGCTTGTCAGCGAGGCGATCATCAAGCCCATTGGAGTCACGTCTGAAATCCTCGAATCAGAACGCTTATCTTCAATTCAGGTTAAAGATAGGTTGAGAGACCGGCTGATTCTGGTGTCGGATGTAAAGCAGGTTTCTGATAGAACAGATTTTCTAAGCAGGATAGCTGAAGGCAAGTGCGGGGTAGTGATAGGCGGAAGTTCTGAGGCTTTGGTTTGCGATGTGCGAGGTTTTGAGACGCGCAGTATTCAGGAGCCTCAGAGCGAAGTCGTTATTCGTGGCCCCAGGGAAGGATTCAGCGAGGTCTTGCGGGTCAATACCAGCCTGCTTAGAAGGAGGATCAGGGATCCGCGCTTTTGGATCGAAGAATTCACTGTCGGGAGAGTCAGTCGTACTCAAGTGGCAATCGCCTACATCAAAGGTATCGCCAACGACAAAGTGGTCCAGGAGGCCAGGGACAGGATTACAAGGATTGACGTAGACAGCATCCAGGAAAGCGGTAAACTGGAGGAATACCTTGAGGATGCGCCTTTTTCGCCGTTCCCCACCATTCTTCGTACAGAAAGGCCTGACAGAGTGGCAGGTGCGCTGTTTGAAGGAAGGATTGCAATACTTACGGACGGCACGCCGTTTGTCCTTATTGTTCCGGTTACATTCTTGATGTTTCTCACTTCGCCCGAGGATTACTATGAGCGCTTTTTTATCGCGTCTGCAGTAAGACTGCTGAGGTACGCTTCTTTCTTTATTGCGTTTCTTCTTCCTGCATTGTACGTTGCAGTCACCACATTTCATCAAGAAATGCTTCCCACCCCTTTGGTTCTTGCCATAGCTGCTCAGCGCGAAGGTGTACCCTTTCCTGCCGTATTTGAAGCCCTTCTCATGGAGGTAGCCTTCGAGATATTGCGGGAGGCTGCAGTGAGGCTGCCCAAGATCTACGGACCTGCCATCAGTATAGTAGGCGTTCTGATTCTGGGAGAAGCTGCGGTTCGCGCAGGTTTGGTTTCATCTGCCATGATAATAGTCGTTGCCTTAACAGCTATTTCATCATTTGTTACACCAATTTTCAGCCTTTCCATTGCTGTAAGGTTGCTCCGCTTTCCCGTGATCTTGCTTGCAGGCGCACTGGGCTTATTCGGAGTTGTATTTGGGTTCTCAATCGCTGGAATTCATCTATCATCCCTTCGGTCATTCGGTGTTCCGTTCCTGGAGCCCGTTGCGCCGGTTGTCGTATCCGACCTGAAGGATGCCCTTGTCAGGCTTCCATGGTGGGCAATAGATACTCGGCCGGAGTTTACAGGCAAAAGCGACCTTAGGAGACAGTCCGGAGGCCTCATGCCAAGACCGCCTCAGCCTCAAGCAAAAGGGATTCCGAGCGGTTACAGGAAGAAGGGGCCAAGATGACTGCTCTCGAAGGCGGGAAAATATCAGGACGCCAGCTCATGGCTGTGCTGATCGTGATAAGAGTCGTGCCTGTTACTTTGACGTTTTCTTTGATAACCTGCACAAAGCACGTCCAGGATGCGTGGATTGCCGGTATTATCAGCAGTGTAGTTACTATCCCTTTTGTTATCCTCATAACCAAATTGAGCCTGAAGTTCCCCGGGAAGACGATCATTGAATACAGCCAGATCCTCCTCGGTCCGGTCATTGGGAGACTTCTCGGCCTCGTCATCCTGTGGTTTTTCGTAGACACCGGTGTGAATATCACCCGCGTTCTGGGTGAGGGGTACGTCATCGCTATCATGCCTGAGACGCCGATTTTTGCTTTCATGATCATGTTAGCCATCATGAGCTGTTACGCTGCAAGATCCGGGCTCGAAGTGACGTGTCGCCTCGGAGAAGATGTATTCTACGTCCTCGTGTTTGTTCTTCTGTTGACGTATGTGCTGCCCTATAACGCTATGCGGTTTGAGAACTTAAGGCCAATTCTGGCTCGGGGCATATCCAACCTGGTCTCACCTGTCGTCGCAAGCCTTGGCTACTACAGCCAATACCTTATAATCGGCATGATAGTTCCATATCTGGACAAGCCGGAGGAAGCGACGAAGTATGCCGTATATGCAGTTCTTATCACCGGGGCGCTTACTGCACTTGCAGCCATAGCTTTAGTGGCTGTCTTCGGCCCTACGGCAAACTCATGGACCCTTCCGCTATTCAGTCTCGCCAGGATGATAAGTTTAGGAGAGTTCTTTGAGAGAATAGAGGCAGGAGTAATGGCAGCGTGGACGCTAAGCACGGGAATCAAGTTGTCTCTGTTTCTTTGGGCAACATCTATAGGAATAGCTCAGGTTTTTAACTTGAAGGCCTTTGAACATCTGGCATGTCCGCTTGCCGCCGTCTTCGTTCCGTTAGGTCTTGTCTCCTTCGAAAGTATTGTGGATCTTGAGGATTTCCTTGCTAAGGCAGACGCGGTGTTTTCCATCATTGTCGCAGTAGTGGCCCTCTTATTTCTCTATGCAGCGTTAGGTGTCCGGACCGCTGTCTCGCGGAAGAATGGGGAATCCCAATGAAAGCTTGGCGCTGGGCACGCATTGCGCTGATTCTCTCCATGGTCTCGGTTGTCGTTTCCACTGCCGGGTGTTGGAGCAGAAAAGAGATAGAAGACATCGGGTTTGTCCTTTCTGTAGGCGTGGATCATGCTGCGAAGGAAGGCGAAATCATGATTACTGTTCACATAGCGAAGCCATTCGCCATATCGACAGGAGTCGCAGGC
>JAAZEW010000353.1 GCA_012512055.1 Bacillota bacterium | reverse complement strand
GATCTTCAGTACTCTTAGGTGTGTTGAATTTGCTATTCAGGAACACGCCTGCCATGCCCGCCGGTGCTCACTTAGTTGTGGCGCTGCTGGTGTACCCTCTTATGTGGGGTCCGCATTTGTCGCTGTGCACACCCAGGGAAGGAGATTGACCGAGTATGGGCTGGGCCCAAATGTGAAGGTATTTGTCGGAGCTGCCGTAACCGCCATATTTCTCCTAGTATGGCCCTGGTCCAACCACTCAGTCGCGAAGTCGCTGCTTGAGGCATATGCGCGCACGTCAGAAGAACTGCTCTTCAGGGGATTTCTTATTGGCGAGCTAAGAAGGCTCTTTAAGAACAGCAGGCGGAAAACAGTCTGCCCTCTTAGGTTCCGGCATATGGCTCGCTCTATGTCTCTGGGCACGTGCGAATGACGCCGGAACCGGGTGCAGAGATACGTGATGAAAACCTGGGCGAGAATCACTGCGTAAATCTGCAGATGCTTGGAAGGTGTACCTATGTCGACGTGACAGGCGTCTTCAGCGCAGGTCATGCGGATGCCTAACCCGCGTCAACTGCCCCGAGTGCGGACGCGTCATAGTATCTCGCCAGCACGTGGCCGGCGATTTCATCATTGGGGCGCACCCTTCGACCTATGCCGACCGACTGCTCACCCGTGATACCGGCTTCTACAGTGCGTACTTCCCCGGATTGCGGTTAAATGACTGAGCCTTATACGATCATAGGTGTATTCAACAACTCTTCCCTGCTCGTCATCATGGACATATCTATTCCCGCTCCAGATCTGTAACCACTTGATAATCTTTTATGTCTATATTTCCCAGTTCACTCAAGACATATTTGCATAAATCCGTCCATCTGCTACCAAGACCGTCTTTGTCTTCAGCCCTATAGAATTCCATAACCATGGCGTACAATTTGTCATCTACTAATTTCAAATGTTCCATGGCATATTTCTCGTATACCGGATAATGCTTTCTTATCTTTGCAACGATATTACATAATTTTGGAATATGCATTCCTGATAGAAAACAGAAATTCTCCAATTCAGAAGCGGCTAGCATATCTATTCCATCTTTCATGATAGTTTCAACGTAAAAACTATGATCCGTTCTTCCTCTCATATCTAATTCGGGGTCATAGTTTTCGTAAATACCAACCGCTGCCTTTTGAATATTCCTGAAAACATCGTTTGTATCAAAGATGATTTGTCCGGTTGCATATATTTGCTGAGAAGTTAGGTCGCTCTTAAGTCTTTCGTAATATTTCCATTCAGGAGACACAAAATATTCGAATTCAACACTGTTATAGAATTCTCTTCCCCTCATACTTTTGCTCTCTTGGTTCCAGATGAAAAAGATATCAATATCAGAATTAGGTCCCATATTTCCGGCAACATAAGAACCTGTTACCATGGCGCCTATCATGTCATAATCGTGTCTCATTTTTTCTACATAATCTTCTACCACTGATTCCAAATTTCTCACTATGTATCACCTCAACTCCCAGATAGAGTTTTCTTAAGTGCGTATTCCGACAAATTCGGCCGTCTGTTCCGACAGGATCCTGCCAGGCGTTACGATGGGATCCGCCACCTATCGCCACAAGACGTGACCACCTCCCGGAGCGAAGCGGTGCAAGGTAACCGGATCATAGCACTTCAGGTATTGGAGTGTAAAGGGCGGGTGTTGACTCAGACAGACCTTGTCAGGCTGTTGACTTGCGGGATGCGTGACGAAGGGATTTCTCGCCGCACCTGTCCTAGGCGCATAATGACCCCGGAGAGTCATGGGTGTCACTCTCAACTACATTTCATACTTCGAGGCCATTGCGTGGACTTCCGCGACAACAGCAGTGATCCTTCTTTATACAGCTCCTATCTTCGTGACAGTGGCAGCATCTGTCCTCTTCGAAGAACGCTTCACCCGAAATAAAGGCCCGTTCCTTGCTGCATATGCACTTTACCAAAGGCGCTTAGCCATGTCAAAGCCGGCCATGCCAACATCATCTGTATGGCTGAGCCTGCTGCCACGGCAGTCCTGGCCTATGTAGTCCTCGGAGAGAGGATGGAAACCATGCAGATAATCGGGGCCATCGCAGTGATCGTAGGTGTGCTGATCTTGCAGCTCGGGCCTAAGGCCTTAGCTAAGCCGCCCCCCTCCCACCGAGGAGCGGCATGATCCATTCCACGTTGTATCCCTCATTGCATCCATCGGCATGTTCACATTCATGGAGGATCTCTTCCACCTCATGGCAGGCCCCCAAGTTCTTCCCCTTCCCGTCCAAGCGCCGTTAGGACTGGACAGATTCGAGACAACTCATATAACCGGTAAACGGTTGGTAGTCCTCATTGCCTCTGCTGGGTTACCCATCGTTGCGTGGTTCCTAATCAACAGGACCCGTCTGGGCT
>JAAZEW010000290.1 GCA_012512055.1 Bacillota bacterium | reverse complement strand
GATCAACTTGCGGGGCTGGGGTGGGAGATCATTGACCTCGACAGTAAGCAGCACCCACAAGATAGCCACCGCAGGAGCTTTACCGAGGTGGTGATGGTTCAGGTCTTGCGTGAGCAGCTTAAGGTGATCAATCCCTGGCTGGAAGACGATCAGATTGAGGAAGTGGTGAAACGACTAACAGCCGGTTTCCCCGGCACCGGCCTGATTCAGAACAACCGTTATGTTCTTGATCTACTGCTGGAGAACACCAGCGTCAGTGAAAACCGCCGGACAGGTGATAGAAGTCCTACCGTGCGTTTTGTGGATTTTGAGCATCGGGATAACAACCGCTTCATTGCCGTCTGCCAGTTTAAGGTGCGCATTCTAGGCACTGAGCATCACATCATTCCGGATATAGTGCTATTTCTTAACGGCTTACCGGTTGTGGTGATTGAGTGTAAATCGCCTAAGGTAAAAGACGCAATTCCTGAAGCCATCGGCCAGATACTCCGTTACAGCGAGCAGCGCGGCGCAAAAGGGGAAGGCAGCGCGCATTTATTCTACTACAACCAGTTCGTCGTCGTCACTTGCCGTAATGAGGCCAAATTCGGCACTATCACTACACACAATGAGAAGCACTTTTATCGATGGGCTGATCCCTACCCTCGTACAGTGGACGACTTGGAACATGGGGAGAGCAGTCCCAACGACCAGCAGCGGCTGGTAGCAGGTATGCTGGATCGCGATAATCTGCTGGATCTTATCCGTACATTCACTTTGTTTTCCACCAACGACAAGGGTGAGACCATCAAGATGGTAGGACGTTACCAGCAGTTTCGTGCTGTTAAACTAGCAGTTAAACGACTTCTGGAAGGACAAAGCCCCAGGGAACGTAGCGGCATAATCTGGCACACTCAAGGCTCAGGAAAGTCTTTGACCATGATGTTTATGGTACGGGAGATGTACCGGCATCCTCAGCTTTCCCGTTGGAAAGTAATATTCGTCACTGATCGGACCCAACTGGAGAGCCAACTATACGAGACCAGCCAGAGTATTGGCTTTACTGTCAAAGTAGCGGACAGCATCAAGAAGCTAAAAGAACTTCTACGTTCGGATGCATCGGATCTGGTCATGGCCATGATTCACAAGTTCCGCGAAGTTGAACTGCGAGAGACCTTCCCGGAGCTGAATCCCAGCCCGCATATTCTGGTAATGACCGACGAGGCTCACCGCTCTCAATACAATTTGCTCGGGGCTAATCTGGATAAAGGCATTCCTAACGCCTCCCGCATTGGTTATACAGGCACGCCCATCGACAAGACGGAGCGGGTATTCGGTGACTACATTGATAAGTACACCATGCGCCAGTCTATTGAAGACGGTGTGACCTTGGAGATCGTATATGAGGGGCGCACCCACAATGCTGAAGTGCCTGACCAGAAGGGTATGGACACAGCGTTCGAGGATGTATTCAGCGACCATAACCTCAAGGAGCGCATGGAGATTCTCGGGTACGGGTCGCGTGACGCTTATCTGGAAGCGGAGTCCACTATTGCTGCCAAAGCCCAAGACATGGTTAAACACTACCTGACTCATGTATTTCCCAACGGCTATAAAGGGCAAGTTGTGGCAACTTCCAGAGAGGCAGCAGCACGGTACAAGAAGCATATTGACGCAGCCCTGGAAGCTGCCATCACCGCTCTGGAACTGTCGAACCCCATGAGGCTTGATCTCGACTGCCTCAAGAGGCTGGCGACAGATGTGATTATCTCAGGCGACCACAACGACCCACCGCACCTTAAGGCCTACTCTGACAAGTCCAGGCACGAGGCCGGCATTAAGAGCTTTAAAATGGATTTCGGCAGCGAAGAGGGTGGAATCACCGGTGACATGGGTATTTTGATTGTTCATAACATGCTGCTCACCGGCTTTGACGCACCCATAGAGCAGGTCATGTACCTCGACAAGGTCGTCGTCGCTCATAACCTCCTTCAGGCTATTGCGCGCGTGAACCGTGTCAGCGGCGAAACAAAGGAAAAAGGCTTTGTCGTTGATTACGTCGGAATCGGTCATCACCTGAAAGAGGCAATTGACAACTACGATGAGCGAGAGCAACAAGAAGTCATCGATTCTCTCAGCTTCCCGGAGGAGGAATTGCGTGAGCTGGCTGCTAACCACGCAGCCATGATGGATTTGCTGAGGAAGCATGGGCCGGCAGAATTGACAGATCATGACGCATTCTTCGATGTGTTCTATGACGAAGACCTGCGCTTTGAATTTGTGACGGCATTCAAGAAATTGACCAGATCCCTTAACCTGGTCTTTCCCGCCAGGCAAGCCCTGGATTACGTGGCAGACTACCAGGCTCTTTCCGAAATCAATGTGCTGGCAGGCAAGCACTTTCGAGACGGGCGGCTTAGCATGAAGGGCATTCCTCAGAAACTTCGCAGTATTACTGACGAGTATCTTGAGTCTAAGGGAATTGAGACAAAGATAGAGCCCATCTCTATCCTTGATGAAGACTTTCAAAAAGAGGTGGACAAACGCAAGCGCACCAAAACGAAGGCTGCTGAAGTAGAGCACGCTATCCGCCACCACCTTGATGTTGAACTGATAGATGATCCTGATCTGCAAGCTTCTTTTGCCCAAGCGCTGGCAGCGATTTTCGAGCAATTCCGCAACAACTGGGAGAAGATCTACGACGAACTGGAAAAGCTACGAGAGCGCATGATGAAAGCCAACAAAGAGCCTACTTACGGCCTTCATAGAAAAAAGCAAATGCCGTTCTTCAGGATGTTTGAACGAGAGATATTCGGTGAAGACAAGGCACTGAACTGGACGAATGCTGTGTTGACTGAAGATGAGCCGCATTCTCCTTACGGTATGAGCGAAGAGGATAGAATCAGCCGCTTGGTTGACCTTACTCAGAAAGTATTTCTTGCCGTGGAGCGTGAACTTGTGCTTACAGGCTTCTGGGAAAGTATTCCCGCCCGCAATAAACTAAGAGCAGAGCTTCAAAGAATACTGCTGTCACAGGAGTTCTTGTCGCTCCCCGGTGTTTTCCACAACCGCAAACGGGTTATCAGCCGGATAATGGAGATCGCAGAGAAGAACAATGACATAATTCTTTACGCGGAGTGACAGCCATGGAATTAACATACACAATTCAAAGATCACCAAGGCGGCGTAGGGTGACTATCACTGTTGAGCGGGACCGCAGTGTCGTTGTGCATGCGCCGGAAGGCACATCTGACGAGAGAATCCGGCAAGTAGTGGAGTCAAAGCGTCAGTGGATCTACGAAAAGATCAACCACCCTCAGAAATACCGGAGCCTGCCTCATCCACCAGGGAAAGAGCTCGTCAACGGCGAATCTGTACTATACCTGGGGCGACAATATCGTATTGAGATAGTTGAAACCGGATCAACTGAAATTCAGTTTGCCCAGCGTTTCTTCATTCCTGCTTCACGTGTGTCGAAGCGAGTAGAGACTTTGCGGGAATGGTATGTCCGTAGAGCAGAGGAAAAGATTATTCCCCGTGTGGAGCAGCACGCCCGGCAACTTGGTGTTGAGGTTGCTGATGTCAAGATTGTCGACAACCGCTATCGTTGGGGTTCTTGCACTCCGAATAACAACATCAATCTTAACTGGCGGCTTATTAAGGCCCCGATGTTTGTCATCGACTACGTGATTATCCACGAGTTGGCTCATCTCATCGAAGCCAATCACACCCCTGGATTCTGGAATATCGTCCGTGCGCAGACTCCAACGATGGATAAGGCAAAGGCGTGGTTGAAGGAGTATGGACAACTACTGGAACAGGTGATATAAAGAACGATCTTTTAGAATTAATCCATTGAGTTATGAAGCCGCAAAGCAGCGGATATGCGATCTGGCAGATGTGTGAGAAAAGACAACAGGTAAAATGATCCATTGACACATGTTAGTCCCATGAGTAATATAATAATGGTAGTGTGTACTAATAACAGAATATAAGCGTCGTTCGAGCTGTGCTTTGCCTAAGAGTAAGAGGCAGACGCAGCCGCTGAATCTTCCGTAAGGAAGAGCGGGGGAACCGCAGTCCCAGTGTGGGGGCGAATCCTGTCCGTGAGGCAGGTAGGGCTAGCTCCTTCAGCCCGAGTCCGTCAGCTAACCTCGTAAGCGTCGAGAGGGGGGCGCCTAACCTTACCCAAGGAGGCCCCTTGGGTTCTTTTGTCTCGCGATCGCTTTTCTCCTAAGCGATTGCTTAGTATCCCCCACCTTACGCTACAAGGTAGAAACTGCTGGAAAACCTCTTGAGCTGCTCCTCCTGGGGCAGGTCCTTCCGAGCTTCCAACTGATTGGCATATGGACCAAATATTGTGAAGTGTCCACCTCGGGTATTTACGGGGAACTTCGTCCCAAATGTCACCGGACGGACGATAGAACAGGAGGATCACATGAAGCGTTCACATCAAAGCTCATTGGGTATTCACACGAGTTATCCACACGAGATGCTATGGGATGGTCACCCTGACAATCTACATAAGGTGTTCACACGGGGCGTCCGCGCAACGCATCTAAACGAGGCCTTCATAAAAGAAGCTCATATGCGATGCCCGCATGAAAGACTCGAGGATCTGTGAGAGATATGAAGGTAAGGAGGCTGAAGACATGAGATTTCCAAAAAATTATGGCGCACTGCAGTGCGTGGCAGCCCTGGCTCTCATTGCCGTTCTCTTGGTTTCTGTTGGAGTCGCTACCGAACACTCTGCCCAGGCGGCAGGTAAGACTCTTTCGATAATCGTTGACACTGTGGCAGACCGTGCAGATGAAGCGGAAATCATCGCTACATATCTCCGTGCCATCGGCGTCGAGGCAGAAGTGCGTATATGGGAATGGAATGCTCTGAAAGAGCGACTCCTTGAAGGTGAAAGGCACATGTATCTCACTGACTGGGGTAGCGCATACTTTGATCCCTTTGACCTCGTGATACCTAAACTTGGCACAGCGGACAGAGGCAACTACTCAGGGTTCAGCAATGCGAAACTGGACGCACTCCTCAATCTGGTTCAGACTACCGCGGATCAAGGTGAGCGGAAAGAAGCTTATTTCGAGGCGCAGAAGATCATCTTCGAGGACGCGCCTTGGGTTTTCGGGTACGCGCTCAAAGAGACCGAAGCTGCGAGAGGCGAAATCACTAACTGGCAGCCTTCTATGGATTCCAGGATGAATCTCCATGATGTAGGTATTACGCGAGGTGACACCATTGTTGTGGGGATGAAAGCAGATAAGATCATAACCTTGGATCCTGCCATGTATCGAGACAGATCCACAGAAACCGTCCTCCGTAACATGTTTGACGGTCTTGTCACTCGGACCTGGGACGGGAAAGTAGTGCCTGAGATCGCCGAGTCATGGACTATTCCCTCTGACGACATTTATGTCTTCAAGATTCGGAAAGACGTGAGATTCCATAATGGCGATACCCTTGACGCGGATGATGTAGTGTTCACATTCAAGAGGGTCCTCGAAGATGGGGCAATTGCAGGTCAATCATCACCGCGGAAAGGACTCCTGGGCCCACTGGAGACAGTTGAGAAGACAGATCAACACACTGTCAAGTTCACTCTTGCCAACCCCTTCCCCATATTCCCGCAAGCGCTTGTCCATTTTCAGATTGTGCCCAAGGACTACATCGAAAAGGTCGGGGACAATGAGTTTGCAGCTAAACCGATTGGCGCAGGACCGTTCAAATTCAAGGAAGGACGACTGGATGATCAAATAGTCATGGAGAGGTTTGACGAATACTACGGGGGCTCGCGGGAGATTCCCCCGATGGGGGCTGCACCTGCAAAACGGGCCATCTTCCGGATGATGCCTGAGGCGACAGTGCGCGTAGCTGCTTTGAAAGCCGGCGAAGTCCACATAATTCAGCAATTGACGCCGGATCTTGCGAAAACCCTTGCTACGGACAAAAACATCCAGGTAAAGAGTGTGGACGGAACACGCGTATATTGCGTCGAACTGAACTGTCAGAAGCCTCCTTTTGACGATGTGAGGGTGCGCCGTGCAATGAATTATGCGGTGGACTGGGACGCAATTCTCACGTCCATCTATGGCGGTAACGGCGTCAGGTTGGCGTGTGCGTTCTTGCCAAGCGGATTCGGATTTAATCCGGGCCTTGAGCCGTATCCGTATGATCCCGGGAAAGCCAAGGCTTTGTTACGCGAAGCGGGCTACTCTGTTAAGTAGCAGTAATGGCATGCCGCGGGAAGCGGGAAGCTGCCCTGCCAAGTAACAGTGATGGCTTGCTACGGGAAGCTGTCCGGTCTGTCCGGTTGCGGAGGTAGGCATACAAGTACTGGAGGTTAGCATGACACGCGCACAGGTACAGGTAATAGAGCG
Source organism: Bacillota bacterium (assembly GCA_012512055.1). The sequence continues at coordinate 1,941 of JAAZEW010000290.1, read as the reverse complement.
CATAATTGCTGCAATCCCCATAATGCTGGGTGTTGTGATATTAGCTTTTCTTTTCATGCGGATGATCCCAGGGGATCCCGTAGATATTATGATGGGCGAAGCAGGGGGAGTGACTCTTGAGGAAATGGACTCCCTAAGAGCCCAATTTGACCTCGACAAGCCCCTTCTCGTGCAGCTCACAAGTTATCTCGGAAAGCTTACTCGAGGCGATATGGGGTACTCGATTCAAAGAGCCCGTCCTGTGAAAGAAGTAATTCTTGAAGCCGTCCCCGCTACCATTGAATTGGCGTTGTTTTCGCTGTTATTTGCCCTTGTAGTGGGTATTCCCCTGGGAATCGCCTCAGCGCGGTGTCAAAACTCTGTCATTGATCGTTTTGGGATGACCGCATCGTTTTTAGGGATATCCATGCCCGCTTTCTGGCTGGGCATAATCGGGATTATCGTATTCTCTTTGAGGCTCGGCTGGTTTCCAACGTCAGGCAGGATTACGTATGGCATGGCACCTGCCACCGCAACCGGGCTCCTGACACTGGACGCCTTGATTACCGGGGACACTCAAGCGCTCCGAGACGCATTGAGGCATCTGGCCCTGCCGGCAATTACCTTAGGGGCAGGGGTAGCGGCTGTGGTCGCCAGAGTCACGAGATCCAGCATGCTTGAAGCCTTGAAGACCGACTATGTCCTGTTTGCCAAGGCTAAAGGGGTGCCAGAGGTGATTATCGTAGTAAGGCATGCCTTGCGCAATGCACTTATTCCCACGGTGACAGTGGTTGGGCTCCAGATGGGGACCTTACTCGGTGGAAACATGATAGTAGAAACCATCTTCGGATGGCCGGGCCTTGGACGAATAGTCGTAGACGCGATATTTTCCAGGGACTATCCGCTGGTTCAGGCGGCAGTCATGGTCTATGCTTTGACTTTCGTCGTGATAAATCTTGCTACAGATATTATTTACACTTACCTGAATCCGAAGATGACACTTTAGCGAAAGGGGGTGCCGGATACAGCATGTCAGTGAATATTGAGCGTGCTCATGACGTCAAAAGACACGTCTGGGGTTCTGAGGCTTATCCTCTTGAAAGGCCTTTACCCGGGGCACATAGCCGTCCATGGTCTAAGCTTCAAAGCACATGGGGCATATTGCTGAAACTGAGGAACCATCCGGGTGCCGTCGTCGGAGGTTTTGTGATCTTGGCCTACGTTGTGTGCGCGGTACTTGCACCTTACATAGCACCGTACAGCCCGGATCAAGTGGCTCTTACCGAAAGATTTGTCGCTCCTTCTCCGGCAAATGCGCATCCTCTCGGCACGGACCAGCTTGGGAGGGATATACTCTCCAGGGTTATGTATGGCGCTCGCGTCTCAATCCTCGTAGGAGTCTTGACCATAGCGATTTCCATGGCGGTGGGCGTAGGGTTGGGGCTTATAGCAGGCTACTATCAAGGCACCTTTGACAGGGTTATGTCAAGGCTCACTGATCTTCTGCTAGCCTTTCCGTATCTGATATTCGTCATTGGGATGATGTCCGTCTTGGGCCCCGGGTTCTGGAATCTCATCCTGGCCCTTTGTTTCAAAGGTTGGGTCGAGTTCTATAGATTGGCCAGAGCTGAGGTCATGTCCCAGAAAACATGTGAATATGTAGAGGCTGCCCGTGCACTCGGCCGGTCCGACGGAGCTATCATGATTTCAGAGATTCTCCCGAACATAGTCCATTCCATCTTGGTCCTTGGGACGTTGCGCATGGGGAACATGATAGTTATGGAGTCGTCCTTGAGTTTCCTGGGCCTCGGTGTGCCGCCTAGGATTCCTGCATGGGGCTCAATGGTATCTGACGGGCGCCGTTACATGCTAAATGCCTGGTGGGTTGCGACTCTGCCCGGGCTTGCCCTTGTCATTTTGGTGCTTGCCATAAACCTTGTGGGAGAAGGCCTTCGGGATGTT
>JAAZEW010000038.1 GCA_012512055.1 Bacillota bacterium | reverse complement strand
CTCTGGAAAGGACTCCTCCTGAACTCGCAGCTGATATAATTGACAAAGGCATAGTGTTGTCAGGGGGTGCATCTCTCATCGAAGGCCTTGACTTCGTGCTTCAAGAGGTGACGGGAATACCTGTGGTTCGAGCTGACGATCCTCTTACCTGTGTTGTGCGGGGAGCAGGCATGGCACTTGAAGATTTTCGGAGATTCAGGCGAATACTTACCAGTTCTTCCAGGGTGGGCTAAAGAAAACAGCCGAGCAGGGGTGGCTTGTTTGTGCAACATGAATCCAAGCGAAGGACTTACGCCGTACTCCTGGCGCTAGCAGCGCTGGCTTTGATGGCTACCATTTACATGACTTCAGGCGAACGAGCTCAGCTGACACCGGTGGAGTATGTCGTTCGCGAAGTCTTGGCGCCTGTACAGACAGGCCTGTTTCGTGCGGTCAGTTGGGTGAACACTGTTGGCCGAAACCTGGCGGGCTTGAGGTTCTCTGTACGCGAGAACCACATCCTAAAGAGGGAATTGGCTGAGCTTACAGCTGAAAACGTATACCTTGAAGAGCAGAGGCTTGAGAATATCAGACTCAGGAAGCTTTTGAACTTCGAAGAGAGGATACCCCATAAGACGTTGGCAGCTGAGGTTATTGCCAGAGATCCGGGCAATTGGCTCAACACGGTGACTGTAAATAAGGGGACAGCCCATGGTGTCCAAAAAGATATGGCTGTAGTATCTTGCGAAGGCCTTCTGGGACGGGTAGCTACGACATCTAGAAATACTGCCAACAGCCTTCTGATTATTGATCCTCGATCTGCTGTAGGTGGTGTTGTACAGCGTAACCGCTCTTTGGTTCTTGTTGAGGGCGACCCGGGAACTCCCGGTATGTGTCTTGTGAAATGTCTGGCAATGGAGTCTGACCTTATGGTGGGAGACAAAGTCTTGTCTTCCGGGCTGGGCGGAATTTACCCCAAAGGCCTCATTATCGGTGAGATTGTGGAGCTCATTCCAGGGAAGTACGGCGTGGGATCTGCGGCGCGTCTCAAACCGGCTGCGGATTTTGCGCGTTTGGAGGAAGCCCTTATCATCTTGGAGCCATCCTCATCGCCTGATACTCGTAAACCTTTCGAGGAGGCCCATGAGCCATGAGATACTGGGCTTTAGCTGTCCTGTCCGCATTGATGGTAGCTTTTGAAACTACTGTCATTCCCTATATTTCCATTGGCGGCATCGGGCCTGACATTGTCGGAAGCCTTGTAGCACTCGTGAGCATGTTAAGCGGCAGGGAGATCGGGCTTTTTGTGGCGGTTGTCGGAGGCCTCATGGAGGACATGTCATCCGGGCAGTTTCTAGGACTATTCACCCTTGTTCGCTTGGCGATTGCATATTTGGCAGGCGCTGCTTACCAAAAGGTGTTTCAAGAGTGGGTGCTTGTCCCTATGATGCTTGTATTTGTCACCGGGTTTGTCGGCGGATGTCTCCAAGTATTCTTGCTGGCTTCTTTTGGTGTGCCTTTTGAGTCATACCGGGTAGCGCTAAGTGCAGTGGTTTTTCAAGCAGCATATTCATCTCTCCTGTCGCCTCTCGTAATGCGCATTACCTGTAGCGTAGATGCATATGTCAGCTATGTTTCAGAGCGTCGTAAGTCATTGCAACCCTGATTTGCTGCGTAAACGTATTGACCCTGCCTTTTATGTATAAGCGTTGGAGGGGAAT
>JAAZEW010000037.1 GCA_012512055.1 Bacillota bacterium | reverse complement strand
TATCTATGGGGAGGCACTTAAATATGAAGCTGGGCTATGCTGAATCAGCACTGGTCTTCAAAGCGTTGTCTGATGAAACGCGCCTTCGGGCGCTTCACATGCTATCTGCGGGGGAGCTGTGCGCTTGCGAGCTTCTTGCGAGTTTCCACATTACGCAACCAACGCTGTCTTACCATATGAATATCCTGTGCGATTCCGGGTTGGTGACCCCCCGCCGAGACGGGGCTTGGGTGAAATATTCTCAAAATAAAGAGAGCCTGCAAGCTGTCAAAGAACTACTTGACAACATTACCGGTTCCGAGTCCGGTGGGCAAAGCTAACAATGATAGACGCGAGGGGGAGAATCCGTTATGGCTGTATTGGGTTGGCTCAACGATCAACTGCTGAAGATGGAGTGGCTGTCAAACCTCATAGCTAGATTGGTTGAGAACGTATTTGGGCTGGACATCGGAACCACACTCGGGGGCAGCATTCACTTCTTCATCTATGACACCATCAAGATCCTCGCGCTTCTGTGGGTCTTGGTGTTCGGCATTTCATACATTCAAAGCTTTTTTCCGCCTGAGCGCACCAAGAAGATACTTGGCAGGTTCGATGGCATCACTGCTAACATTCTCGGAGCGTTTCTAGGCACAATAACCCCGTTTTGCTCATGCTCGTCCATTCCGATCTTCATTGGATTCCTTAATGCAGGGCTGGAGCTTGGGGCCACGTTCTCGTTCCTAATCGCGTCGCCGCTGATTGACCCAGCGGCATTGATCTTGCTGGCAAGCATTTTCGGATGGGCAACTGCGGTTGCATATGTAGTCTTTGGAGTCATTCTCGCTGTTGTGGCCGGCACCATCATTGGTAACGCAAGGCTGGAGAAGTACGTAGAACCATTCGTGTTCAACAAGATGCCAGAAGCTGCCAGTCTTGATGAGCAGACCCTGTCGACTCATGAAAGGCTGATCTATGCCGCTGAGCAGGCAGTAGGAATCCTGAGCAAGGTTTGGATATATGTATTGGTAGGCGTCGGCATCGGCGGTGTGATCCACAACTGGATACCCGAGACCATGATAACTGCCGTGCTCGGCCAGGATAAGTGGTATTCGGTACTACTTGCGACCGTAGTAGGAGTGCCGATGTATGCAGACATATTTGGAACACTGCCCATAGCTGAGGCTCTAGTGGCAAAGGGTGTAGGACTTGGTACCGCACTGTCTTTCATGATGGGCGTGACAGCGCTATCGCTCCCGTCTATTATCATGCTGAAAAGAGTAGTTAAGCCTAGGCTTTTGACTATATTCGTGGGAATGGTCACCGCAGGTATAATGATTATCGGATATGCGTTCAACGCATTTGGACATCTCTTAGTCTAGGCCCGAGTCACAAAATGTAATGGATTCCAGGAGGTAGAGGGTCATGGTTATCAAGATATTGGGTTCATGTTGTCGTAACTGCGAGACTCTGATGGCGAACGTAAAGACTGCCCTTGTAGAACTAGGGATGGATTGCACAGTAGAGAAGGTTACCGACTTCGCTGAAATAGCGAAATACGGCGTGATGTCCATCCCGGCCCTGGTCATTGACGAAAAAATTGTATCTTTCGGCAAGGTGCTAAAAGCCAAAGAAATTGCAAGGATTTTGGAGGATGCAATAAAGTGAATGGCAGTTGCTGTTTGGATGATTCAGAGTGTTGTTGTTCAAAGCCCAAACATCGTAGAGTTGAAATCGATTTCTTATATCTGGACTTAACCGTATGCACCAGGTGCATAGGTACTGATGCTAACCTTGAAGCAGCTATTGGGGAAGTGTCGGGCGTGCTGAAAACAGCCGGGTTCGATGTGGTGGTGAATAAGGTCAATATCACTTCAAAGGAATTGGCCGTCAAGTACGAGTTCGTGAGCTCACCCACGATTCGAGTGAACGGCAGGGACATTCAGCCTGACGTGAGGGAATCGACCTGCGAGAGCTGTGGAGACCTATGCGGAGATAGTGTGGACTGTAGGGTTTGGATGCATGACGGAACAGAACACCGAGTACCCCCAAAGGAGTTCATAGTCAACGCGATCCTGCGAGAGGTCTATTCGCAGGATACCCGAACTTCGGTTCAGGATAAGCGCGAATACCAAATCCCTCATAACCTTGAGGTGTTCTTTCGGCGGCGCTAGGCTGGGTTCAGGGCCGCGGAGTGTTTCCTGAGTTCGGTCTGTGTGCAGGTCGCTATTGTGATCCGTATGGCTATAACATGGCAATACAACATGAATAGGCAATTTGAGGACTGTAGGGGTGAATAGAATGACTACACCGGATGCCAAAGCTGTTGGTCTAAAAGAGAGTGGCGGACTTGGTTTTTTCGAAAGGTACCTCACGGCATGGGTCGCAATATGCATTTTACTCGGCGTATTCATTGGAATCAAATTTCCTGGATTCCCAGAGGCTCTGAGCAAGCTCGAATATGCACATGTGTCGATTCCAGTTGCCGTGCTCATCTGGTTCATGATCTATCCTATGATGGTGCAGATTGATTTTGGCAGCATCGTCAGGGCTGGGAGAAATCCCAGGGGACTGATAGTCACGTTGGTTGTGAACTGGATAATCAAACCCTTCACCATGTTTGGCCTGGCCTGGCTGTTCTTAAAGGTGGTCTTCGTCAGATGGATACCTGCCGAACTAGCCAGTCAGTACGTTGCAGGCGCGATTCTCCTGGGAGCTGCTCCTTGCACAGCTATGGTATTCGTGTGGAGTTACCTTAGCGGAGGGAACCCCACTCATACTCTGGTGCAAGTAGCCATCAACGACCTCGTACTTCTCTTCCTCTATGCTCCAATAGTGATTCTCCAGCTCGGCCTGACTGAGCTCAGAGTGCCGTATGATACCATTTTGCTGTCAGTAGTCCTATACGTTGTTATCCCCCTGGCTGCAGGTTATCTTACTAGGAGAAGGCTTATCAGGACTAAGGGAGAGGAGTGGCTCAAGAACTCCTTCCTTCCTACGTTGAAACCTTTCACCATCATTGGCTTGTTGCTGACGTTGATAATCCTATTTTCCTTCCAAGGCGAAACGATCGTTAAGAACCCGCTTCACATCCTATTGATCGCAGTACCTATGACCATACAGACCTATCTCATCTTTGCAGTGGCGTATCTGTGGTGCCGTGTATGGAAGGTGGATAGGACGGTTGCGGCTCCTGCAGCCATG
>JAAZEW010000289.1 GCA_012512055.1 Bacillota bacterium | reverse complement strand
TAGGAGGCGGCTAGACATGTCAATCTTACGGAAAGTGACTGAAAAGCGGTTGCTGACCTTGATAATATGCTTGGTTATCATAGGATGGATTCTTCACAGAGTCGTCTTTGTGCCTATGTCCATGGAATTGGAAAGCGTAAAGGCGGAGACTCAGGCGATCAATCAGAAGATGGCTACGCTGCCTGTCATGATTCATGATCTCCAACGCATGAGAGATGATTATGCCCAAGCTGTATCCGCCCTGGAGAGTATCAACTCTCGCGTGACATCGGAGGGTGCAGTGCCCTACTTCATCAGTGAGTTGGAGGATGTCTCAAAACAGGCAGGGACAAAGATATCAAGCGTATCTGCAGGCGCTTTGGCTGCCGGGTCTTACTATTCCAAGATTCCCATGACCATCACCTTCCAAGGGTCTTACCGGCAAGTCGAACGCTTCGTTCAGGGGCTTTCGAAACTGGAGCGCGCGCTTGGCTTAACCGACCTGCGTCTTGAGTCGCCCGGTTTTTCAGAAACTGAGGACATCAGCGAAGAGCACATCCTTACTGCAACTCTCTCCATGGTTGTCTATGTAGTCCCCAAAGGTGGTGACGGCTAATGCCGGGACGGCGTTTTTCGGGTTTTGACATTAGGGCCGGGGTCATCGCGCTTATAGCGATAGTTGCTGTGTCAACCTGCGTTTGGCTGACGATAGAGATGAAACCTGCATCTCAGCAAGCAACCGGAAGTCTGCAACGGGTGACTGTCTCCCCTGTTCAGCCCAAGGGGCTTGGAGACCCGCTTCCCCAGGTGGCAACGGAATACAAACAGGAGGCCCCTATGGCTTTTGCGGCAAAGAAGAGGGGGGTTTTTATCCCCGATTGGCCCATAAGGCCCAGAGAAGACAACAAGGGTGTTAAGGGCTCTGTGGAAATAGCCGAGGCAGACGCAAAAGTGGAACTTCCCGGCAAACCTGTTGTGCCTGAACCATCGGCGGTAGTACCTATGATCCAGTCTATCACAGATGAGGGCTCATCTGAGGACACAGAGAGAGAGCCCGCGTCTGAGATTAGCCTGAGGGAGGAGGCCGGGTCGGAAGGCGTCAGTGAGGACAGAGAATCAGAAGACGCAAGTAAGGATGCCGGATCGGAAGGCATCCGGGGGGACGCCGGATCAGAAGGCGCTGAGCCTGAAGAAGAAGCCGGGCGGGAACAGGAGGCGGTAAAGACGCATATCCTGACTGAGGACATGCCTCATGAGCCCAAGGCCAATGAAACAGAGACTGCTATAGAATGGCAGACAAACGGAGATGCAGACGGGGAGGATGAAGCAAAAGAGCAGGAAGAAAAACCTGCGGTGGATCCTCCGAGGCTATTTGTAAGCGGGATCATAGTGTCGGACGATGCGTCTTACGCAATTGTGAAGACGCCTACTTCCAGTGTAATAGTGCAACCCGGAGATGAAATCGAAGGCGCGACCGTAAAATCCGTTAAGGAGAGAGCTGTCGTTGTCGTTAAGCAGGACGAGGAGTTTGTGCTTGAACTAGGCGGAGGGGGAGAATCATGATTAACGGAGCAAGAGGCGCCAAATGCATTAGGCTTATCGCCCTAGTCCTTGTCATGGCAATTGCCACGGCAATAACGGGCTTTGCCACCCAGGCAGCAGGGGAGAGGCCCCTGGGCAGTCCGGTCACGATTGAGCTTAAAGGCGCTGATGTAAGGGACGTCTTGAAGATCTTGGCAGAACTCGGTAATGTCAATATCGTTTCCGACCCTACTGTGCGCGGTGAGATTTCGCTGTCCCTGAAGGAAGTCCCTATTACTGACGCAGTTGAGCTGGTAACAAGGGCCACGGGGCTTTCCTACAGGTATGTGGGAAACACCCTCGTAGTGGGCCTGCCTGAGAGGTTCAAGACTGGGTTCGATCATATTGAGACCAGGATTGTCAAGCTTGACTACGCGTCCCCTGAAGACATGAAGGACGCGCTGAGACTCGTAGTTCCCCCGGACAAGATTCAGATGGATTC
>JAAZEW010000036.1 GCA_012512055.1 Bacillota bacterium | reverse complement strand
TAGAAGCGAGATCATGGTCGAAAATCACCCCCTGTAGGGCCCCACGGTGGTCGACTTTCGACCACGCAAACTGTCGCTCCGAAGAAGGTGGTAGGGAATCGACCATTGCCAAGCCCTGAGGTGGTTGGTTTTCAACCACCTAAAATGTGGCTTGGCAAAATGCGGTGGTAAAGCACACAATAAGGAGACATCTTACCAGAGGCTCTGTTGAAGGCGGCGTTTGACACCGCAGGCTACACAGTCTAATGACCCTACTGGATAATTGACATCATACCATTATTGCTCTATTATTATTATAACACCAGATACAGTTCGAGTCGTTGCTGTAGTACGTAGACGCATAGGCTTGTCGCAAGGAGGGATCTGTATGGAACGCAGCCGCAAGCAGGTTTACCTATCGCCCGACCAAGACGAAGAGCTCTCAAAGCTTGCGTTAGCTACCGGACGTTCAAAATCATCCATAGTCAGGGAGGCCCTCAGTGAATACTTGACCAAGGCTCGCAAGAAAGCCGATGCGAGCCCTAATCCCCTGTCAAAGCTCCTTGAGCTCAAGGTGGAGACTGAAACGGTTGACGGCAGTGAACAGCATGACCGGGATCTGTATACAGCACCTGGCACGGTCCCAGGAGAAGGCTTGTCATGAAAATCCTTGCAGATACTTCAGCGTGGATTGCCTTGCTTGTCCCAAAGGACAGGCATCATTTAAGGGCCCAGCAGATCTTTGAAAGCGTCCTGCAGCGACATACGCTTGTCGTAACGTCCAATTACATAATCGATGAGACAGTGACTTGGCTGCGGTATCGTGACAGTCACACTTCTGCTGTAGACTTCCGCGACATCATTATGGAAGCGTGTTGCGCCAACAGGTTACACTTGCAATGGATTACCCAAAGCATTGAAGGCAAAGCATGGGAATTATTTGCAAAAAGAGCGGATTTGACCCTCTCGCTCACTGACTGCACAAGTGCGATTATTTGCATGGATCTTAAACTTGACATCTGGACTTATGACTCTGATTTCGCCGCATTAGGCCTTGCAACATTAGGTGATATTGACCTTTAACAGCAGCGAAAGAGAGGCAACGAGATAACCGCCTAATGAGCGCTTAACCCGACCGAGAGAAGCAGCAATCATTGGAGGCTACACTTCCCATTTTGCGATACACTAGCATCAACCTTTGGTTAGCGACAGGTCCATGTCACCACTTATTGGCGTATTACACGGAAAATCACCGGTATCAGGAGGGAATCGGGAATGCCTGTTAGAAAGATTGTAAAAATCGATGAAGGAAAATGCAACGGGTGTGGGCTATGCGTAATTCCCTGCGCAGAAGGGGCCATCGAGCTTGTGGACGGGAAGGCGAAAGTCGTTCGAGAAGAACTCTGTGATGGAGCAGGCTTCTGCCTAGGCGTATGTCCTACCGGCGCGCTCACTATAGAAGAGCGGGAAGCGCCTGCGTTTTCCAAGGAAGCCGTGGCAGAAGTTGCCGGGAACCGGCAGGAATCCTACATAGTGCAAAAGTGCTTCTCTTGCGATTCAGGAGAGGACCAGATAGCGCTCTTCCCATGTCGTCTTAAGGGCGAAAGCCTATGGGTGTGCGCCAAGTGCCTGCCAAAGCTCATACATGGCTAAAGAATATCAATAGGACCGGGTTACATGTAGGCCTGTATTAGGGAGACCCCGGTACCGGTACATAGATTTTCGAGTGATGACCCTTTGCCCCTGACTCTTGTTACACTAAAGGACGAATCTCCAACTGCAGACCCTTACCGGAGTGGTTGTGTCACACGGGCTATTTGCTCACAGTCTCGGGATTGATTCTATAGGGCTTAGGAAGCAGAATATGGACAGAGTTCCTGTACATAGTGATAGCGCCGCCCTAACCAAGACGAAAGAGTTCGTCCGCTCTGACGTGATAGACGTGATGCTACTATCCCTGTGTATCATTGCCAGAACTCAGCTTGATTCTCTCTAACGGGTCGATTAATACTGTAATAATCTCTCCTAGCATAGAAAACCCAAAAATCGTAAGTGCCATGAATAACCCCGGAAAGAACGATGGCCACCATTGACCTGTAATCATCGTGGTCCCGCCGCTGGCAATCATTGAACCCCACTCAGGTGTAGGCACTCTTACTCCGGCTCCCACAAAACTCAAGCCTGCCGTTAGCAAAATGCCAAAACCCATCACAACGGACAGCAAAGCGATAACCGGTGTAATTGCATTAGGCAGTATATGATGAAATGCAATTCTCAATTCGGAGTTTCCAACAGCACGTGCTGATTCCACAAACTCTTTTTCTCTTAGAGAGATTGCTTCGGATCTCGCCAACCTCAGATTACCAGGAATATTTGCAACAGCGATCATGAATATCAGATTCTGAGGACTTGGGCCAAAAGCTGCTACAAGAAGCAAACCCAAAACGAAAACAGGGAAAGCTTGAATAACGTCCATTATTCTCAAAATCACTAAGCTGACAGACCCCCAAAATCCACTCTTCCCGTCAAAATATCCTGCTATAATACCTAATGGGGCTCCGATAAATAAGGCCATTAAGGCTCCGACCACCGCGATAACTAAGTCTGTTCTATACGCAGCTATTGTTCTGGAAAAAATACACATGCCATTTACATCTGTTCCAAACCAATATTCGTGTGATGGCGGCAATAAGTGTTTACCCGGCACACCTAGAGTAGGTGAATGTGGGACAATATGTGGGCCGATTATAGCCAGTATTATAGATATTATCGAAACGGCAAACCCAAACGCCTGTAGGGGATGGGACTTCAGATATAAGACTAGATGACTGTCTCTAATTTGTGAGGTAGTTGTTGAAAACATGACTTGCCTCCTGCTTAACTTCTTGTTATTTGTTCTGGGAGCATTATCATTTATCCAAGATTCTTTATTCTGGGGTCAACCATGTAGTAAATAATGTCGACAAATATGTAAATAACCAAGTTAAGGATTGCCGAGAATAGAACAACTCCTTGAATAGCAGCGAAGTCAGAATTAACAACAGACTGAACTGCGTACTGACCGAATCCTCCCCAACTAAAGACAGACTC
>JAAZEW010000288.1 GCA_012512055.1 Bacillota bacterium | reverse complement strand
TAGAGTCTGTCAAAAGCCTCATGATGTAGTCTTAGGGAATTCCTTAAGCCCGGCTTGAAAATGAAGGGAGGAATTGTCTCATAGGGAACGCCGAGATCGCGGAAAACAGGGAGGCACTTGCCGTAAGGTGTTATCAAGCATGGTTCTATGTTATCGCCTAATGCTCTGATAAGGGTAAGTACATGTTTTTCAGTTCCACCAAATTCTGCATAGGGCAGCTCAAAGAGAACTTTCAATCAAATCCCCTCCATACCCGAATTCTATCACGCAGGGTGTCAAACGTTAAGCATGACAGTGGGGTTTTGAGTCTTCCAGGATTATTTCCCGGGTATTTTCGGAAAAAGGCTCTCAAAAAGCAGGTTTTACGTTAGAATATAGATAAGAGGAATTCTCGATTGACGAAAGTAACACGTGATGGATTTGAGGGGCTATGATTATTAATCGAACTAAGAAATTGGAAGCGCTAAGCAACTTCACGAAACTTGTGGGAGATGACCCCGTACTGGCTTTCTTGATGGGCTTTCTCACAGGCCAGGTAGATCGCGTGCATTTTGTGCGAGATCCTCGAGGAGCTGACATATCCCTGAAGCTGTCTCAAGACAGGCTTACAGTGTGGCCGGCAGAGCCTTTTAGAGCTAACGTAGGCGGAGTCATGATGCCGCACCCGATTGCCTTTGTGAGGGCAGTGGGACAAGCACATGCCGAGAGGCAGATATGCGTATCTCTCAATTTCGAACGGGCTGATGAAGCTGAGTGGTATCAGGACGTCCTCCTTCCCGATGTTTCCCACGTGAGACTAGGGATGGAAGCAGCAGAACAAGAGGCGAAATCCCTCCGCAAAGAGATGGACCATGCTCTCGATATTTATGCCGAGTGCAAAAGGCTTATGGAGGAAAGTGGAAGTGAGCGCAGGAGCGAGTTGGACTACTACATGTCTGTGGCGCAAACCCAGATGAAGCTTCTTTCCGCCAAACTCGAAGAAGTCAGCGTACAATTAAGGCAGTACCAAGAGAATTAGGGAACTCTACTTCAGCTTATCCGTATGTTCCAACACAAAGGCAAGGCCCACTCCTACAAACAACCCGAGAATACCTGCTATTGCCGTATTAAGAAGCTTCCTTGGCTTAATTGGTTTATCAGGCACGATAGCTGCGTCAATAACGTAGATTTCAGATCCTTGAATTGCCTCTGTAATCTGTAATTCTTCATACCTGGCGCGCAGCATTGTGTAGACACTTTCGCTTGTACTACGGTTTCTTTCCAGCCTCGCAGTCTCAATCTCTTTCTCCGGGATAGCAGCCAGCTCGGCTTTGGCTTGACGAACTGCCGTATCCAGCGCAGCCTGCTCTGCTTTTAGACCTGCCGCCTCAGGGCTGCCTTTTGCTTTGGCGGACTGAAGTCGTGCACTCGCCTCAGAGAGAAGTTTCTCGAGAATGACGACTCTGGCAGAGCCGGCTATGGTCTCAATTGACAGATCTGTTATGGCGTTACTCTGTTTATACTTAAGCAGCGCTTCCTCATCTTCTTTGAGCCTCTGCTCCGCGACAGCCAGTTGTTCTTCAATATAAGCCTTGGCTGTGCCAATAGATTGCAGGTTCATTGCCTGTTTCTTTTCTTTGCACGCTTCTACCAGAGTGTTCAGGAATTTGGCAACCCTGGCAGGATCACTGTTTTCTACAGATACGTTCACCATGTTGGTTCCGGATATCTGACTTGCTGACAGCCGGTCATGCCATAGGCCGATCTCTTCCTGAGTCCCGGAACTCTCCGAACCCAGTTTCGCTATGGTTTCCTCTACCAGCGCACGGGTGGTAAGAAGTTCAACATAGTCCTTGATACTGGCTTGGGGAGTGCCTGCTGTGCCTTCTTGAAGTGAAATCGACCCTTGAAGTGGATTAGGCCTTATCATAATCATACATGAGGCGCTGTAGGTTTTCGCCATCGTTGAGCTTACTATGTATGCGCTGAGCGCACCGACCATTATGATGACAAGAATGAGCCATTTTCGTTTTCCCAGTATTCGTAGGCATTCAATAAGGTCGATTTCATAATCCATTTGATCCATTATTTGCTTATCTCTCCTAATTTCAGAGTGGCGCATAAATCCGAAATCGAATTGTGACAAAACACAACAAAAAAACATTCGGCATGTCAATCTGAAATTCCTGCTAAATCACTCAAGGATTTGGAGAGGAGTGACTGTAATGAAGCCTGACGGTGATGGCAATGTTTCCTT
>JAAZEW010000287.1 GCA_012512055.1 Bacillota bacterium | reverse complement strand
CTGTTTTCAGGTCATAACCCATGTCAGCAAAGCAAGGACCGGCACTGGCAACATAACCGGCCAAGAGTGCCAGTGGTGCGCCTGGGAACCCCATGAACAGTCCTAAGGTTAAGAAGATAACAGTAATCGCAAAGCCAGGAAACCAGCCTGAGTGCATGGCTGCCAACCCGGTCAAAACAGATGCTAAAAGGGCTGAGACCCCGGCCCAGAGAGTCCATATTACTATGGTGCCAAAACTCATTTCCGTGAGAATGCCGCTAATAACGGCCAGGGCAACCGCTCCCGCCAAGAATAATCCTAAGTGTACTAAAGCAGCCCGCTTCATTTGCTCAGGCCCGGTTGTTTTTACCTGTGGCCCCTCACCCTCTTCGCCGGTCTTACCAGCTTGGGCACGGCGTCGAATAATTAACATTACTTGGATTAAGCTGACTATCCCAGCACCAACCATGACACCGTGGGGGATATAAGTAGTACCCAGATCAATACCGAACAATTGACGGGAATAGCCGCGTAGGAGTAGCCCTATTCCAAGTGCAACCATGGCAAAGATGTTAGCTATGAAGACAATCCCCACTCCGGCCATGGGCAGCCCGAAGTGAGTGCCAATCGCCCCGGCAATAACACCTTCCACCAGCCTCCTGGCCTTCCGTCCACCTTCGTCCCCGGCAATAATGGCTTGAGCAGTAGCTACACCCGGCGGCCAAGCGCCTTCTCCGGGATACAAGTCGGAATCGAATACACTGTAGACGAAACTCATGCCTACCAAAGTAGAAATGGCGGAGCCAATCAACATAGGTATCAGCAATCGGGGCTCTCCAAAAAGGTAGATGATGCCGACAGCCAATATACCGCAGTTGGCGGCACCGAACCCACCGGCCGAAGTCATGGTCTGAACCAAGTTCTGTCTCTCCAGCGAACGAAACTTAGCCATAGACGCAAAAGGAATCCGGGCTAGAGCCATAGCCACAATGGCTCCAATTATCGATGTATTAGGCGTAATTCCGATCCGTGAAATGATCTGCATGCAAATAACTGCCGCAAATGCCGCCATAATGATACTGAGTATAAATGTTGCCGGCTCCACCGCCTTTTCGTGCCTTATTTTCCTTTCCTCCACGTTCATCCCTCCTCAACTTTGTGGTATTGGCCGCTACACACACGGTATACTTGGATTTTCGTATCACCTCCTTTGCTTAGTAAAGCACTCAATTATCCTGGGTCGAGTTGTGTTAGTCTGACAAAACATCTTTAGCAAAACGTCTTTTCATTCCTTTATAAGGTGAAAATGAAAAAGCGCCCCCTTTTTCATAGGGCGCACACAAAGATCATATCGTGCAATCCTATTGTTGCCCCAACCCTCCCTTAGGGTGTATTCCTAAGCGGGGGTCATAGACTCGTCTATGTCTGTCTGGCAATAGTCATTTCCGACCTGTACCTCATTGAGTCAGATGATTCAAAGGCAATTTGCCTTCACTCTGCTACCCGAGAAGTCTAGCATCTACGGTAAACACACTAAGTAAGTGTCTATAAATAATCGACATATTACTGTTTCTCCTGTATACTCCCTGTTAAACACCTATTTGGTGACAGGAGGTTATATGGATTGCGATTTATTCGTCCCTTATCAGATGACGAAGTGAGGAAGCTTGAACATAATCCGCGTTCCCCTCTATAATAACAGGACCATCATGGCTAATCGTTACATCCTGACCCACAACACTCACCGGGATCATTTCCACGGCCCGCCGGGCAATCATGACAGCCTCGTGAAAGAAGGGAACTTCATGTCCGTCAAATACTACCCCTGTGTGAGGGTGATACCCCAGTATGGCGGTCTTGTGTTTTGGCAGCATGAATCCCTTACGCCTAAGTGTGCCTTGCTCCAAATCTACGCCAACAAAGCATTCTCCGGACGACGAATTGTCAACAGAGCTTTTATTCGCACCCGTTCTAGGAATGCGCAGGATGAGAACACCGCCCAGACCGCAAGTCACCAACCTATTCTCATCCTCCCGATAAAGGCATGATAAACTGTATTGTGTCGCCATCTGCAAGCTTCTCGGACATATTCTGGGTAGCTTCCCCGTTACGAAGAACAATCATACCCGGCAATCTGCCAGAACCCATAATCAGACGTTCAAAAGTGATCCCAAAGCTTCTGATAAGAGTATGCATAAGTTCTTCAATGCAAGCTTCTCCATCAAGCTCGATAATCTCCTGATCAGCCCCTATAAGTTTGCTAAACCATGGAGTAAACAGAACCGTTACTTTCACAAGACATTCCTCCGAAAGACTCTTATGCCTGAACATTTCGTTTTGCGGACATACCCCACCGTTGGCGCATTCTGAATAAAGCCTCTTCTCGATAACTACAGCATCCCTAAGGTCAAACTTGTAAAGGAATGGCTTACCAGTCACCCGCTGGCAAAAAAGCTGTACTATTTCCCTTGCTATACGCCACAATTGAACCCTATAAAGAAGCTAATGAACTCTGTGGTATACTCCATGATGTCGGCTCCTTTCGTATGTGGCTTTGTGATGGCAGTTAATACTCCCATCATGACCCACGATGTTACGAATCGGGGCCGACCTTGTTCATTGTAACTAGGTTATAAGAGCCGTGTGAATACGAGAAAAGAACCCCTTACGTTAATTCTAGTAAAACTTATCTTCTTTATTGGATTTTGTCGCTCGCCTCAAGGACCCATTCAAGAGCCAATTCCTTTAGTTTTAGTCCTGTAGGAATACCTGTTTGCGGGCACCACCCCATCATCTCGTAATACTGTCTTTTGGCCTCTTTGAATTCCTCCCGGTCTATTCGATTTCCTTCGGTATGACCGCCCCGGAGCGGCTCGAATACCCTGTCAGGCAGGTCATCATCTTCGGAAGAGAATCCTTCTCTGGCATTGAACATGCGCATGAGATTGATTCGTCTCTCGCCCACCTGCATTATCTCCCACAGGGTAGTTGACCAACCTGTAGCCGCATTTACAAGCTCGACTATATCTGATATTCCGTACAGCAATCCAGGCCCAAAGCAGAATTGACATAGTTCGAGTGTGTCTAGGGCGCTAAAGAGCCTTTGTGTGTAGGCCCAGAGCCGAACTTTCTCGAAGCCAAGGCTGTCAGATGAAGCCGCCACTCTAAAGCCCAGAGCCGTCATGTCTTCTCCGAATGGCTGTGCGGATATGGCGGGGTCGTGCTGTGAAGATTGATGATCGGCGCCGAATGGGTTGCACGCATAGGCAAGCGCAAGCGAGCCCTTTACACGGGGCATATGGGCCGGAAACTCCTGCCCCTTGGAGCAAATGGCATATTTCTCAGCTCCATTACCAAATCGCTCAGCAGCTTTCTGGGAGCCTGCAGCGAGGATATCTCCAATGCCTTTCCGTTGGGCTATGCAGGTTATCGTCTTTAGCGCAGCATCGGCGTTCCCGAAGTTCAACTCTATTCCGCCCGTATCCTCCAATGTGATTATGCCATTTTCAAAACATTCCATGGCAAAAGCGAGGGTACCCCCGGTAGATATAGTATCCAGGCCATACTTGTTACAAAGCTCTGCCGCTTTCGCCACTGCAACCATAT
>JAAZEW010000286.1 GCA_012512055.1 Bacillota bacterium | reverse complement strand
ATTTCAGGGCTTGCATTGCATCCAGGCAGTCCCTGCAGATTTTCTTATCCCTGAAATTCTTGATGTTGTCAGCATATCCACAGAAAATGCAAGCAGGTTGATATTTCTTGAGAAGGATCCTTTCGACGTCAACATAGATCTCAAGGGCATCTTTCTCTTCAATCTGTAGGGTCCTGCGCAGTTCTATAGGAATTACGACACGACCTAGTTCATCGACTTTTCGAACAATACCTGTTGATTTCACGGTAGCAGCTCCCTCCTTTTCCAGCCCTTTAGCTTGGTGGACTTGGAAAGTCTACGTTCCAACTATACTTTATTTTCCAAGACAAGTCAAGGCTGAATTGATAATTAGTGGTGAATATTCCAGAAGAAATGCAATAGTCCAAAATATATAATAATATTACGATATGTCTAACCCCTACCTACTTATATAGTACATTGACAAGCGAAATGTGACCTTGCTTGACAGCAATAAACAGCAGGGATATATTGAGGGCAATGCAAGCCTGATTATGGTTATGAATAACAACGTGTAAATGGTAACAGACAGGAGTGTTCTCATTGGCCAAATTCTACATTACAACCGCAATAGATTATGTAAACGGCAACCCTCATCTAGGGCATGCTTATGAAAAAATCGGAGCGGACGTAATTGCCAGGTTCAAGAGGTTGGCAGGATACGATACTTTCTTCCTCACAGGCACTGATGAACACAGTCTCAATGTGGCGAGGCAGGCTGAGGCTGAAGGGCTTTCCGCCAAAGAATTCTGCGACATCATGGCAGGAAGTTTTCGCGACGCATGGGATAAACTTAACATTAGCTATGACAGATTCATCAGAACCACAGACAGTGATCACATTGCAACTGTTCAGGACATTGTCAGGCGGGCGAATGAAAGAGGCTACATCTATAAGGGCACTTACTCCGGATACTATTGTGTTTCATGCGAGAGGTTCATAGAACAAGGCGATCTCATTGAGGGGAAGTGTCCCTTTCATCCCAGTCGGGAACCTGAGTGGCTGGAGGAGACAAACTACTTCTTCGCTCTGTCTAAGTTTCAGGAGCCTTTGCTCCGGCACATCAGGGAGAACCCCGAGTTTATCATGCCTGTAACCAGAAGGAATGAAGTAGTAAACAGGATTAAGGAAGGACTCCAAGATGTAAGCGTGTCCAGATCCACCCTTACTTGGGGCGTTCCTTTCCCTCGGGAAATTGATGATAACCAAGTGGTTTACGTGTGGTTTGACGCTCTCATTAACTACTTGACAGGTGCGGGATACGTACCCGGGACGGACGAGTTCGGCAAATGGTGGCCTGCGAGCCTGCACTACATAGGTAAAGATATCACGTGGTTCCACTGTGTGATCTGGCCTGCGACTCTTATGGCGGCAGGCGTGCCTCTTCCCGAGACAATATTCGGCCATGGATTTGTTACATTCAAAGGAGCAAAGATGTCAAAGTCTGAGGGAGTAGTGGTAGATCCGCTTAAGGTTACCGACAGCCTGGGAGCGGATCCGTTGAGGTTCTATCTCATGAAAGTCGTGCCTCACGGCCAGGACGGAGATTTTTCTTTTGAAGGACTGGCAGAGGCATACAATGCTGATCTTGCAAATGACCTGGGAAATCTGGTTAATAGGACGACTGCTATGGTCGAGAAGTACTTTAACGGGAAGGTTCCTCCTCCTACCGGAGTAGCCGACTCGCTGGACGAAGAGCTTAAGGCGCTTGGGGCCGATGTCGCCCGAAAAGCCCGTGAAAAGATGGAGGAGCTTGATCCTACCTCCGCTCTTAGTGAACTATGGAGCTTAATTACTGCAGCTAACAAGTATATCGAGGATTCCGCCCCTTGGGTGCTGGCGCGTGAAGGCAAAAGGGAACGCTTGGCCACTGTTATGCTGAATCTTGTGGAAGCGATTTCCAAAGGGGCAGTCATGCTTTCCCCATTTATCCCTGATTCTTCACAGAGGATCTGGGACGTTTTAGGTCTTCCGGGAAAGCCCGAGGACATCAGATGGGGTGAAAACCTCGAGGTAGCAAGCTTGCTACCGGGGATCAGTGTGACAAAGACAGGCCCTCTTTTCCCCAGGCTTGACATGGAGACTTCTGATTTCACTGCAGGAGAGTTTCATTTGGCTGAGCTTGCTCAAGAGAAGAAGAAGGAAGGCAGGAAACGGCAGGCGGGCTTGTCCGAGAACAACTCGGCAGATACCGTGAAAGGAGAGGCAGACGTGAGTGACCTGATTTCCATAGATGAATTTGCCAGGCTTGATCTTAGGGTGGCGGAAGTCATTGCCGCTGAAAGGGTGGCAGGCACAGATAAGCTTGTCAGGCTCGAGATTGATCTGGGAACTGAGAGGCGTCAAATTGTTGCAGGTATTGCCCAGTTTTACGCTCCGGACGAGCTTGTGGGTAAACATATTGTGGTAGTAGCTAATCTGGAACCTGCCAGGATAAGGGGTATTGAGTCCAGAGGAATGCTCCTTGCCGGTTCTACGGAAGACCGCAAAGAGCTTGCGATAATCACAGTAGATAAGCCTCTCGCAAAAGGGGCAAGAGTGCGTTAGGCAGGTTATTGAGGTTTGAGCTTATTCACAGGCGAAAGCGGCACAACTCTCATAGATACCCATGCGCACCTGGATCACGAGCGGTTCAAACACGACGTCGATCAGGTGATGGAAAGAGCCAAGCCGGCAAAGGTTCAGGCTATTGTCACTGTAGGAACTGATTTGGAAAGCTCGAGAAAAGCAGTGGAATTTGCAAAGCGCTACCCGGGCGTTGTCGCAACTGTAGGTGTCCATCCGCATGATGCTGATAGGGCGACAGACGACGTCCTCGATGAGATTGCGATGCTTGCAGCGGATGAGGGAGTTGTCGCAATCGGTGAAATCGGCCTTGACTACCATTATGATTTCTCTCCCCGCGATATTCAACGCCGGGTATTTGCAGTTCAGATAAGCCTTGCAAGAGAACTGGGCCTCCCTATCGTCGTCCATGTCAGAGAAGCTTATCCGGATGTCATGAGTATCTTAAAATCTGAACACGCTGAAGATGTGGGCGGCATCATACACTGTTTCTCAGGAGACCAAGAGGTGGCGAAGGATTGTCTTAACATGGGATTTTACATCTCTGTCGGAGGCATCCTGACTTTCGCGAATTCAAAAGAACTACGCAGGATCATCAGGGGCTTGCCTTTGGATCGCATTCTCTTGGAGACAGATTCTCCGTACCTGACTCCCGTGCCCTATAGAGGTAAGAGGAACGAGCCTGCATACGTAGTGCATGTAGCGGAAGCCCTTGCCGACTTAAAGGGTATCGCCTTCGACGAAGTGGCAGAGACTACCACTCTCAACGCGTGTAAACTTTTGGGCCTCCGGAAGGGTTGTTCGGAATAATCCCTTGTTTCTCCTAATATGTAGTACTGCATGGGATAGCCGACAAACTTTCACGGAGGCGTAGTCATATGGATATTAATACTGTCGCTACCGAGTTTATCGAGGTCAACCAACGCAGGAGAGAGCTGGAGAAGCGCGAGGAGTATCTCAAGGGGATCCTGACGGAGCATTTTCAGGCCACAAAAACGTTATCGTTGGACACAGATAGAGGTACAATCCGGTATCAAGCCTCTCAACATACTGATTATGACATTCCTCTCCTCCGAGAAATCCTACCGGAGTCTGTTTTTCAGCTTGTCACAAGACTGTCAGTGAACGATGCCTTGCTTACACAGTTGATCAAGGACGGCAAAGTCGATGACATAAAAGTGGCCCGGGCAAGGCGGGTCAGCTCCGTATACAGGATCGTGGTCCAATCTCTTGCAAATAGACCCCTAATTCGTCCGGTAAGTAAAGAGAGTCCTGCCGCACCTCCTGTCCAGCCTCCACGCAAGAAGAAGACCCAAAGCGCAACCCGCAGTCAGCAGGGTAAGGCTGAGAAAAGACCCCTTGTTGATCTGCAAAAAGCCGAAGATGAGCCGAAAGAAACCAAGCAGCCACTGAAGCGATCACGTAAACCCGGGCCTCGGAAACCGCCTTCATGACGTGTTCGAAAGAAGGTGCGCCTGGAGAGTTGCCTTGACCGTCGGGCTCAGTTTGCGCCCAGTTCCTGTCTTTTGAACATTGACACAGTACAGACTGTAAAAAGCACAAACCATACTCCAAGGGTGATGAAGGCATTTGTGACGTCTTGCGTAGGCATAGCTTCCAAGACTTCTTGAGCCTCTTCAATTAAGGATGCAGCTATATTGGCGCATCGACCCATAGAGTAAGGCGCGATTTTCCGAATGAACGAGAACCTTTCTGCAAAGGAGTTTACAATATTACCTTCAAGGAGGATCATTAATATCGCAATTGTCGTCGCAGTTTGTGATTGTTTTGTGGCAATTGCCAGGAAAACCGCAAGACCTGAGTAAAATCCCAGGCAAACCCAGGCAATTCCTAAGCCCCTTGCGACTTGCGATACTAACGACATGGTAATTGGTTCTGCCAACAAGGGTTCTCGGGAAAGGGCCGAGACAATTATCGTGAACGCGCTTGCGGCAAGTACAGGGACAGCAATGAATATCGTGGAGATAAGGACTGAAGCCAGCAACTTGCGGAAGGCATACCCGTGCCGGCTGACCCCCATTGAAACCATTTGTTTCGCTGTTCCAAAGGGATACTCTTCACCACCGAGGCGGGACGCAAAGATTACAGCGAAAATCGTGCCGAAAGTAGCCGAGAAAGTCAGTGTCGGCAGAATGACTCCGGGAAAAGATGTGGAAGCACGAATCTTAAGTAGTTCGCCGCTGGGATCAGCGTCTGAATTCGGGCCGTGTGTTGCCCAATAACGCATACCGCCTATTATCAGCATCTCAACAAGAACCATTATAGCAAGGAGAACCCACAAGAGCCTATGACGCTTTGCTTTAATCGCCTCTCTGGACATTTTCAACATCTTGCTTCACCTCCTTCACAACGTCAAAGAACACTTCTTCCAGGTTCCCGCGGTGAGGCATGAGCTCATGGACAAAAATGCCATGGGAGGCCAAGTCTTCATTCAGTTGCTGTGCCAATTGTTGACAGTTGTCAATGTCTTTCAAGGCGCCGGAAATCCCGTGGATATGTGTTGTAAAGGAGTCGTACTGAACCAAAAGCCGATTACCGGTTCGGCTGACAGAGGAGACTTCAGGCTTGGCAAGGAGAATCTTCTCTGCTTCTCCGGGCCGCTCAACAGCTAATTCTACCCTTGGGGCTTCGGTGATCAGCTCTGTAACTTTCCCCTGGGCTATTACCTTTCCTTTCCTCAGTATGACAACTCTGTCGCAGATAATCTCCACCTCATGAAGGAGGTGGCTGGATAAGAAAACTCCTTTCCCTCGCCGGGCAAGGCCTCTCAGCAAATCACGAAGATCTTTAATGCCCTCAGGATCCAGTCCGTTTGCAGGTTCATCAAGAATCAGTATGTCAGGATCAGGCAACAAGGAAAGAGCGAGCCCGAGGCGCCGCTTCATCCCTTGAGAAAACCCTGAAACCCTGTCATTTGCCCTGGATGTTAAGTCGACAGTCTCGAGGACCTCACTGATGCGGCGCTCGGGGATTCCTCCGAGTGCTCTTCCGAACACCTGAAGATTCTCCTTAGCTGACAAGTAGGGGTATAACTCAACCCCGTCCAGCAGGGTGCCGATTCGTTTCCGCATTTCTGATCGAGTCCAATCCGCCTTTTTGCCGAACAGCTCCACATGCCCTGAAGTAGGTTGAAGGAGGCCAAGGATCATGTTAATTGCGGTAGTTTTGCCTGCCCCGTTAGGCCCTAGAAAGCCGAGGACTTCTCCAGTTCTGATTTCGAGATCCAAGGAATCCACTGCAACGTTGGCGCCAAAGGCTTTTGTCAGTTTGACGGCACGTACTGCCGCCTCACCCGGATATGTAGCAGAAGGTCTGTGTGACATTGCATTTATGTTGCCTGCCTGATTGTTAATCACAGAAAACCGCTCCTCGAATCGAGTTTTATCGTGTGTTAGCCTCAGATGCAACTTGGGGATTCGCAATACGGCTTTCGTCATTCACGGAATAAATTCCCTCATACAATAGGGCGAGTTTCTTACAAGTGAATTGGTATAGTCTTTGGAAAAGGAATTAACCTAAATGTAGGGGAAACTATACTCTGGGTAGGTTGTTGTAAAGACTTGTGTTTTGCCCCTTGGGGGTGATCCGGCTTCGATTTCTGAGGAGGAAAGCGTATTGAAGAGACTGGGAAGACTGATGTGGCTATGTTTGGCAGTCACGTTGCTTATAGGTGTTGTGGGTTGCTCCGGATTGAGTCATTTGCGTGTTTTGGAGTTGGACTCGGATCTTCTGACTGTTACTTTCATTGATGTCGGTCAGGGAGACTCCATTCTGATTCGGACTCCCTCCGGGAAAACGATGCTGGTGGACGGCGGTGAACGCAACGCAGGAAACGAAGTCGTTCGAGTCCTCAGAGAGAAAGGAATCAAACGCATTAACGTAATGGTGAGCACACATCCTCACGCTGATCATATCGCCGGCCTCATCAGGGTGTTACAGAAGCTGCCTGTGGACGCAGTATACGATTCGGCTAAACCTTATTCATCCAAGACCTATGAGGACTATCTAGGGCTCATCCATGATGAAAACATCCCTTTTCATGCGGCTCGCGCCGGAGATGAGATTTACCTTGATGAGTCGGTAAAGGTCTCTGTTCTTTGGCCTCCCCACACAGATGCGGGGGATCCATTTCATATAGAGAAGCTATCGGTAAATGACGCATCAGTAATCCTCTACGTATCCTTTGGCGGTTCAAGGCTCTTGCTTGCCGGTGACGCGGAGACTATGGTCGAAAGAGAGCTAATAAGGATGGGCAGCGTCCGGGAGGCCCAGGTTCTGAAGATCGCGCATCACGGAAGCGCTACTTCTTCATCACAGGCTTTCTTAGGTACGGTGAAGCCTGAGATCGCGGTAATATGTGTCGGTGCGGGTAATACATATGGATATCCACATAGGGAAACCATCAAATTGCTGACCCGCATGGGCGTTGAGATACTGAGGACTGATGTCGAGGGTACTATCGTCTTGCAAAGTGACGGTACGACGTGGACGGTAAAGCCATAAGAACTCTGTTGACCGGGGGGCGGGCTATCATGACTCTGAAAGTAACTCTTGACCGCATTGAAGGGGATTCGGCAATACTTCTGATCCGGCCGGACGAGACCTGTCGAATCTCTTGGCCTTCGAGCCACCTGCCCAAGGGCGCAAAAGAAGGCTCTATTCTTACCATCCATATGAATGTTGACGTTGAGGAGACAAAGGCTGCCAATAAACGTGTAAGGAGTCTATTGGACAAGCTGCAGGACAAGGAAAGGCATGCGCAAGGATCTAGGTAAAACTTGACATCCTGTTTAAGCCTGGACAGAAATGTATTCTGCGTCTGCCCTTGGTTCAGGCAGCGGCAGGCCATCCTCTCTTAGCCCCTGGATATGCAGGGCGATTGCTTCCTCCATATTGCTCTTGGTTTCATCCCGTGTTGCCCCCGTGGCTGCACACCCTGGCAGATCAGGGGAATATGCCGAGTAGTTCCCATCGGCCTTCTCAATTATCACAAGGTACCGCATGCTTTATTTTCCCCCTCGCTTAAGCCCCGCTTGTCTCATGATACTGTTTAACGTGCCTGGTGCCAAGTCATCGCTGGGATGTCCCGATACAGTGACTCGTCCAGGCTTCATTGGGTGCTTGAACTGCTTATGACTCCCTCGTGTCGGAGTTAGGAACCGGCCGTCTGCTTAGAGCAACTCGATAACATCTTTTACTTTCACTTGTACTCCACCATTCTGTTTTCACCTCAAGCTTACCGTGTTTACATGGGCTTCTCAAGCAAGAGGGAAGAGCCTTGAATGAAAATGGTGGGTCATGCGGGACTCGAACCCACGACACCCGGATTAAAAGTCCGGTGCTCTACCACCTGAGCTAATGACCCACCTAGTGTAAAATGCTATTACGCTGCAGATTTAGCATGCCGGCACATGTCTTCGTGCTGAGCATTCCTATGATACCACAACTTACTCAGGGCATCAAGGATTTTGAAAGCGCTATGAAAGCATTATCAGGAATTCCGCAAGCGCTGCATTTCCTGGATAGGTGTTCCAACTGGCGAGCATGGCTCGTATTGAGGGTCATTCGGACTGATTTGATCGCTTCCGTGCGCATGCGGTCGATTGGCTCACCCAGTATGCCATTCAAGCGGATCCGAGGGTCTTTCGGCAATCGAATGGCCCACCCAGTGAGCCATCCGAACTGATCACAGATCGACCGCTGAGTGGCTCGCCTGAGAGCCGATCCGATCGAT
>JAAZEW010000285.1 GCA_012512055.1 Bacillota bacterium | reverse complement strand
TGCGAAGAGGCGATTATAAGGGATGGAGCCCTATGCTTTTCCTCGGTGGAGACGTTTTCGGGAAGACGCTTGGCCTAATCGGTATGGGAAGGATCGGCTGTGCAATGGCGCGTAGAGCCATTGGGTTCAATATGAGAGTCCTTTACTATGATGTGAACAGGCTATCTCTGGATGAGGAGAAAGTTCTAAGCGCAGAGTACGCTGACTTTGACGTTGTCTTGAGAGAATCAGACTTTGTAAGCCTACATGTGCCTCTGGTTCCATCCACTCGGCACCTCATTGGAGCAAGAGAATTATCCTTGATGAAACCCACATCTTACTTGATTAATACCAGCCGTGGTCCGGTTGTGGATGAGAAGGCGCTGGTTGAAGCATTACGCTCCCGCAGAATAGCCGGTGCAGGCTTGGACGTATATGAGAACGAGCCCGAGATGGCGCCTGGCCTTGCTGAGCTTGAAGACGCTGTCTTGTTACCTCACATAGCAAGCGCAAGTATAGATACCAGAACTAAGATGGGCACTATGGCTGCGCGTAACCTCATTGCCGGACTGGCCGGGGAGCTCCCTCAAAACTGCGTTAATCCTGAAGCCTTCAGCAAACCGGAGCGTCTGTAAACCTGCCGGAGACTTCTCTCGTGTTTCCTAGTTGCTTAGGCTTTGAATGTCCAGGTGTTGCCGTACGTTTGGCACCGATGGTATGATGCATATGGTGGAGGGTTATCCGATAACCGTTGGAGTAGATTCTTCGTATTAAGAAAAATGGGCTAAGTTGTGGCCCACGTATAGAAAGCCTCAGGAGGTGCAGCGTTCCATGACTGACATGGAGAGATATCCCGAGATTAGAACAAAAGGCAGAATTCTGATGGGACCCGGGCCGAGCAATGTTCATCCCCGAGTGCTTCATGCACTTTCAGCGCCGGTCATAGGCCATCTTGATAAGGAATTCTTAGAGATAATGAATGCAACCAAGGACCTGTTAGCTCAGACATTCATGACGTCAAATGAGCTTACTATTCCCATATCAGGGACGGGAAGCGCCGGTATGGAGACTTCTCTCGTCAACTTCATCGAGCCCGGTGATAGAGTGCTGATATGCATAAACGGGCTCTTTGGCCAGAGGATGGCGGATATCGTAGAAAGATGCGGCGGGGATCTTGCTGTTATCCAAGGAGAGTGGGGCAAGATCATTGAGCCTGACGAAATTGAGAAGGCGATGAAGGCACGTCCTGCAGATATCGTAGGAATTGTGCATGCTGAGACATCTACCGGAGTACTACAACCAATAAAGCCTGTTGCAGAAATCGCAAAAAGGTATGGCGCGCTTCTTGTAGTGGATGCCGTGACTTCGCTGGGCGGAGCCCCTGTCCGGGTAGACGAGGACGGAATGGATGTGGTCTATAGCGGTACTCAAAAGTGCTTATCCTGTCCTCCGGGACTGGCTCCGTTTACTGTGAACAAGCGTGCTGAGGAGAAGCTGACTGCACGTACGAACAAGGTGCAAAGCTGGTATCTTGACATAACAATGCTTCGCAGTTACTGGGGCAAAGAACGTTTCTATCATCATACTGCACCTATTAATATGATTTATGCCCTCTATGAGAGTCTCCGCATTATTCATGAGGAAGGACTGGAAGCTCGATTCGCAAGGCATGTCCGCCACAGTAATGCCCTGAAGGCAGGCCTAACTGCTATGGGCCTTAAGCTTTTTGCCCAGAGCGGCTACCAAGCTCCGATGTTGAATTCGGTTGAGATTCCCGAGGGTGTGGACGATGCCAAATTGCGCAATTACTTGCTGACCAATTACGGACTGGAGATAGGCGGAGGCCTCGGCCCAATCAAGGGACGCATCTGGCGCATAGGTCTTATGGGCCATTCTTGCACCCGTGAAAATGTCATGCTTGTCCTTGCCGGGCTGG
>JAAZEW010000367.1 GCA_012512055.1 Bacillota bacterium | reverse complement strand
TTCCTGAGCAGTATAGAAATGGGATGCAATGAGATCATTGAACGAACCGGACTAGGTAAGACTCTCAGGGTGCGCGGTTCTGCTCTTGGCGAGAACTCAGATATCCTGGGAGCAGTGGCAACAGTGATTAACAGGTGGTTTACCCCACCCATATAGTAACCGGCAAATGAGGGCTTTGTCTACGCACACTTATTTGCAGTCAGCATAGAAGATCGGGACAGCAACCACCTAGTAAGGAGTAGTTCGATTATGTCGGAATCGTATTTGGATTCCCTTATCGGACAGATGTTTGTTGTCGGTCTACAAGGACTTGCAGTTGATGCTGAGTTCAGAGAATCATACCTTCGCTACCCTTTCGGAGGGTTCATTCTCTTTGAAAGAAATGTCTATGATAGCGAGCAGCTTAAGGAGTTAATTGCAGATCTCAATAATTGTGCATCAGAGCGCCATGCAGGTCATGGTGAGCCTCTCATATGCGTGGATCAAGAGGGAGGCAACTTATCTCCCCTAAAGAAGATTGTATCCTCCATGCCGGGAAACATGGGGCTCGGAGCTGCCCAGGATCCTGAACTCGCAAGATACGCCGGGTACGTCACAGGTAGGGAGCTTTCAGCCCTTGGCATAAACTTGAATCTTGCTCCTGTTCTAGATCTGGCGCGAGATCCAGTAAATCCTTCAGTAAGCGCACGGGCATTCAGCGACAACCCGGAGGCAGTTGCAGCCCTCGGCGAGGCCTATGCCACAGGACTCCAACAAGCCGGTGTCTTGTTCACAGCCAAGCATTTCCCCGGCCACGGAAGTGTAACCGAAGATTCCCACGTAACTCTCCCTGTCTCCGATGCGACAATGGATGACCTTCTCACAGCGGATCTGATTCCTTTCAAAGAAGTGATGAAGCTCCCCAATTGCGCCATAATGGCGTCACATGTTGTTTTCTCAGAACTCGACCCAAACCTTCCTGCCTCTCTCTCCAGCGTACACGTGCAAAGGCTCCTCAGGGGAATGCTTGCCTTTGACGGAGTTGTGATTACAGATTGTCTGGAGATGGACGGAATCAAAACGATAGGTCAAGTGCCTGACGTCGCTGTGCTGGCAGTGAAGGCAGGATGCGATCTATTGCTTATCAGCCATACCCCTCACCTTCAAGAGGCAGCTTACATCGCCGTTCGCGACGCAGTCCGGACCGCCAGGATCAGCGTTGACAGGATCAAAGAGTCAGTTTACAGGATCGTCAGATGGAAGAAGGCAAGACTTTCTCTCAAGGCCCAAAACTCTGAATTTGATTTGCCGCCAGGGCTGCATCTAACGCCTAAGTTTAATCTGACGCCTGGATCCTATCTGACACCTGACTCCATCGGAGAAAGGGTGGTCACATTTGTTCCCGGCGAAACCAAATGGTCCTTCGGACACAGCCCCATAATACTGGTGGTCCCGGAAATGAAGCCATTGACGCCGGCGGAAGATCCATTGGATCTTGCCGTTCTTGAGGATGAACTCAGGCGCCAAGGCCTGGACTGCATCAGAATCAATTGCTCAATAGATCCCTGCCATGAAGAAGTACGTAAAGTGGTTCATCAGATTGAGGCCATCACAGACGATGATACCGGAGTCGCCCTTGTAGTGAGAAATCCGGAAGG
Source organism: Bacillota bacterium (assembly GCA_012512055.1). The sequence continues at coordinate 621 of JAAZEW010000367.1, read as the reverse complement.
CGCTCTTAAGGGGCAGACAGCCTTGGCATCAACCATACAATCCATAAGAAACCTTCTCCTGATTTGCGTCAGGGAGCCTCGTGAAACCCGAGCTGTTCAAGACGGGCTTTCCCGCAAGGCTCCCGCTATTTTCACATACAGCACTGAATACATAGCGCTTTCCTCGCTTGCACGAATACTTGTCGGCAATGCCGACGCTAAGGGGGTGTTGCCTGTCAAATTGTAGAGGTTGCTGTGCAGAGCTCTGGGCGATGACCAGAGTCTCAAGATCGCGAAGTCTGATAGGATCCGGACATTCGACGAATATCTTATAGGGGGGTTATCCTATGTCCTTTGTCAAGTCGAAGATTGTCGTGATCATAGCCGGTTTAGTAATGCTGACCGCGGTTTTCGGAGGCTGGGAGGCACAGACTATCGCAGCTCAAACACAGCCAGTCACCCTTACAGTCCTAAACTACCTCGACGCTACCAGCCCCGGAGCGTATCGTGAAATTGCCGATGTATGGGAGGCTTTTGAGAAGGCAAACCCGAATATTAAAGTTGAGCGAGAAGACTTATTTCTAGAACCTTTCCACCAGAAAACGGAGGCGTATGCAGCAGCAGGTCGTCTCCCTGATGTGT
>JAAZEW010000035.1 GCA_012512055.1 Bacillota bacterium | reverse complement strand
CTGAGTTCTTCTATTTGCTCACCCAGGGCTTGTAAAGATGGCTCAGCCAAAGTAACGCCAAACCCGAGGATAAAAGCGAAGGCGAGGACTAACCAAACCGGGGCATGCCCCGGGAGGTTAATACCGACAGTCTCACCAAGGGGGAGCAGGCCGATTTTCAGTCCATTAGAAAAAAGGACGATACCGACAACGGTAAATACAAGGCCAATAAAGGTTTCTCTGGCATTTTCCAAAGGTACCCGCAAGACAAATCTGTTAAATAAGAGTAAAAGTAGTACTACCGGAAGAACCCCGATAAGTGCTTCAATTGAGGTGGAATAGACGTTTTTCACTTGGCAAAAGATACCTCCTTACAAAAGGCGCAGAACCAGGAAGTCATTTCTTAGTATAGCATATCAAAAACGTTGGGCAATAGCAGCGAATGGAACCCAAATAGAACCTGTTGAGCGAATGGAACGGAACGGTCCGTTGATCAGCCTTGGAGTCTAAGTGCGAGTTCATTAGCTTTCTCTCGTTTTCCGATTGTCTTGGGTGGCCCCGCACGGTACGTACGTTTCCTGAGGCCGGTGATTGTAACGAGGGGTGTCAAAATTCGGCCGCCGGCCTACGGGCCGGATCTTATCAAGGGGCGACCCGCTTGGGGAGCCGTCCCCTCAGTGTAACACCGGCAACCAACCCCGCATGGTACCTACACTTACTGGGACTGTCGATTACTTGCGGTGATCTACTAGGTCAGGAGAGCCGGCATCTGTCAGAATTGGCTTGTAGCCTTAATCCGTCCGTATTATGATAGTAATATGTTTCAGTTCGTGTAGAATCCTATTGGAGTCCCCTGCTACGAAAAGAGTTTGTAAAGATGGTGAGCTAATAGTGACTAAACAAGGGATCATAGAGAGAATTTCTGAGGAGCTTTCTTTGAGGACGGCTAGCGTAACCAACACAGTCGCCCTTCTTGAACAGGGAAATACTGTACCGTTCATTGCCAGGTATAGAAAAGAGGTTACAGGATCCCTGGATGAGGTGGTCATAAGATCAGTTGAAGAGCGCCTGGCGTACCTCTGTAATCTCGAAGAACGTAAGGATGTAGTGATAAGATCCATTGAGGAACAAGGCAAGCTTACAGATGAGCTGCGGAACGCCGTCCTTGGCGCATCCACGCTGCAAGAAGTGGAAGACCTCTACCTTCCTTACCGGCCGAAAAGGCAGACCAGGGCTACGAAAGCCCGTGAAAAGGGACTGGAGCCGCTTGCCATGTTGATGCTGGAACGTCAGGACTTGGAAGGAGATGTCCGGGAGATAGCAGCTCTGTACATAGATCCTGAAAAGGAATTGCCCACACCTGATGACGCCCTGGCCGGAGCGCGTGATATCGTGGCTGAGGTTGTTATGGAAGACGCCAAAGTCAGGGCTATGGCGAGGCGGCATTTCCGCGAGCAGGGTTTCCTGGAGGTCACAGGGGCTGAGGCCCAGGATGAGCACAGGTCCGAGTACGAAGACTACTATGACTACGAGGAGCACATTGCGAAAATGCCTCCCCACAGGGTCCTGGCGATAAACCGGGGAGAGTCCAAAGGCGCGCTGAAGGTCAGACTGTCAAGGCCTGATGAAGCCCTTCTTTCGGCCATTCGAGGGGATTTTATCACTGAGGAGACCGGCATATTTCGGGAACAGCTTGACCTCGCGATTGAAGACGGGTACTTGCGGCTTCTATGTCCTGCAATGGAGCGAGAGACTCGTAGCACTCTGACGGAGAAAGCGGAAGATCACGCAATAGGAGTATTCGCGAGGAATCTTAGGAATCTCCTAATGCAATCCCCTGTCGCCGGTAAAGTAGTGCTCGGTATCGATCCCGGTTTTCGGACCGGATCGAAAATAGCGGTGGTGGATCCTACAGGTAAACTACTTGCGACTGCCGTCATATACCCACACCCCCCACAGGAGCGGCGTGATGAGGCAGAGAGGATTATCAGGGAACTCGTCCGCAAGCATAGTGTCAATGTCATTGCTATAGGCAATGGCACAGCCTCCCGTGAGACTGAGGCATTCATCAGCGAATTCATAAGGAATTCAGCTCACGGCCCAGGCTACGTAATTGTGGATGAGGCCGGCGCTTCCGTCTACTCCGCCTCTGATACAGGACGGGAGGAGTTTCCGGATCTTGACGTATCCATGAGGGGTGCAGTGTCCATTGCCCGCAGGCTGCAGGATCCCCTGGCTGAGCTTGTGAAGATTGATCCCAAATCAATTGGGGTAGGCCTTTATCAACACGACGTAAACCAGGCAAGGCTCGGAGAAACCCTGGAGAAAACGGTGGAATCATGCGTAAACTATGTTGGTGTCAATCTTAACACGGCATCCGCTGCACTCTTATCATACGTAGCAGGCATTTCAAAGACAGTGGCAAAGAATATCGTGTCGTTTCGGGAGGAAAACGGCCCGTTCAAATCCAGAGCCGGCTTGCTGGAGGTGTCCAGACTCGGACCGAAAACATTTCAGCAAGCAGCCGGGTTCCTCAGGATAAGGTCAGGCGAAGATCCCTTTGCCATTACGCCTATTCACCCTGAGTCCTACGATGTGGCTGAAGCGGTTCTCTCACTTCTTGGGTCTTCCCCGGAGAATCTTCTCTCTCCGGAGAAGGTAACCCAATTGAGGCGCAGACTCGCGGACGTTGACATCAAAGCTCTTTCAGAAGAGCTTAACACCGGTATTCCCACCCTTGAGGACATAGTGGACGCGTTAAGGCGTCCGGGACGCGACCCCAGGGCTGAGCTGCCCGGCCCCGTATTCCGCAGCGATATCCTGTCCATGAAGGATCTCGAGCCCGGTATGGTAGTCCGCGGAACTGTACGCAACGTAGTTGATTTTGGGGCATTTGTTGATATCGGGGTTGAGCGGGACGGACTTGTCCACATTTCTGAGATGAGTGATTCTTTCGTGCACAGCCCTCACGATGTGGTGGCAGTCGGTGATGTGGTGAGAGTGAAGGTGACTAAAGTCGACTCTGAACGGGGACGCATATCTCTGTCCATGCGAATCCAGGCGTAGGATTAAAGGGGAAGGTTGATGTCAGCGTCAATGGCCGATTGCTGCGTTGTGGGAGGAAAAGACACCGGGATGTAGAAGAGCCTGAGAAGAATCGAGAGGAGTCTCAGGGAGATGTAGACAGGCTTATTATGAGGAGAAAGCAATGAGGAGAAAGAAGGTGGGTCTTTTGAGCAATGACTGGAAGAAGGTTACGCGGACGAGCCGAAATATTCTTTTTATTACCAGGACTGCCATATTAATGGCGCTCACTCTAGTAATACAGATGATGGGTATGCCGCAATACGCGACAGGTCCGCTGGTCAACACAATGCTTTATATTGCAAGCGTATTTGTGGGGATTTTCGGAGGCGTGGCAATAGGCCTCGTCACTCCTGTCATCGCTTTCTGGCGCGGTATTCTGCCTCCTCCGCTGGGACCGATGATTCCATTTATCGCATTAGGCAACGCTGTCCTGGTCATAGTCTACGGATTGATTGGGAAGCGTAACAAATATGTCGCTGTCGTTTTAGCGTCAGTAATCAAATATTTGGTGATGGCCGGCGCAGTAAGGCTTGTAGTTGCAGTTCCACCGAAAATCGCTCAAATGATGCAAGTGCCGCAGCTCATTACCGCTCTTGCAGGAGGTGCAATCGCGATTCTTCTTTCTGAGATACTAATCCGGAGAGGGCTCCTAGAGCCTTTATCCCGGATGAGGTTCAGGAAATAGCGATTAAGGGTGAACACGGGAGACTGTCAGAGAGCCTTTGTAACTTGAATATTACCCCTAATATCTGACGGAACTTCTGTGGCAGAAGGTAAAGGAG
>JAAZEW010000284.1 GCA_012512055.1 Bacillota bacterium | reverse complement strand
ACATTGGCGAGGAGAGACCGAATATCAGCGTGAAAGGGGGGAGCGGCGTCACGCATGTGACGTCGCGCGATAGACTTGACCCGAGGTTCTTTGGTTTTTGTGTTCCACAGTCACATACCCTATTGCCGCAAATCGGGCATGTGGCCGTTTGGTGAAGAATGGCTGTATGAAGCTATGCTCGGATCATATATGCCCTTTCTGGACGTCCTCCGTTCCGTACCTTATGGCCAAGGTGAATCAGACCGGTCAGGCTCTTCCTCCGAATTGCCTGTCAGTGTCACTATAGGGGTTACGCCGATTCTTTTGGATCAGTTGGACGATGACTATATGCGTGAAGGATTCATTAAGTGGACGCAAGCCCGCATAAAGCGTGCCGAGGACGACAGAAAACGCTTCAAACTCATAGGTGATGAAGCCTTGGAATCCCTGGCAGGCTCATACCTCGACGAATACAGGCACGCTCTCAGGACGTTTTGCAATGACTATGCAGGAGACATAGTAGGCGCTTTAGCAGAACTCGAGAGGCGGGGCGTGGTAGAGATTATTACATCTGCCGCTACCCATGGCTACTTGCCTCTTTTGAATGAGGATACATCTATTCGTGCGCAATTGGCAGTAGGCTGCGAGACCCATGAGATGAGGTTTGGGCGGCCGTCGAGAGGGATCTGGCTCCCCGAGTGTGCTTACCGGCCGGGCCTTGAGGAATACCTGGAGGATTTAGGACTTGAGTACTTCTTCGTGGATAGACATGCCATTGAAGGCGGAGCCCCAATCGGCATTTCCAGCGGGGATGAGGCCAAGGAGGCGCGTGCAAACCATGCGGCATTCGGAGATGAAATGAGGGGTACGACTTACAAGCCGTACCTGGTTAACCGCTCAAATGTAGTGTGCATGGGCAGAAATGAACGAGTCACGACCCAGGTATGGTCCTCCTGGCTGGGATATCCCGGCGACGGCTCATACAGGGAGTTCCACAGGAAGGACGACGTAACAGGCCTGCAGTATTGGCGGGTTACCGGCAGAGAGGTGGACCTCGGAAAGAAGGAAGTCTATGAACGGGAAAAGGCTGTCCTTAGGGCCAGGGAGCATGCAGCTCATTTTGTCGGGTTGGTCCACGAACTGATCAATGACCGGCATGAGACTACCGGTGAACACGCTCTAATCGTGGCGCCATATGATATGGAACTGTTCGGCCATTGGTGGTACGAAGGCGTCCTTTGGCTCTCGGAAACGTTAAGAGAGTTTTCGGGCAGCTCCACTGTGGCCGTGTCCTCCGCAGGGGAACTCCTTGATCATCATCCTCCTTCTGAGAACATTAGGCTGCCGGAATCCTCGTGGGGAAGAGGCGGGAGACATGAGGTCTGGCTGAATGATGAGACAGCGTGGATGTGGGATATGATCCATGCTACGGAAGCTCGGATCAAACGGCTTGCTGCGCTTAGCCCGGCAACAGGAGATACGGATCTCCTTGAACTCCTGAAAACCCAGGCGCTGAGGGAGTTTCTCCTCCTTACGTCCAGCGATTGGCCGTTCCTGGTCACAGAGAGGCAAGCAGAGGATTATGGGGCGAGGCGATTTCGGGAGCATGCAGAGAGGTTCGACAGGTTAATGGATTATGCCGAAGGTATTCTGGACGGAGAGGAGTCCGGAGTGTCGGAGGAAGAAATCATCGGCTATCTCTCCTATGTGAGTGAGCTTGATAATCCCTTCTCCGGCCTCAAGTTCTCCGTCCTTGGCAGGCAGCAGGATTATGAGAACCGGGAGAAAGAGGACATTGAGCAGGTCTGACGCGAGCGAAAGGGGGCGTCTTTATGAAGGCTGTGGTTATGGCGGGTGGGGAAGGAACGAGGCTGAGACCGCTTACCTGTAACCGGCCCAAGCCCATGGTCCCCGTGGTAAACAAGCCTATCATCCAGCATATATTCGAGCTTTTGAGACGCCATTCCATTACTGATATAGCGGTTACCCTGTACTATCTTGCTGATGAAATCGAAAGCTTTTTCGGTGACGGGTCAGAACTTGGCCTTAGTCTCTCCTACTCTATTGAGGATGTGCCTTTGGGGACGGCCGGCAGTGTGAGAAAGGCTTGTGAAATGCTCGGGCGGGAGCGAATCATAGTAATATCAGGCGATGCTCTGACAGACATTGACCTTGATGAAGTAATCAGGTTTCATGAATCCAAATCGGCTGTGGCTACCATAGTTACCACCAGGGTTCCTAACCCTCTTGAGTATGGGATTGTTGTGTTTGATGAAGAGGGGCGAATCAGGAGATTCTTAGAGAAGCCCAGTTGGGGTCAGGTTTTCAGCGACACTGTGAATACCGGTATCTATGTCCTGGAACCGGAAGTGCTTGACTACATTGACCCGGGCAGGCCTGTGGACTTCAGTCAGGACGTGTTTCCTAAGCTCCTCCATGAGGGGGAGAGATTGTTCGGATTTGTGACAACCGGCTACTGGTGTGACGTGGGTAATCTGCAGCAATATAGAGAAGCGCAGATGGATGCTGTCACCGGTAAGGTAAGAGTGACGATCCCCGGCTCAAAGATAAGACATGATATCTGGGTCGGGGAAGGGACAGAGATCGATCCCGGGGCAAACCTCGCCGGACCTCTTGTAATCGGCAGGAATTGTCGCATCGGCAAAGGGGCGGGCTGTTTTGAATACAGCTTTATAGGGGACAATTGCATTATTGAAGAGGATGTGAGAATTCAGCGGAGTGTTGTATGGGCTGATTCATTCGTGGGCAAGGGCGCCGAAATAGGAGGAACCCTTGTAGGCCAACATGCGATTATCAAGGATTTTGTCACTTGCCATGAAGGGGTTGTCATAGGCGACAGGTGTAGAATCGGACAAGGCGCAACGCTGCAACCACATGTCAAGATTTGGCCCAATAAAGTCATTGAATCCGGGTCGCATGTTGCCATGAGCTTGATATGGGGCACAAAATGGCCGGGTTCCATATTCAAAGAGCGGGGCGTCACCGGACTGACCAACATCGAGTTGACTCCGGAATTTGCGATGAAACTCGGGGCTTCTTTCGGAAGCTCTATCGGCAAAGGCGCTACTGTTACCACGAGCCGGGATGATCACCCGTCGTCCAGGATGATTCTGCGGTCCATCATTTGCGGACTTATGACAGTAGGAGTAAACATCTTGGACCTCCGGTCGACTCCGATTCCTGTGAGCCGTTATAATATCAAGACTCTTGGCGTAGACGGCGGTCTACATATTCGTATTTCCCCGGATAATCCCAGGTATACACTGGTTGAGCTCTTCAATAGGCAAGGAATCAATCTCCCCAGATCCCATGAGAGAAAAGTCGAGAACCTTTTCTTTAGAGAGGATTTCAGACGCACCGACGCGGACGAGGTTGGGAAGTTGGAGTTTCCCGGGCGCGTCCTCGACTCGTACGTGGAGGCGTTCTTTAATTATGTAGATACAGGGGCGATTCGAAGCTCAAGGAAGAGTGTTGTCATAGACTACGCATATAGCAGGCTATCCATGTTCTTTCCCAGCATTTTCAGCCGGTTAGGATGCGAAATGGTGGCGCTGAATGCGTATCCGGATCATTCCAGAATTCCTAAGACCGCTGAAGATAGAAAAATCCATCTCGACAGGTTATCCAAGACTGTAAGCACTCTGAAGGCGGATATAGGGGTCCTCATCGAAAGCGACGGAGAGAGGTTGTCGCTGGTGGATGAAGGAGGAAGGATTATTGAAGGGAATACGCTTCTTGGTGCCATAGCGTGGCTCGCGTTAAGGGATGCTTCAGCTCGGGCGGGCGCCGGAAACGGTGCGGAAGGCCTGGAATATCCCTTGTATCCTTTGCGAGTCGCTGTCACAGTGGACGCTACGGGGGCGGTTGAGGAAATCGCCGGAGGCTTCGGGGCTGAGGTGTTCAGGACGAGGCAGGATCCGCGGTCTCTTATGGAGTTTTTGCTTCGGCCGGGGCAGGAAGTCCTGTTTGCAGGAGACGGAGACGGAGGTTTCATCTTCCCCGGTTTTCAGCCTGCTTTTGATGCTATGTTTACTCTTGCAAAAGTACTTCAATTCTTGGCAGGCGAGGGTTTGGAGCTTTCGAGTGTAGTTGACAGCTTGGATATTCCGCCTATGGTTCGACGAGCCGTGACATGTCCGTGGGAACATAAAGGACGAGTAATGAGGGTCCTGGCCCAGGAATCGGAGGGGACAAGACGAGAATTCATTGACGGGCTTCGCATATTCCGTGATGACGGATGGGTTCTTGTATTGCCTGACCCTGCAGAGGCGATTGTTCACATTTACTCCGAGGCGACTACTCATTCGGCTGCATCCGAGTATGCAGAGGGATTTGCGGAAAGGATAAGCGAAATAGCGGGCTTAAGCAAGTGAGCCTGGGCTCAGTGAACGCTGAGAGTTAATATCGCTGCCGCAGGACGCAAAAGAGCAACTGCAACTACTGCAACTGTGAACTGTTTGCGTGGTAGACAAGGGTGAACACAAACGTGGCGAGTAGATCGGGGACAAGGGGCGCATGGAAGCGCCCCTTGTCAAAGAGTTAGCCCGGTACGAGCCGGCCCGGAGTGACTCATCTGCTTGGCATGAGTTGGTCCGGTAAGAGTCATTCCAGTACCAGCCCCATTACGAGCCAGTCAGTCATGAGCCAGCCTGGCCCGAGTTGACCCGGCGTTGTGCCCTAGGTCGGCTGAGTAGTGTCAGTAGTTCTCACACAGGGGCTGAAAGAATGCTCTTGGGTGTTTACAAGCAGGACATGCTTCAGGCGCCGTAGCTCCTTCATGGACATATCCGCAGTTGCGGCAGTGCCACTTAATCGGTTTGTCTCTGCGGAAAGTCGTTCCGTCCTGAATCCTTGCCAGCAATGCCTTGTAACGCTTTTCGTGAGCTTCCTCGACTTCCCCTACCTCTTCAAAAGCTACTGCGAGATCTTCAAAACCTTCTTCGCGCGCGACTTCAGCAAATTCCCTATACATTTCCGTCCATTCGTAGTTTTCGCCTTTGATAGCTTCTTCAAGATTAGCTGCAGTATCTGAGATCATGCCCAGGGCTTTGGCCCACAGCTTTGCGTGTTCCTTTTCATTTCCCGCCGTCTCTTCGAATATGGCGGCAATTTGCTCATAACCCTCTTTACGCGCCACGGAAGCGAAGTAGGTATATTTGTTTCGAGCCTCGGACTCACCGGCAAATGCTGCCTTTAGATTAGCTTCGGTCCTAGATCCTTTAAGTTGCATTCTGATACCTCCATCTCTTTCGTATTCTTCCTATGGTTATCATTCGCCTGATACCTTGAACCTATTATGTCGTTGAGCGTCTCCAGCATCGAGTTCACACCGATGAAGCTGACAACCATGTTAAATTCTCAACCAAAGGTGTCGCCAAGCCCTCAACCAAGATTGTCGACCATAGTTGCCAAGTCCACACCGATGCGAGATTGCTAACCAAGATTAGCTAATGGACTGTGGACATTACAAATTCTCCGTAGAGTTGCAGAATCCTTCTGAGATACGTGTTTTCTTAGCCCGCCTGGTGTGTGCAAAGACTTCTCACCTTCTTTCAGTCGGCTACCGGAATATCTAGGAATATTTGACACGTCTTTACTTGACAAAAGCCGAGCGCCAGATATAATATAAGTGATGAACTTAGTAATATATTCTGTCATT
>JAAZEW010000283.1 GCA_012512055.1 Bacillota bacterium | reverse complement strand
GCAGTGGGCGTATCGTCTTTCATCGAGAATCTCGGTCTTGTCACAGTCGGAGCGCGTCCCAAGGCGTTTGAAAGCCCGCAATTTATGTCCCGGGTTTTCCACATAGGCCCTGTGACCATTACAGGCGTGGCTATTTGGGTCCCTATCATCACTTTCGTGCTTCTGGCAGTGATGATGTATGTAGTCTACCGGACGAAAATCGGTATGGCCATGAGGTCAGTATCTACTGATATCGAGGCTACTCGTCTCATGGGAGTCGATGTGGATAAGGTGATATCCTATACTTTCGCGCTGGGTTCCGCGCTTGCTGCTGCAGGTGGCATACTGTGGGCATGCAAGTACCCGAAAATCTCGCCTCTTATGGGCGTTTATCCCGGTTGGAAGGCCTTTACTGCAGCGGTTGTAGGCGGAATTGGCAGTATTCCCGGTGCAATGATAGGCGGCTTCATAATAGGGCTCATTGAAGTTATGACAGTGGCGATTTCTCCCGGCTTGTCAGGTTATCGTGACGGCGTGATATTCCTCGTCCTTGTAGTGTTCCTTCTGGTGAGGCCTACAGGTATTCTTGGAGAGACGCTAAAGGAGAAGGTGTGATATGTCGGATAAGTTCAGGAAGACAATACTGACGGTAATCTTCATAGGCTTTCTGTTCCTTGTCGCCTGGTTAGCCGACAGCTACTTGGACGAGTATGTCATGAGGGTAGTGCGGACAGGTCTCATATACGTTACAGCCGCAGTCGGTTATAACCTGATAAACGGCATAGCCGGCCAGTTTTCCTTAGGACCCAATGGATTCATGGCTTTAGGCGGGTACATGGTTGCTCTCCTTATGTTGCCTGTAGAACAAAAGGAATTTGTCTGGTTCCTTCAACCCCTTATCTGGCCATTCAGGGTCTTCTCGCTTACGAAACCATTTTTCCCTCTGGCAGTGGCACTAGGGGGAGTGGCAGGTGCTCTGGGAGCACTGGTGGTCGGAGTCCCGTCTCTTCGCCTTCGCGGTGATTATCTGGCTATTGCCACCTTCGGATTCAGCCAGATAATAATAGTGCTGGCCAATAACCTTATTCCGGTCACTAACGGAGCTTTGGGCATCAAGGGGATCCCTGAATACGCCAATGTGTACAGGTGTCTGGCTTGGGCGATAATAACTGTCATTATCACAAGCAATCTCGCTAATTCCAGCTACGGACGGGCGATGAAGTCTATTCGCGATGACGAGGTGGCTGCAGAGGCTATGGGCATACCCATCTTCCGCCACAAGCTTCTGGCATTTGTGGTCAGCGGATTCTTCGCCGGTATTGCAGGCGGACTTATGGCCTCCCTGATTACCACTGTATCACCTAGTCTTTTCAGCTTTTCCATGACGTTCAATTTGCTGATAATCATTGTCCTTGGCGGGTTGGGGAGTATTACCGGCTCAGCAATTACTGCTTTCGCCTTTACGCTCCTCTCAGAAGCTCTACGTTTTGTGGAATCGCCTATTACTATTGGGCCGATTGATATTCCTGGGATAGCAGGCATGCGCATGCTGGTGTTTTCTCTTCTCTTGGTGTTGTTAATGATATTTTACAGGCGCGGACTGTTTGGAAAGAAGGAAATTTCGTGGGACTGGGTTTTGTCCCGCTTTGGAAACAGTAATCGTCAGGGGGTGGGGACGTGGCCTCACAAAACGGAGCAATCCTAGCGCTTGATAGTGTAAGTGTAAGCTTTGGCGGCCTTCTGGCAGTAAGTGATTTCGACTTTACCCTTGGAAAAGGTGAGCTGGTAGGTTTAATCGGGCCGAATGGTGCAGGCAAGACCACAGTCTTCAATATCATCACCGGCCAGTATGAACCTGTCCGCGGAAAAGTGTTTTTCAGAGGACAGGATATTACCGGATGGCGTCCTGATCGAGTGACCTGCGCCGGAATTGCCAGGACCTTTCAGAACATGCGGCTCTTTGAAGGTCTTACTGTCCTGGACAACGTGCTTGTATCACGGCATTCTAAGTTGAGATCCTCTATGCTTGCTGCAGCATTGAACCTTCCCGGCTATGTAAGGGAGGAGCGCGTGGCAAAGACAAAGGCTATGGAATTGCTTGACCGAGTCGGGCTGATGGATCTGGCTCATACTGAAGCCGGGAGCTTGCCGTACGGGCAGCAACGCCGGGTGGAAATCGCGAGAGCGCTTGCTGCGGATCCTGAAGTGTTGCTTTTGGATGAACCTGCAGCAGGAATGAATCCGGAAGAGACCGCAAGGCTCATGGAATTTATCTGTGGGGTGCGTGATGAGTTCGGGCTCACCATTCTCCTTATTGAACATGACATGAAATTGGTCATGGGCATCTGTGAGAGGATACGCGTCATTGATTACGGCATATCCATCGCTGAAGGTACGCCTGAAGAGATCCAGGGCAATCCCAAAGTGATATCAGCTTACTTAGGGGAGGAAGCGTGTGAGTATGCTTAAGGTTCGAGACCTCAATGTTCATTACGGCGGTATCCACGCCTTAAAAGGGGTTTCCCTGGATGTGCCTGAAGGCGCTATTGTGACGCTCATTGGCGCTAACGGGGCAGGGAAGACTACCACGCTTCGGGCAATCACAGGACTTGCCAAGGCAACCGGCGGCAGCATTGAATTTGAAGGCCGGAACATTACAGCTACGCCTCCTCACGAGGTTGTGCGGCTGGGCGTATCCATGGCTGCGGAAGGCCGTAGAATATTCTATAACCTCACTGTAATGGAAAACCTGATGATGGGCGCATATCACAGGCATGACATGGCAGAGGTAAGAAAGGACATGGAATGGGTGACCATGCTATTCCCCAGACTCAAGGAGCGTTTTGGCCAAAAAGGGGGAACTCTCTCCGGCGGTGAACAGCAGATGCTGGCTGTCGGACGGGCGCTCATGTCAAGACCCAAGCTTCTGTGCCTTGATGAACCTTCTTTAGGGCTTGCGCCTATGCTTGTTCAGGAAGTGTTTCGAGTGCTCAGCCAGATTCACGATGAAGGATGCACAATTCTTCTGGTGGAGCAAAACGCTAAGGCGGCCCTCAAAATCGCTGACT
>JAAZEW010000282.1 GCA_012512055.1 Bacillota bacterium | reverse complement strand
GAGAGATCCAGGAGGAGACTGCCGGAGCGATTGCTGTCTGAGTACCAGTTCTCCCAGCCTCTGGGGAAAGGCCCTGTGCGGGACATTCGGACTACACCGATCTTGCCTAACTTTCCTGAGGTTATCATGTTATGGGCCATCTCATACTCTGGGAAATAACGAAGGACATGACCGATGCCAAGCTTCACGTTGTTTGATTTGCAGGCCTCTATGATTGCCGTAGCGTCATCGCAACTAAGGGCGATGGGTTTTTCGCAAAAGACGTGTTTACCTGCGTGCGCAGCTTTTTCCACACACTCTCTATGGAGGTATGTGGGAAGGCATACGTCAACTATGTCGACTTCCGGGTCTTTGAGAGCTGCGTCGGGATGGGCCCGGGGTATGGCTTCGCATAAAGCCGCCACATTATTAGCTCTTTCCGTGTCGCTGTCAATTACATACTTTACACGAACTTCATCGCATTGCTTATAGCAATTGGCATGCGTCCTTCCCATTGAACCTGCGCCCCAAATAGCTACTGTGTGCACATTGCGAACCTCCCCTGAATATCGTAATGCCCGGGTTCACCAATATTATAACTTCGACGCAGAGGGTCTCGAGACCTTTCTTTGCGTGCCGATGGGAAGGGGCCTCTCAAATACCAGCTAAACCAGGTATTGACACTACACGAAACAAGGTTACGCGAAGATCCCTGTCGAACTGTTCCCGAAGACTTCATATCCTGCGGGGTCACTTGATCTCTCCTGAGGGGGACGACTATTGACACGGAAGACATTGGAACTCCTTATCGCGCTTTTCATGCTGATAATCGGCGTGATCTTAGCCGGCGTAGAACCGAGTATAGGGTTTGGCAGCCGGGGTTCTCATCCTGCGTATTCGTTTTACGCACGTGGACACGGCCAAGTGGACAATGGCGCTATGGCAAGTCATAGCAGTGCAGTAGGGGATGAGAGAGCTGAGTTCACGGAACAGGCGGGGGAGGGAAGCGCGAGTGAATTGAAGGAGCAACCGGTAGATCAAGCGGAAGACACAGATGTGGCTGAGCAAGGGGCAAACTCAAACTGCAAAGTTCCGCACGCGCAAGGCGCAACTTACGTAATATACATAAACTGGGACGGATTTGCTTACCGGTATTATGAATGGGCAAACAGTCCCGGCGGGCCGGGGACTCCGGTTTTGAACTACCTTGCTTCAAGGGGCGCGCTGTTTACCAACGTGCATAACGGATTTCCCGGGACAACGGTCCCCATGCAAACCAGTATCGTTACAGGCGCTTGGCCGGCAATCCACGGCAATACCCACCTCTATTACGATCCTCCTGAAAACGTTGTAAGGCAGATGAATCGGGAAAACTCATCTGAGACAATTGGGGAGGTAGTAGCCCAAAGCGGCTTTTCATCTGCTTCAGTCCAGCAGTTTGCGCTTGAAGGCCGTGGCACATGGGCTGATGACCCTCGTCATCTATATGTGCAGCCTTCCGGGCCATGGCATAACAGGGTCGCTGAAGCCATAAAGATTCTCAAGCAGGAGGAAGTTGCTACAGGCGATGGGCAAAGAGTGACTGTCCCTGAGATCCCCAGGTTTTTGGCGATATACGCTGACGACTTGGATGCAACCGGCCACAATCTGGGAATCAGTTATGGCTTCTCTCTTGCCCTTAACTACGAGGCATGGAAGGCGAGGCTCATCAGGAAGCTCGCATACATGGATTCAGGGCTGGGGCTTCTTTTAGATGCCCTTAGCGACTTGGGGATCCTGGACCAAACTGCAATAATCCTTACGAGTGATCATGGGATGTCCCATTTCAAAGGGGAGACAAGTCTGCCTGATGTCCTGGAGACTCTGAGTGCATTGGGTTACACTGCGGAGGTTCTTTCTGCAGGTGAAAAAGCTTCTTCTCGCACAGACATAGTCCTGGTGGGAGGGGATCTCTCTCTGCAATTCTATTTCAGGTGGGATATTACCATACCTGAGTATAATGAGATTGTTCACGTGTTACAGGGCAAGCCGTACTTCGGAGGGTATATGTCCCTCGACGAGCTGGCCAAGGCAGGCGCTCATCCGAATTTGGGCTCTTTGTTTATTTGGGCTGAACCCCCTTGCCACTTCGGCGCCGATGATCTCCTTTTAAGGGTAGGAGGGAATCATAACTCAGGTGACCCGTCGTCACGTCAAGTCTTCATGCTCCTCTCCGGGGCAGGCATAAGGCAGGGTATCGTTGTGGAGAAGCCTGCAGCTATCATTGATGTGGCGCCGACCATATCCCACTTGTTAGGCGTGAGACAGCCCGCCGACTCAATGGGCAGAGTCCTTGAAGAAGCAGTCTTTGACCACTAAGATATATGTCTCACATAAATGGATAAACGTATGTAATTACCATGCAAGGTTTCGTACAGTCAGTGAACGGACGACTTAGTGGAGGAATTCAGGCGCCTACATAGAATTATTTATGTGTTAAGCCTTTGGAAGTTTTCACTGTCGTCGTATTGCAGGAACGGAGAGGGCGCACTTTGTTTAAGAGTTAAAATATGGTAGGGGCCTTGCAGGGAGTACGGTTTAATGATAAAGAAGAGAATCCTTAAAGATGACGGCAGGTACCTGATATACTACTCGTTTCCCCATGAATCGGATTCAATAGAAGATGGGCATCAAGACGCTCTTACCACGGCTGACATGGGGGTGGTGGCAGATGTCGGAGATGCGATG
This sequence comes from Bacillota bacterium, assembly GCA_012512055.1. The sequence goes on along the minus strand of JAAZEW010000282.1, from coordinate 5,062 downwards.
GAACCCGATGCTAAGGCAATGGGTTGTGACTGCAACTCACCGGCAGGAGAGGACGTATAAACCTCCTGAGGGCTTCTGCCCGTTGTGTCCGACGAAGGATATATCTTTTCCTACAGAGGTTCCTGCGTCCGGCTACGAGATTGTTGTTTTCGAAAACAAGTTTCCGTCTCTTCGACAAGCGCCCCCGGAGCCGACAGAGGACGGCACTGATATCATGAGAGTTGCGCCTGCGCGAGGCGTTTGTGAAGTAGTCCTCTATACCGACCGGCATAACACTACATTTGCCGATCTTGACACATCACACATCGCAAACCTCATTGAAGTATGGACAGACAGATACAATGAATTGGGTTCCCTTGATTACATAGATTACGTTCTCATATTCGAAAATAAGGGAGACGCCGTAGGGGTGACGCTCCATCATCCTCATGGCCAGATATATGCGTTCCCGTTTATACCACCTATCCCTCGGAAGGAATTGGAATCATCAAGCGAATACAAGAAGGCTACCGGGAAGTGCCTCCTTTGCCATGTGCTTTCTTTCGAGCTCGGTGACGGACGGCGGATTGTTGCGGAAAATCCGGGTTTTGTGGCCATAGTCCCTTTCTATGCGCGCTACCCGTATGAGATCCATATCATGCCCAGAAGCCACAAATCGTCCCTTCCGGATCTGGATAGCGACGAAAGACAGTGGCTTGCAGGGATACTGAAGACAGTCACTTGCGGGTACGACCACCTCTTCGGCTTTTCGTTTCCTTATATGATGATTATGCACCAGGCACCGACGAGTCAAGGCGATTTCGGCCATTATCATTTCCACATAGAATTCTATCCGCCTTATCGCACTGCTACGAAACTGAAATACCTGGCAGGGTGTGAATCAGGCGGAGGTACGTTCATAAACGATACTCTTCCTGAGGAGACTGCCGGAAAACTTCGTGTAGCTGTTAGCCGAGCATTTTCAGCAGGTGCACTCCAGCCGAATTCCTGTGCTGTTTCAGGCAAAGGTGAAAGAGGTGGCGGAGCAGGTGGCAGTAGATAGCAAGTGGCTCTTGCAGCAGTTTCAGGACGTGTTCGAAAGCTACTCAAAAGACGGGTTATGGATTTCTGCGGCACCTGGCAGGGTGAATCTTATAGGCGAACACACTGATTATTCAGGCGGATTTGTTTTTCCTGTAGCCATAGGACATAACGTAGCCATTGTGTTCAGACCGCGCACTGACAGGATTGTGAGACTCTATTCATGCGACTATCGCCAAATGAGCGAGTTTTGCCTGGATGAGATCGGGACTTCACCTGACGCCCCGTGGAGCAACTTCTTTAGAGGAGTAGCCTGGGCGCTGAGTGGCTGGGAGTTGCCGAAGCGAGGCCTGGATGCAGTCATATCAGGTGATGTGCCTATAGGTGCAGGGCTCAGTTCATCGGCTGCCTTTGAAGTAGCTTCTGCTTTCGCACTGCTGACGGCAGCAGGAACGGACCCGGCAATCCTAGACTCCTTTGAGTCTGAGTGCGGACTCAAGGTCAGGCGCGAGATCGCGCTTGCGTGCCAGAAAGCTGAGAATCTCTTTGTCGGAGTCAGTTGTGGAATCATGGATCAGATGGCTTCGTGCATGGGCAGGACAGGCCATGGCATATACTTGGATTGCCGGAGCCTTGAGCATGAGCCTGTAAGATTAGGGTTTGATGACGCAGACATGAAGATTGTGGTTTACGACACCGGTATCAGGCGCGGACTTGTTTCTTCTGAGTATAACCGGAGAAGGCAAGAGGTGGAGACCGGTACAAAGATGATCGCGGATATACTCGGGCAGAGCGACATTCGCAGTCTGAGAGACGTGGAACTCTCCACATTCGAAGCGGTGCGAGAAATGCTTCCGCCAGAAGTCGCTCGTCGTTGCGAACATGTGGTAAAGGAGAACGAGAGGGTCTGGAATTCTGTAGCTGCATTGAGGCAAGGCGATCTCCTTGCCTTTGCGAATCTGATGTGGGAGTCTCACGAGAGCCTGAGAGATCTATATGAAGTCAGTTGTCCTGAACTGGACATGGCAGTCAAGCTCGCCTTCGAAACCGGTGGCGTGCTGGGAGCTCGGATGACAGGAGCAGGCTTCGGTGGGTGTACCGTAAATCTTGTTCGTAATGATGCCTTGAACGACTTAATATCCGCTCTTCCCGGCAGTCCTTTGCGGCCGGGGGCTTCTGAACCAAGAGCTTTTGTAATAGATGTGGTAGACGGGGCAAGAGTCTCGGAGCTATGAGCAAATCCCGGGAGGTGGTAGAGAAAGAAGGTACCCATGGAGACAGGTGTTGTGCGGCGTGAAGTTGAGTCGGAAGAATGCCGACGATATCAATAACAAGCACGGAGGGATATGAATGAAGACATCGAGATGGCTGAAGTTCGCTATCGTGTGTGCGGCAATGGTTCTTATGTTTGCCTCTGTCGCACAGGCGGCAGTCAGCGGAAAGCTGGAGATCTTCTCATGGTGGGCAGGAGATGAAGGCCCTGCGCTTGAAGCGCTAATCAACAAGTATGAGAAAATGTATTCCGGAGTGAACGTGGTCAACTCGACAGTAACAGGCGGAGCGGGTGTTCATGCCAAGGCGGTTCTTAAAACCAGATTGCTGGGTGGAGATCCGCCTGATACGTTCCAGGTCCATGCCGGACAGGAGCTCATCGGCACCTGGGTGGTTGCTGACAGGATGGAGGACCTGACCAAGCTCTATGAGCAGGAAGGCTGGCACAAGGTATTCCCTGCCGACCTGGTTAAGTTGCTCAGCACTGATAAAGGAATTTGGTCTGTGCCTGTAAACATCCACCGTTCAAATGTCATGTTCTTCATACCCGACAACCTTACCAAGTGGGGAGTAGGCGTACCCGCCACATGGGAAGAGTTCCTGAAAATCGCTCCTGATCTTAAAGCTAAAGGCGTTGTGCCTCTCTCGGTAGCAGAGAACTGGACTCAGACTCACCTCTGGGAGAGTGTTGCCCTCTCAGTTCTCGGCCCTGACAAGTGGGAGAAACTGTGGAACGGCGAATTGTCCTGGAAGAGCCCTGAGGTTATCAAGGCATGGGAGATGTTTGGGGACATCCTGGAATACACTAACGCTGACGCTTCGTCCCTATCCTGGCAGCAAGCCACTGACATGGTGGTCAAAGGCCAGGCTGCCTTTAATATTATGGGAGACTGGGCTGCGGGGTACATGACTACTACGTTGAAGTTGAAACCGGGGACAGGTTTCGGATGGGCGGCCTCACCCGGCACTAACGGAATATTCATGATGCTCTCCGACTCGTTCGGCCTGCCTGTGGGCTGCCCGAACAGGGAGAACGCCATAGCCTGGCTGAAGATGCTTGGCAGCCGTGACGGGCAGGATACCTTCAATCCGTTGAAAGGCTCCATCAGCGCCAGGACAGACTCAGATCTATCCAAGTACGACGCGTACCTGCAGAGCGCTGCAAATGACTGGAGATCCAACAAGATTGTAGGTTCCCTGGCTCACGGAGTCACCGCAAATGAGAGATTCATGAACGACTTCGCAACTGTCATGGAGATCTTCTTGCAGACAAAGAATGCCAAGGCTGCTGCCAATGCGGCGGAAGCAGTGGCAATACAGGCCGGTATCGGGAGATAAGAAGGCGGCCCCAGATGGGGTCACGGTGATAAGGCGGGCCCGTCGCTTTCACGCGGCGGGTCCGTGAAAGCATGCCAGGCCATAAGGACGGTGAGGGGAATGCAATCACGGCGTGATCAGGTGGCAGCGATTCTGATTATTCTGCCCTCCATTGTACTACTGGCGATATTCGTATATGGATTCATAGGTCAAACTCTTAAGGTGTCTCTTACTGACTGGGGCCGGGAAGCGGCGCTTGCGCTCCGCCCTGAAATCAGGTACGTGGGCCTGAAGAACTATCATGAGCTGTTCACGGGCTTTCTCAACATGCGGTTCAGGCAGGATCTGGCAAATATGTTCTTCTTCACATTGGCATTTGTAGGCCTATCTTTGTTTGTAGGCTTGGTTCTCGCCACGCTCATCGACCAACTTGCTTGGGGTGAGACTTTCTTCCGAACCGTCTTCCTATACCCGATGTCCCTATCTCTTGTGGTCACAGGCACAGTATGGCGGTGGCTATTGCAGCCCAGAGGCGGAGTAAATGTGCTTCCCACTTTGGTTGGGCTGCCTGCGGGCAAATTCCTTTGGCTGTCCAGCCGCGAGCAGAGCCTCGTCTTTGACTGGTCCCATATCCTTTATTATATTGGCATCATAGTCCTGGTTGTGATTGCCTTTATGGCATATGGACATTATCGGAGGGGAGAACGGCGGCAATTCCGCACGAAGGTTGTTATCTCCGGTGTTCTCATGGGAATCCTGGTCATCGGGGTTGCAGGTGGAATCACACTTTTGGACTACCCTGAGGAACACGGTTTTAACAAGGCAATCTGGGGAGTGGTCGCGGCTGCCGTGTGGCAGATGTCAGGATATACCATGGCGCTTTATCTTGCAGGGCTTCGCACCATATCTGATGAGCTTCGCGAGGCTGCCAGAGTGGACGGGGCGGGCAAGTTTCAAATCTACAGGTACGTGGATTTGCCTCTGCTAAAACCCATCACTGTAAGTGCAGTAGTCATTCTGGGGCACATAGCTCTCAAGATCTTTGACCTTATATTTGCCATGGCAGGCCCTGACCATGTGCCGACATCAGTTCCTGCGATAACCATGTTCCTGAAGACCTTCCGCGGGAACGAACTCGCTGTTGGTTCCGCCATCGGTATCATACTGTTGATTCTCGTCTCACTACTCATCATTCCTTATTTGGTCAATTCATTTAAGACGGGGGAGCAGTGATCCGAAATGAAACCTAAAGGCGTAACAAGAGTGTTTGTCCAAACGTTGGCGGTTCTTTTGGCTATTGCCTATTTGGTCCCCGTCTACATGACGATAGTTACGAGCCTAAAGTCGCCAGAGGAAATAAACCTGATGACTGCCTGGATGCCTCCGTCAGAATTGAACTGGGGCGGTTATTCCGTTGCGTTCCGGCAGTTCGCTCCTTATCTCAAGAACAGCT
>JAAZEW010000281.1 GCA_012512055.1 Bacillota bacterium | reverse complement strand
TCTCGTATCTGAAATTCGCTCCAACTGAAAGCCCTTCAGCTACCACTGTAGCAACGGAGCAAATAAACCAGTCCCCTGCCTGATACCGGCCGCTCTCCGCAAACTCCCCGAGATGTTCACGGATTAAACTAAGGCCGACAGTGAGGTCACCGTGTTCAGGCCAAATACATACCAAGAAGTCATCGTAGTTGTACGTATCCCTATTGCTAAGGGTCGAGGTGACATGAAAGCCCCTCTGATCCAACATGGCGATGCCTGCAGGATTCCAGTACACGGCACTCATATCATCTGCGATCCCGACAAAGGTGCCTCCCATTGCCATTTGCCGCGCACCTACACAAGCCCATGCACGCTCTGAGGCACAAGCGACAATCATAATTGCCAGAATAGCAATTATTAAGCACAGCCCACACTTACCAGGCCTTGCCATAGAAGATTCTCCTCTCCCCCGCATAGTATTTTCGCTTTGCCCCCGTAAATCCCTTCTTAGGCGCCAGTGGGAGAAAGTATCCAGAAAAAGAAATACGCCCCTGGTCAGAAGACCAAAGGCGTTAAGTATGAGTTCATTAGTTTTCGCTCGTTTTCCGAGGTCTTGGGTGGCCCCGCACGGTACGTACGTTTTCTGTTGCAGGTGTTGCAACGAGGCCGGATTTTGTCAAGGCGACCCTCAACGGTACGTACACTTTCCGGAACCGGCCATTACTTATGGCGATCTACTTAGCTAGAACTTCGTTGTAAAGGATACCCCTGCTGACAAACGGCTGGTATCAAGTAACCCTATGCTGAAGCTAAGGCCCTTAGGAAAGTCGAACCGCGCTCCGATATTGAACGCGCCTCCGACATATTCTCCCATCACAGTCGTAAGGGGTGCCTGAAACCCTGAACCACTTGAAATAGTTACAGGATTAAGGATATGATCCACCCCTACGAATATGCCGTTAAACCTGCCTGTTCCAAACCCCAAATGGGCTCTGGGCCCGGATGCCATGAGACGTTTACTGGCAGCAACGTAAAGGGCCTGACCTTCGAGGCCTACAGCGACTGCAGGCAAATCCACAGCTTCCCCCATAAGCCTGAATTTCAACATCGGATAGATAGTAGCTCCGTCGCTGAAGCCTCGTGAACCCAGACCTACTTCCAGATTAGGGATGACTCCTGCACTTATGTACACGCAATCAGTAAGACCCAGTCGACTATACCCTATAGCGAAGCTACCCTGTCCCAGAGTGTCAGCGGACGGCGCCAGCAAAAGCCCGCTCTTGCCCGACTGAGATGTGGCTGCAAAGGCCAACTGAGACACACTGACAATCAGCGCCAGTATTATACTTGCAATAGTCGCCAGACTTGATGTGGTGATCTTTCTTCCCATAAAACAATCCTCCTTTAATAACGCTCAGGAGGATTATTCTTCAACACACCCTTGTTTTCCTACATTAACCTCGACATGATTTACTTACACATTCATCCAAAAAGCGCCTGCATTTGATCTCATATACCGCGCTCTATCTCGGCAATCCTTCTTTCCAGTTCGCGTAATCTCTCCAAAACCTCCGGCAGCTTTCGGGATGCAGCTTCCATCTTAAGCTGTTCCTTGTGGGGACGAGCCGGCCTGCCTGACACAAAAGAACCCGGTGGCAGATTCGTAGATACCAGTGTCAAGCCTGCCACAGTACTACCAGGTCCAATCTTAACATGGTCCCTTATACCTACCTGCCCTGCAATGACTGACCCTTCCCCGATCTCGCTGGATCCGCCTATCCCGGTCTGTGCCACTACAATGCAGTTTTCCCCGATTCTAACGTTGTGTCCTACCTGAACCAGATTATCTATTTTTGTGCCTTTGCCGATGATTGTAGCACCCATTGTGCCTCTGTCGATACACGTGTTTGCTCCGATCTCAACATCGTCCTCGATTATGACAGTCCCTGTCTGGGGGATCTTATGATGCTTGTTTTCAGAAGTCACAAAGCCGAACCCGTCAGATCCGATTATTACTCCTCCGTGGATAATAACGCCTCTTCCAATAGACACGCGCTCTCGTATTACCACATTAGGATAGATCACGGTTCCTTGGCCAATCTTCGTGTCCTCCCCTACATAAATACCGCGATACAAAACCACGCCTTTCCCCAAGACCACGCGGGCTTCAATCGTTACATTTGAACCTATCCTAGCTCCCTTGCCTATTACCGCGGTTTCATGCACAATGCTCCCTTTGTGAACCCCCTCAGGGGGACAAGGGATATGAGGCGCAAATACCTCGAGCGTCCTTGCAAAAGCAAGTCTTGGGTTATCCACGAGAATACCGGATTTTCCCTGAAGACTGTCTCCGTGTTTCGC
>JAAZEW010000280.1 GCA_012512055.1 Bacillota bacterium | reverse complement strand
GAAAAGGGTCCACGTCGTGTTCGCGTGAGTATTGGGTGATTATGTCCTTATAATGGATTGGATACACTCGCCTCAAATACCACCTGGAATGGAATATGAGGTATGCAATAAGCATGATACCCAAAAGTGCCAATACCTGTCGCGCTACACGCCTAAGGTTAACCACAAACACACAACCACCGCCCTCTGCCTTGGGGCTGCTTCCTTTGCTCTAATACCCTTATACATCATCAGCTTATCCTATTCATCATCTGGAAATATACTGTTCACTGTCGGGCCCGATACATCAGTACCGAGGTAGCGCAGGCCATCCATGAGCTTGCTTCGCAAGGCTTGAGGCGTGCCTGAGTTGTCAAGGACAAGATCCGCGCTGCGCCCGGCGATCTCGTCAAGTTCGCCCTGTCCTGATACGCGCTCCAAAGCTTCCATATGTGAAAGCCTATCCCTTTTGACTATCCTCGCTACGCGTATCTCTTTCTCCGCGGTCACCGCTATGACCTTGTCGACAAGCTTGTCCACGCCTGCTTGATAAAGGATGGCAGCGTCTACCACAACTAAGTCGCGCTGCCCGGATACCTCATCCAGTCTCTCTTTTGTGGCCTCCACAAGCTTAGGAAACATGATCTCATTCAAACGCCTAAGGGCCTCAGGATCAGAGAAAACAAGTCTTCCCAAGGCCCTCCGATTCAAGGTTCCCTGTTCCAAGATGTATTCCGGGCCAAACTCGTCCCGTATCTCAGCAAGCGCGGGCATCCCCGGCTCTACCAACTCACGCGCGATGACATCCAGATCAATGACATAAGCCCCTAACCGAGCAAGTTCAGAGGCAACCACACTTTTGCCGCTTCCGGTTGAGCCGGTTACTCCAACAATCATGTTACGCTTCACTACCATTCATAAGTACTAACCAACAATACGGGCTAACCGACAATACGGGCTAACCAGCAACAAGAGCCAGCCAACAATATGAACTAACCAACAATACGAGCAGTGCCAACTACCAAAGGATGAGCCATGGGTCTAGAACTTCGAGATCACTTCCTCAAATCCTTCTTCTTGCAGCTATTTCAGCCTCATTGCCCCAAGGAGTATGAGTATTCCCCCTGGCGCCTTCTCCAGCATTTGGACGGGCACGGTCTTTCGCATTCTCCTTCCCAGCGCGAGGCCGAGGCTGACAAAAATACCTTGTGTAACACCGGCTACAACCGGAGTGAACGCACTTGATATGCCTGCCATACCTGCACCAAATCCTACGCTTAGCGCGTCAATGGCCAGGGCCAGCCCGAGGAGAAACCCTTCGTCAGGAGTAAGCGTCCCGGATAGGTCCAGGTCCGCAGTAGCCGGTTCAGTCAGGAACCTTGGGATCATGAGAAGAGTCTTGGTGATTTTGGATGTAACTGCCTTGCTCTTAGACAGATTAACCCCTCGGTTATCTCCCATGCTTCCACCTGTCTTTTCGCATATGCCCAGAGGAATGGCTCCGGCCCCTTTAGCATCGTCATTCCGACTTTTAGTTGCATAGTCTTCGCTGCTTGCACCACTTACTGCCCTTTGGCATCCGGACTGGGACAGTGGCCTCAACATCAATGCTCCCATGGTAATCAGGATACCGCTGCCTATCAGTTTGGCTGCTCCCGGACTCAGCCAGCAGGCGGCATACCTGCCGGTACTAAGCGATGCGAAGACAATTACCGCGGACACCGTATTAATCACAATCAGCGTGGAAAAGGGCACCCTTATCCCGCGCATTCCTTGTGCAACACCCACAAGAAACCCATCTATACTGATGGCGATAGCAAACAACACGACAGCAAGCACTAATCCTCCGCTCCTTTACCTGCACCTTCCTATCCCCATCACGATATGGCGGCAAAGGACAATTAGTGCCTGTACGGTATGACACCATGCTTAAGGCCTGCCCAGTGTAATCTGCAAAGGGCTGGAGAAGTTCAACGGTCTCATGGTGATCTACTTAGAGCGGGATTGTGATCGTTAGCGTAAAGAGCTTGGGCTTAGGCTGTATTTTGGCGGAACACAGCCATGCCCATGGTTTTCCTGTATGGCCTGTATCAGTGCATTCATCACGGAGCCCGGTTTTGCCGTACCCTACCTCAAGCGTGGCATCAGCTATCCTAATACTATACAGGGCATCAAGAGTTCCTCTGTTCTTTTTGAAGGTATATCCTAAGGCAAAAGAAGCATTGTCCGACACCTTCCATTCCAACTTGTTATGTACAGTTGGCGCATAATGAGAAGCCTTCTTAGACTCTTTGGCAAGTAACAGGGCTGTCTTATTGGTAAATCGCTCACCCCTGGCAATGCTCATCTCTCCGTATGCTGCAAGCGTGGCCTCAGGACCGTGACTATCGCGATGCGCGTACTTGGCGAACCCGGCTAAGAGGATGTCCACTTGATCCACGTCATCAGGCATAAGCGTGTGTTCCAGTTCGCCGTAGATTTCTCCGTAGAGTTTTGAAGTGTGTTTTCCCACACTTGTGTAGCTCGGGAAGGTCAGTGTCCCAATCTCATACCCGCCTTTGCCTTCCAATTTTCCGCCTGTCACGGGCTTAACCTTGACGCCACATTCGAACTTGTGCGCCTTCCCTTGAGCTTCCCTGTGTTCCTTCGCCACCTGCCAAAGCCTGCCCCATATTTCGTTGCCCTCCGGCGACTTATACAAGATTCTTGCCCTGGCCCGTGTGGTGTAATCGCCCCAATACTCGCCTGTGTCCGCCAGGGTTTTGTCAAGATATCCGTCAGCAGTCAATGTAACCCCGGAGGACAGCCCTAACTCAACTTCACTGAACACCTTGTTCTTAGAGGAGCCTTTCTCCCGATCGAGGCTGCCGTCATAGTTGGTGGTGCGTTCATTTGAAAGGGTAATCTTTACTCCTCTGCCAAAGAGCTGAAGCACAGTCTTGGCCTCTCCCCGCAGATACCTCTTGCCTTCATAGTCAAAAGCGTCGCTTGAGTCTTTCTTGTGCGCTACGGCAGCAAAGCCGGGTTCGACTGCGATTAGATCCCCTGCAAATGCCGTATTTCCCAATTGAAGCCTCCTGACCTTAAGTGAAAACGCGCCTTTGGGTTCGTAAGGGTTGCCGGCCTTTGTGCCGGTATTTGCGGCAAGCGCTGCTTGCAGAGTAGCCCTTTTAGATAAGGGAATCGGGACTTCCACGTCTATGCTGATGTTTCCGTCTATATCGATGTTCACATCGGGATTGGTGTCCCCATCCGGGCCAATATCCCCATCTGCACCGGTGTTCTTGCCATCACCGGGCTTATCGGACTCTCGGCGGATGCCGCATGTAAGGCCTAAGCATAAGCCGGACGGCAGTTCATATGTGGCTCGCACAGCCGCGTAATGAGACTCCCGTGTCAAGCAGTTCTTGTCAGTGAAAACCGCTGATACTAAGTAGCCCAGCACATCCATTCCATATGGTTCGCCTGTAAGCTTTAGGACTACCGTGTCTTCAGTGTCAATCTCCCTGACTAATCCAAGAGGATCTTTTAGGCCGGCGAACGCATGCTCTCCGGAAGTTGCGTCAGTGAGACTCAGATTGAAAAGATTGCCTCTGAACACAAAGAAAAAGTCATCGTCAGGGTCGTGCGTGACGGAAAGACGGTTTCCTTGTACGTCTTTGAACAACATCAGCGGGAGGTGAGCTTCAAACAGGCCTTCCGTCGGCATTCCTTCCTTCAATACACCCTCCCCGGCAAAATCAAAAGTAAGGTAAAGCGTGGACATCCCTAAGAGATCAACGCCTTTTGTTATCCCGCCGGGGCTTATTGAAGTAATAGATCCAGACGGAAAGGCCGCTTCTCCGTCATAGATGACAGTCCCAACGTACTTCCCTTCCACTTTGAGCGTGGCCCCATAGACAGGTATAGCAACCACTGCTGCCAGCATAAGCGCAATTACTGCTGTACTTACCACAGTGAACCTCACCTGCATTGCCCTTCCCCCTTTTTGGCGTCTGCCACTGCGCCCAACTCCTTCTCCCTCAGCAACATTTGCGCGATATGCTCATCCTTCACTCACTGATGCATTTTCCATTGTATCCTCACGCCATAAAGCCGGATGCAAAGTTGGTTTATTGACAGGCATTGCTGTATTGGCAAGAGGGCACATGCCAATATTTTACATAATATTGGTTAGATTGTCAAATTATGTATATAACCTATCTGTGTCGCGTGCTGTGAGGCCGGATGTGCCGGCTACAATGATATGATAGCGGACCCTCGGGGTAATCTCGTAGGATGCGGACATGCAAAAAGCCCCCGGGAATGGTCCCGGGAGCTGTTCTCTTGCCTAAAAAGACGGCAATTTTATCGCCGGACCTGCTAATGTCAAGAAAGCTGCACCAGTTCAAGCCAGTTCCGGCCTGCCTTAACATCAACCTTTAAGGGCACATCCAGAACCTCTGCGCTTTCCATGGTTTCACGAACCAAGTCGGCTACCTCTCTTAGCTCATCCTTGGGCACGTCGAAAACAAGTTCGTCATGGACCTGAAGGATCATCCGCGCCCTAAGCCCTCTCCTCTCAAGCTCCCTGGCTACATCAACCATAGCAAGCTTGATTATGTCGGCGGCAGTCCCTTGAATCGGCGTGTTCATGGCAGTCCGCTCCGCGAATTTCCTCCGCGGGACGTTTTTGCTGCGCAACTCAGGCAAGTAGCGTCTCCTGTTCAAAAGCGTTGTCACGTATCCATCTTCTCCGGCCTTTCGGACCACCGCGTCCAGGAATCCCTTTACCCCTTTATAATGATGGAAGTAGCTCTCGATGAACCTGGATGCCTCTCCCCGAGTGATCTTTATGCCCCGTGCCAACCCAAAATCGCTTATACCATAGATTATACCGAAGTTAACTGCTTTTGCCTTTGTCCTCATCTCAGGAGTCACATCTTGCAGTGCCACCCCGAATACCTTGGCTGCAGTACGTGCATGGACATCTTCGCCGCGTCTGAAGGACTCCACCATGATCTCGTCTTTCGAAAAATGCGCAAGCACCCTGAGTTCAATCTGAGAATAATCAGCGCT
>JAAZEW010000279.1 GCA_012512055.1 Bacillota bacterium | reverse complement strand
GATCGCATTGTTTCTGAGATGACGAAGCGAGGCAGACTGCCTAACGTAAGCACCTTCGCCTTTACCGCCACCCCTAAGCGAAGAACCCTTGAGCTGTTTGGCAACAAGTGTGAGGATGGCAGCTATGAACCTTTCAGCCTCTATAGTATGCGCCAGGCAATTGAGGAAGGTTTCATATTAGATGTTCTGGAAAACTACACCACCTACAAAACTTACTGGCGCCTACTTAAGACCATTGAAGAAGACCCACGTTATGAGAGGGGCAAGGCTACCTATTTGCTGCGCTCTTTCGTGGACCTGCATGAGCATGCCGTCCGTAAGAAGGTGGAGATCATGGCGGATCACTTTCACGAGCAGGTAGCCGAGAAGATTGGGGGTAAGGCTAAAGCGATGATTGTCACCCGCTCCCGGCTGCATGCCGTACGCTACCATCTCACCCTCAAGGACTATTTGAAAGAAAAGGGGTATCCGTACAAATCTCTGGTTGCCTTCTCGGGAACGGTCAGGGATGGGGGCATAGACTATACTGAGGCGAACATGAACGGTTTTCCTGAGGTGCAGACAGCAAAGACATTTGAAAAGTCGGGGTACCGTTTCCTAGTGGTGGCCAACAAATTCCAGACCGGATTTGATCAGCCTTTGCTCCACACAATGTATGTGGACAAGAAGCTGGGTGGAGTGCATGCGGTACAGACTCTCTCCCGGCTTAACCGTATTCACCCGGAGAAGGACGAGACCATGGTCCTTGACTTTGCCAACGAAGCTGCAGAAATTCAAGAAGCCTTCCAAGACTATTACGAGAAGACTATCCTCTCCGAAGGCACAGACCCCAATCTGCTTCACGACCTGGAAAATCGCTTAGAGGATTTTCATGTTTACATAAAGGATGAGGTGGAAGCCTTTGCTAAAGTCTACTTCTCAAAAAAGGGAACTCAAGATCGTCTATATGCAACCTTAAGGCCCGGAGTGGATCGTTTTTGCGAACTCGCTATAGAAGACCAAGCCGAGTTTCGGAGCCTGCTCAACGACTATGTGCGCCTTTACGCTTTTCTCTCCCAGGTTATTCCCTTTGCCGACCCCGAACTCGGGAAGCTTTACCTTTACGCCCGCTTCCTCTCCCGCTACCTGCCGTACAATCGGGAAGAGTTGCCACGGGAGGTCCAGCAAAACATCGACATGGAATCCTACCGAATACGCAAACAGCACGACGGCAAGATTGCCTTGGTGCGAGGCGATGGCCAGCTAGATCCTCAGAGCTCCAAGGACTACAAGCAGCCTGTTGATGAAGTGGAAGTCCTTTCCCTGATCATTCAAGAGCTGAACAGCCGTTTTGGCACCGACTTCACGGACGAAGACAAAGTCTTCATTTGCCAGCTTGAAGACCGCTTAGCGGAAGATCCGTCCCTGGTAGCCAGCATCCGGGTCAACCCCCCGGAAAACGCCCGGTTGACCTTTGATCACGTAGTCAGCGACCGACTCCAGGACATGGTCGAAACCAACTTCAAATTCTACAAGCGGGTTACCGACGACCGCGACTTTGCCAAGTACTTCCTCGATTGGCTCTTCCATCGCTTCTTGGAAAAGCATAATCAGGATGAATTTGAGTTGTGGGGGCAGTGAGTTCAGTTCAATTATCTAGACTGGCCCATTCGCGGTCTGTTCAGCATTGCAGGGATTGGAGAAGCGGCAACTGCCCTTCACTTCATTCCCGTATCAATAATTTCGCGACGAGGCGAGGAACAGCGAGTGACCTCTAGCCAGTAGGAGGAGCACAGGATTTACTTGGTTCATCCATAAACAAGCAGGATAACAAATAGCCAGGATATTCCTGGCTTGGGCTTTGGACGAATGGTAGCGGCGACTGGATTCGAACCAGTGACAACACGGGTATGAACCGTGTGCTCTAACCAACTGAGCTACGCCGCCCCTGAAATTGTTATGGGGCGCCGGATATGTCCCGCTCCGCGCGTCCCATATTCAGTATTGAAAAAAATGGTGGCGGGGGCTGGATTTGAACCAGCGACCTCCGGGTTATGAGCCCGACGAGCTACCAGCTGCTCCACCCCGCGACGAAGTCCTTGACAGCACAATCAACTACTTACGATTACTGCCGTCCATTGCTCATTATAGCAGATAGGCTCCACTTGTCAAGAAACTTTCCGCCCACTGTCAAGCGACTGTGATATTGTCACCCTATAACGCGTCTGAGATAATGTCACCCATGAGCAAGGGGGATATCATCTTGACGGAGAAGGTACGAAAGAGGGTCTACGTAATGGATAAGCT
>JAAZEW010000278.1 GCA_012512055.1 Bacillota bacterium | reverse complement strand
ATGTGAATGTGTCTTCCTTTACCAATTTCTCGCTGATTAGTATTGCGTCCTCATAGTTGTATCCTTCCCATGGCAGGAACGCTACAAGTACATTACGGCCTAACGCCAGCTCGCCATTGTCAGTGGAAGGGCCGTCAGCGATTACATCTCCTGTTTCAACCCTTTCACCCACACGCACAATGGGTTTTTGGTTCACGCAAGTCCCCTGGTTGGATCTGACGAATTTCAGAAGTTTGTATGAGTCAACAGTGCCTGCGTCAGTCTGGATAACAATCTCGTCAGTTGCGGTCCTCTTAACAACACCGGAATTCCTCGCAAGCACCACAACGCCTGAATCCACAGCACATTTCCGTTCCATACCGGTTCCGACAAAAGGCGCGTCCGCCCGAATCAGAGGGACTGCCTGACGTTGCATGTTTGATCCCATCAAGGCACGGCCTGCATCGTCGTTCTCGAGAAAAGGAATAAGGGCTGTAGCTACGCTGACAATCTGCTTCGGTGAGACGTCCATAAAGTCCACCTGGTTGTCGGGAACTTCAACGATCTTGTCCTGAAAACGAGCTACAACCTTAGGCTTGACAAATAACCCATCGTCATTCAATTCCTCATTAGCCTGGGCTATCACATACTTATCTTCCTCATCTGCTGCAAGATAGACGATTTCGCCGGTTACTTTACCGTCAATCACTTTTCGGTAAGGGGTTTCGATGAATCCGTAGTCGTTGATCCTGGCATAAGTGCACAGCGACCCAATCAACCCGATGTTGGGGCCTTCCGGAGTCTCAATCGGGCATATTCTCCCGTAGTGAGAGTGGTGGACGTCGCGCACCTCGAACCCGGCTCTTTCTCTGCTGAGCCCCCCGGGGCCAAGTGCCGAGAGACGTCTCTTATGAGTGAGCTCAGCTAACGGGTTTATCTGATCCATAAACTGAGAAAGCTGGCTTGAGCCAAAGAATTCTTTAATCGCTGCTACGACCGGCCTCGTGTTTATCAAGGTCTGGGGTGTCACTGCGTCCACGTCTTGGATAGTCATTCTCTCTCTGACTACCCGCTCCATTCTGGACAAGCCTATTCTGAATTGGTTCTGCAGGAGTTCTCCTACAGTTCTCAGCCGCCTGTTGCCTAAATGGTCAATATCGTCGACGGAGCCTATTCCCTGTATCAGTCCTAGCAGATAATTAACGACAGCTACAAGGTCAGGACGGGTGAGGGTCTTGACTTCTTCACCGGGAGTGCCGTTATCAATAAGCTTAACCTCGCCGCCGGAGGGTGAGACTGCCACCGCTTCCAGCACTCGCCCCTGTCCTTCGAGCTTCCCGAGGGACTCCGCAACCCGCCTGGTGACTTTCACCCCTGCGTCCAGAAATACCTCGCCTGTGGTTCTGTCAACAACAGGTGACGCAAGTTCATATCCAATGAGCCTTTCTGCAAGCGCAAGTTTCTTGTTGAGTTTATAGCGTCCTACAGGCGCCAGATCGTAGCGACGGGAATCAAAGAAAAGGTTTTCGAAGAGCGATTGTGCGCTTTCTTCTGTCGGAGGCTCTCCCGGCCTGAGACGCTTATAAATCTCTATTAGGGCATCCGTTGTAGACTCTGTGTTGTCCCTATCCAGTGTACTGCGGATAGCTTCCGTATCTCCGAGAATATCAATGATACTGGGATCAGTCCCATAGCCAAGAGCTCGAACAAGGACAGTCGCAGGCACTTTACGGGTCCTGTCTATTCTCACCCAAATACATTCCTGAGAATCCATCTCAAACTCGAGCCATGCACCTCTGTTAGGGATAAGACTGGCTGAATATATGCGCTTGCCTGAGGTATCCCGTGTAGCGTCATAGTACACTCCGGGCGACCTTACAAGTTGACTGACAACTACGCGCTCAGCGCCGTTGATAACAAATGTGCCTTTTTCAGTCATTAGGGGGAAGTCGCCCATATAGACTTCTTGTTCCTTCACTTCTCCGGTCTCTCTGTTAATTAGACGGACCTTCGCTTTGAGAGAAGCTGCATAGGTCACGTCCCTCTGTTTGCATTCCTCTACGGAATACTTAGGAGGATCAAATCTGTGGCTCACAAACTCCAGCACCAAATTGCCGGTGAAATCTTGGATCGGGGATATATCGCGAAATGTCTCATCCAGGCCCTCTTCCTTAAACCATTCATAAGTATGTTTTTGAATCTCAATAAGGTTCGGAACTTCAAGGACCTCGCCTATCTTGGAAAAACTGAGTCTTTCTCGTCCCCCGGCCTCTGTCATTACTGCCATCCTGTCACGCTCCCATCTCCCACCCGGACTATTGAGCGCCTACATAACGATTTAGCGCGCAGGCAATGATAGCCCTGCTATTTCCTAGACGAAAAATACCTTTGACTAGAAGGAAAAGAAGGATCCTGTGTAGTATAAATAAGCAAGAACAAAATCATACAAGTATGTCTACTCCCGGCTACAGGTTGCCGCATTCTTTAATGATAGTGAATGCTGGTCAATATGTCAAGCATAAGGGGCTGCTCGTTTTTGATGAAACGGGAGCCCCTTATCTCACAACATATAGTATAGCACAGAAATTCCTATTTTATCTCAATAGTAGCGCCTGCTTCTTCAAGTTGCGCCTTTATGCTCTCTGCCTCTTCCTTCTTAACCCCTTCCTTTACAGGCCTTGGGGCGCTTTCTACAAGCTCTTTGGCTTCCTTAAGCCCTAGCCCGGTTAGCTCACGGACAACCTTAAGGACCGGGATTTTCTTGTCGCCTGCGCTTACCAGGACAACGTCAAACTCTGTCTTTTCTTCTTCTTCAGGCGCTGCCGGGCCTGCTGCCATGGCAGGACCCGCTGCAATTGCCACAGGCGCAGATGCGCTCACTCCGAATTTCTCCTCAATAGCCTTGACAAGCTCTGAAAGCTCGATAACTGTCATATTGGCAATAGCCTCGATGATTTCTTCCTTAGTCATACTTTGTCTCCCCTTCTTATCTTAGTCTTTTTATCCGGGCCTCTTTTTGAACTGCCCCGCCTCGTCAAGTCAAGCGGCTGCCTCTTCTTTCTGTCGCCTCACTGCATCAACTGCATACGCAAAGTTCGTTATGATGCCGGACAAAGCGCGGGCGAATCCGGACATCGGTGCAGCAAAAGCTGCAGCCACATGCCCCAGCATAACATCGCGAGGAGGCAGAAGCGCCAGGCTGCGCACGTCGTCAGGCCCGATAACCCTGCCTAACAGTGTGCCTCCCTTTATGCCCAATTCCCGAAACTCTCTTGTGAAATCATTTATGATTCTGGCTACCTCTGCAGGATCCTCATAAGCGAAAGCGATAGCCGTAGGGCCTTCAAGGTATTGTTCAAGGTCTCCAAGGCCGATGTCTCTCGCTGCAATGATGGTCAGGGTATTCTTGACAACTCTGAACTCACCTTCGGATTTATCCAGCAGTCGCCTGAGATTAGTAAGCGAGCCCACATTCAAACCGCGATAGTCGACGAGTACAACACCTTGGGCTTTCTCCAGCTTATCCTTGATTTCCTCTACGGCTGCCATTTTCTCTGGTCTCACCAAGTTCACGATACCTCCCTTCCTAAAGGCTCTAAATTCTGCCCTTTTGACTTCATTACGACCGGCAAAACGCCCCCGCGTGAGAGCGGGGGCGTCTCAAATTCAAAGCAATCGAAAGTCAGCCTTGTCAGCCACTTTGAAATGCCATCCCCGACCTCGGCGGGCAAGCGCAAGCCGCGCTCATTAAGTCTTCGGACACCCGCTGTCTTGGGCCATGGAAGACCGCAAAAACAGCTTATTTGTTTCTCAAGTCTTACTCTTCAGTAAGCTTAGCCACTATTTGGACAGGACTTACCCGAATTCCAGGGCCCATAGTCGAAGACAGAACCACACTCCTCAGATAAGCGCCTCTGGCAGCAGCAGGCCTTGCCTTAATCAAGGCATCGAGTATGACTGCCAAATTCTCGAGAAGCTGCTTCTTCTCAAAGGACGCTTTCCCGATAACCACGTGTACGATGGCTGTCTTGTCCGCCCTATACTCTACCTTTCCTGCTTTAATCTCTTTGATGGCTCGATCCACTTCAAACGTTACAGTCCCTGTCTTAGGGTTAGGCATCAACCCTCTCGGCCCCAATATACG
Organism: Bacillota bacterium; assembly: GCA_012512055.1. Next base: position 2,446 of record JAAZEW010000278.1, on the reverse strand, counting down.
TCCGAGACGGCCTACTACGCTCATCATGTCAGGGGTAGCAACGGCCACGTCAAAGTCCATCCAGCCGCCTTGGACTTTCTCAGCCAAGTCCTCTGCGCCGACAAAATCCGCGCCTGCTTCTTCCGCTTCCTTAGCCTTTTCTCCCTTTGCGAAAACAGCGACCCTGACTGACTTGCCGGTTCCGTGCGGAAGCACAACCGCCCCTCGCACCTGCTGGTCAGAACGCTTCGGGTCAATACCTAACTTAACCGCCAGCTCCACAGTCTCATCAAAACCGGCCTTTGCAGTTGCTTTTACAAGGTCAATTGCTTCAGACGGAGAATAGAGTTGTTCTCTGTCATAGAGCCCCAAAGCTTCTTGATACCTTTTGCCACGAGTTGCCATCTAAATACTAACCTCCTTGTGGTGCAATCGAAGCTTATCGCTTCTCCCACTGTCTATCAGATAATCTCCACGCCCATACTTCTGGCAGTGCCGGCTATTATCTTCTCCGCTGCCTCTACGGTGGTGGCATTCAGATCGTTCATCTTCTCTGTGGCGATTTCCCGGAGCTGCGCTTTAGTGATTCTCGCAACTTTGTCCCTGTTGGGAACGCCTGACCCTTTATCGATCCCTGCAGCCTTCCGTATAAGGAATGAAGCAGGCGGAGTCTTCAGCACATATGTGAAAGACCTGTCATCATATACCGTTATCTCAACGGGAATAATCGTCCCGGCTTGCGCTGCGGTTTTCTCATTAAACGAACGTACGAACTCCATAATATTGACACTGTGTTGCGCCAATGCCGGCCCAACAGGCGGCGCTGCCGTAGCCTTGCCTGCCGAAATCTGGAGCTTCACGATAGCTGCTATTTTTTTCCTTGCCATGGCACATGTCCCTCCTGCCCACCTTGCCAAACATCTTACCTGGCTAAATCTTCTCCACCTGACTAAAATCTAATTCGACAGGCGTGTCGCGCCCAAACATGGACACCAGCACCCGCAACTTTCCCCTGTCTGCTTGAATCTCCTGGACAATCCCTGTAAAATGCTGGAACGGCCCGGATGTTACTCTCACGCCTTCGCCGACGGAGAAATCAATTTTCGGACGAGGCTCTTCCACGCCAATCCGTCTCATGATTTCGCGAAGCTCCGTATCCTGAAGAGGGATGGGTTTGGTTCCCGTGCCGACAAAACCCGTAACCCCCGGAGTGTTCCTTACCAAGTACCAGGAGTCGTCTTCCATCAGCATTTCCACTAGAACATACCCAGGGAATATCTTCTTCTGAGTAATCTTCTTCTTGCCATCCTTGAACTCGTACTCTTCTTCAGTGGGAATGAGGACCCTGAATATTTTGTCCTCTTTCTCCATGCTTTTTATCCGTCGCTCAAGGTTTGTCTTTACTTTGTTCTCGTAACCTGAGTACGTATGAATGACATACCAGTTTCTGTCCGGATGCCCTGCATTACTAAGCAAGTTCCTGTCGGACGCATCCGGCCGGCTCTGTTCCTCCCCACCCATTTCTGTTTCACCGGTAGCAGCAAGTTCGTCTTCAGTCTCTTGCAGCTCGTCTTCAGCAGAACGGGACCTACTGATCTTATCCACTTGTTTAAGGGCTGTGCTGCTTGGGCAGCCTCTTGCCCCTCACCCCCTACTGAAGTCTTACCTTATCAGGACCTGCAAAACTCGGGAAAACGCGTAGTCGATTACTCCGATGTATGCGGTAGATATCGCCACAACAAAAATGACTACTAACGCAGATGTGACCAATTCCTTACGACCGGGCCAGGTCACCTTCCTGAGCTCCGCCCTGACTTCTCGGAAAAACTTGCCAATACGTCTGAACCATGCAACAATACGCATAACGGCAACCTTCCCCACCTTTAGCGAGTCTCTTTATGGACGGTATGTGACTTGCAGAATTTGCAGTACTTCTTAAGCTCAATCCTATCAGGGTCATTCCGCTTATTCTTTTCAGTGCGGTAATTCCTCTGTTTACACTGAGTGCATTCAATGGTGATTCCTACTCGCACCCTTCCACACCCCCAGATACATTACTTCTAAAATCTAGCATAAGAGAAGTGAGGTGTCAACGTTGTTTTCCCGTGTGTTTTCCCGTGCTGCCTGTTTCGCCATGGGACTATCATCGCCTGTGGCTTTGCTTGTCTTAGTTTTCCCTGTTTTGCCAAGATATCAGCAGCAGCCGGTACAAGAAAAGGAGCGCCAGCTATAAGGGCGCTACCCGGAATTTCAAATGGAGCCCACGGCCGGAATCGAACCGGCGACCCCATCCTTACCATGGATGTGCTCTGCCTGCTGAGCTACATGGGCTCATCTCTAAGAATGAAAGCATCAAGAAAATCGCATTTCATTTATGGAGCGGGAAACGGGATTCGAACCCGCGACCTTCAGCTTGGAAGGCTGACGCTCTAACCAACTGAGCTATTCCCGCCTATCGCCCGGGTTT
>JAAZEW010000277.1 GCA_012512055.1 Bacillota bacterium | reverse complement strand
TTCAAAATCGGAATCTGTCTTCACGGGGCACTTCTCCATACAAAGCCCGCAGCCATTGCATACATCCCAGTTCACATACGCTGCCTTTCGTCTTATTGTCACGTCGAAGTTACCTACGTACCCGGAAATCGAATGGATTTCGCTGTTTGTATAAAGGTCTATGTTTGGATGGGATCCCACTTCTGAGGATTTCGGTGTCAGAATACATTGGGAGCAGTCCAGAGTCGGGAAAGTCTCTGAGAGTTGCGCCATATGGCCCCCTATATAAGGAAGCCGATCTACAAGGGAGACTTCATACCCGGCATCAGCGATATCCAAAGCAGCTTGCATCCCTGCAATTCCTGCGCCGATCACCAAGGCTTGCCTGGTAACAGGTATCGAGAGAGACGATAACTCTTGGTTCTTCCTAACTTTCTCCGCGGAAGCCTTGATAATCTCCAAGGCCTTTTGCGTAGCCTTCTCCGGCTCACCCCTGTGAGGCCAACTGCACTGTTCACGTATGTTGGCCATCTCACATCTAAACGGATTCAGGCCTGCAGCTTCAGCGGTTTTCCTAAAAGTAGACTCATGCATAGCAGGGGAACATGCAGCAACTACCACACCGGTAAGGCCCTTATCACGTATAGCGTCCTTGATTAGCTGTTGGCCGGGGTCAGAGCACATATACCGGTAATCCGTTACGTATCCGAGACTGTCATAACCGGAGAGATCCTCAAGGACTTTGGGGATATCAACAACTCCACCGATATTCAAGCCACAGTGACAGATAAACACACCGGTTTTCATGTCAAGCCACCACATCCCCCTACCCCGACAGACTGAAATATCAGTCCTGGGGGAACAATGTGTCCGTCAAACTCAAGAACCTCCTCGCCAAGCCCGAGAGCGACAGCCAGAAGTTGAGTGAAATAAACAACAGGAACAGCATTTTCGCCTCGCTCAACACTACCGGATTGCGCATAATCCAAATTGAATTGACACAACGGGCAACTCGTGACAATAACCTTGGCGCCTCGGGACTTTGCTGATTCCACCACGAGCCTGCTGGGGCTCACAGCCGGTTCTCCGGGTTGGAGCACCACATAGCTCCCGCAGCACTCTGTCTTGTAAGGATACTCCACCGGATCGCATCCGAGAGCCGAGAGAAACTCCTCCAGAACACTGGGAGATTCAGGATCATCGATTCCCACCTCTTCAGGGGGGCGAAGCAAGAGACATCCATAGTACGCTGCAACAGGAAGCCCGGCAAAAGGCGAAACAACCTTCCGGGCCAGTGATTCGAACCCTATCTCGTCTCTTAGAATCTCGAGAAGATGCAGGACTTCCACTTCGCCTGAATAGTCCTCTTCGATGAAAGTGCACACCTTCTCCCGCTTATCAAGGTCTTCACGGATTACATGATTCGTCCGTTTGAGCACGTTCAAGCAAGCTGAGCACAAAGTAACAAGCTTACGTCCTGCCTTCTTGGCTGAAGCGAGGGTACGAGTAGGGGATACCAGAGGGAAGGAATTGTCAATCTGTAGGGGAAAGGTGGCGCCGCAGCATTGCCATTCCTCCAGTTCCTCCAGACACACACCTAGAACCTCACAGGAAGCAAGGGTTGAGGACTCAAACCCCTTTGCCTTAGCCCGAAGTGTACAGCCGGGGAAGTACGAGTAAACCACAGGAGTTCACCCTCCAGACTGCCGCAATTATAGGATGGCGGCAAAACAAGTCATGGAATCGTAACAAGGCTGCTGCGTTATGTGTACTTTCGAAATGCTGCTACTAAAGCTTGTTCCGGGACTATTTCCAGTAGTTCGTAAGGAATTTCAGCAGGGTTCAAGCATCTGTCCC
>JAAZEW010000376.1 GCA_012512055.1 Bacillota bacterium | reverse complement strand
TCTACTTCGCACCCGATAGCACCCCCGAAATTCTGAATCACACATGACATCGATGTCATTATTATATATATGCCATTGGTTCTTGAATTCCTTCTATTCAGTGGAAGTTTTTCATCACAATGAGAGATCTTTTCGGACATCCTGCACTCGCTTTCGAACATGTGAGAGTATGATTTCAGTCGTTTTGACCGCTTTTTCTGCATCCCAAGCGTCAAAGGCATCTGCAGGAATCCCACCTGGGAGACTATCCGGGTACCAGGTGGGAATGTAGTACTTGTCAAGACTGGCACCGAGGGGGACCATAGTCTCAAAGGTTTCGTCAAACTCAGCGGCGTCTCTGCAAAGCTCCGCCACAGAATGGCCCCATACTGCCTCCGCTCCGGACGCCAATAAGAATGCCTTGATCCCCTTTTCCGCTGATTGCTGGCTTAAAAAGCAAGCAAGTCCATATCGCTTCCCCGTTATGACAAAATGAGCGTCATCGAGATCATGCTCTGCCTGACGCAACCATCGAAGAGCATCATCAGCGCCTTGCATCGTAAACGACACTCCCCTCTTCCAAAGCTTGTTTATGAAAGCCCCGGTTAACACTTAAATAAGCCCATTCTTCCGGTGTATAGACTAACAGATCAACAGGCGTGCCCGGAGGAAACAACCCCGTTAAGTCGTCTGCCCGATGCACAAATGGTTTCTCCGTGGGACGGACTACGATCAGATCAATATCACTTCTTGACTTTAGTGAACCGCGAGCGTGGGACCCAAAATGTATTACTAGCTCCACGTTAGTCGCAGGTAAAGCCCCTAGAAACTGCTGAAGAGCATCATCTAGCATTTCTTTTCTCTCTTTTGCCTGCGGCATTCGAAAACCCACGCTCTGACACCTCCAACCGGTTTCAAGCAATGTCAAGAGTCCGGATTACCACTGTCAATCGGCCTTCTCATATACAACTCTCCCTGAAGCCACAATATCTTGCAGGAAACTGCTTTCAGGCAACCAACTTTCGAATTCATCCTGACTGTATACTATGATGTCGGACGCAATGCCCCTTTCTACCTTATCATAGACAATGCATGCCCATTCTTTGCCGCTAACATTTGCAGGCATGATCACGAGGAGATCCAAATCACTGCCTGTGTCTACGTTCCCTCTGGCTAACGAACCAAATAACACAATCTTGAGCGCTCCAAGCTCGCGCAACTGCTCGGTTATGTGAGCTAAACTAGATTTCAGCTTAAACTCCCTTGCCTGTTTCCGCAGTAAAATCTCCTGGACCCGTGACATGGATTAGATCCCCCTTGTTATTAACCTAGGAGCCACTCACTGGATACATTGTACTATGAAAGCTGCCCTAGTAAAAGCGATCCCCACCGGTCTGCTCGTTAATCGCATATTACCCTTGGATGTAACACTCATAATGACTCCGGCGTCTGTCATTATGTGATATTATGGCCCTAGATATCATAGCCCCTGTAAGGACAAGCCGAGCTTCTATCATCTTCTAAAGACATCATCCATAAGGAGTGGTGGCAAATGGCGACATTCGACGACTTCTTGAAGCTGGATATCAGGATAGGCACAGTTGTTGAAGCTGCGCCATTTCCTGAGGCGCGCGTGCCGGCGCTTAAACTCATGATAGACTGCGGGATTCTCATCGGAAGTGCTGGTTCTCGGTGGGCTGCCTGAGGAAGGCGACGTGGTGCTTCTATCCCTTGACGCTCCGGTCACCAATGGCACGCGTGTTGGGTAGCCCATCAAAGAAATATCCAAGCGGCATTCTATGATCGAATAGCTTCTACTCCGGCCGCCTCCATAGCGCTGCAAGATCCACCGAAAAACCGGGAAAGTCAGGATGTGTGAATTCCCCCACATCAAGGCCGGAGCTCCGCAGGACATAAAGATCATTCCGTAAAGCATATGCCTCAATTGTCTCATCGTAAGGATCGACTATCCAATAATGCGGTATGCCCATCCGTTCGTATATGCTCCTCTTTCTCAGGCGATCTTTAG
>JAAZEW010000276.1 GCA_012512055.1 Bacillota bacterium | reverse complement strand
TAGGAGTTGTCTGAAGATTATCCAGGAGCTTACATGGGAGCTTACTGTCTTGCACAGAGGAAATATGAGGAATTCGTTGAAGAACAGTAATCATAAACCACAATGATAAAGATGAGGAGAGGATTGCTATTACTCACAGCGAAATTGTCAGCTTTATCTGGGGTATTGCCGACCTGATCCGAGACACCTTCAAGCGGGGCAAATACCAGGATGTCATATTACCGCTGACTGTACTGCGCCGTCTGGATTGCGTTCTGGAGGCGACTAAGCAAAAGGTTCTGGAAACCAATGCCCAGTACAAGGATAAACTGGAGAACCCGGATCTGCTGCTACGCAAGGCCTCAGGCTACGCTTTCTATAACACCTCCCTTTATGATTTTGAAAGACTTCTGGCCGACGCACCCAACCTGGCTGCCAATCTGCGCAACTATATCAACGGCTTTTCGCCGAACATGCGGGAAGTGTTGGAGAAGTTTGATTTTGACAACACCATCACCAAGCTGGACGAGTCCGGCTTGCTCTTCAAGGTAATGGAGAAGTTTAAGAATATCAACCTGCATCCTGATGTAATTGACAATCCCACCATGGGCACAATCTTCGAAGAACTCATCCGTAAGTTTAACGAAGCTCTCAACGAGAATCCCGGCGAGCACTTTACGCCCCGAGACGTAGTTCGCCTGATGGTCTCCTTACTGCTGGCGGGGGACGAAGAACGCTTCACCCAAAAAGGTAGCACACTTACCGTCTATGATCCTTGCTGCGGTACCGGCGGCATGCTTATCATCGCCAAGGAGCATATTTTCGGGACTCCCGGGCAAGCCGGGAATAATTCAGTTGCTCAAGTCTTTCTCTTTGGACAAGAGGTCAACCCTGAGACCTACGCGGTTTGCAAGTCCGATCTATTCATTAAGGATCCTTCCGGGCACGACGCAGACAATATTGCCTTCGGCAGCACTCTCTCCAACGACGGCCATTCATCGCGCAGTTTCGATTACATAATCGCCAATCCCCCGTACGGCAAGGACTGGAGACGCGACGAGGATCATGTCCGGGCTGAGCACGAACGGGGCAAATCTGGGCGCTTTGGTGCCGGGTTGCCCCGTATTTCCGACGGACAGCTTCTCTTTTTGCAGCATATGCTCTCCCGTATGCGCAGCCCCGAAGAAGGGGGCTCCCGCGTCGCCATTATCATGAACGGTTCGCCTCTCTTTACCGGTGACGCCGGGAGCGGCGAGAGTGAGATCCGGCGCTGGATCCTGGAAAACGATTGGCTGGAGGCCCTCATCGCCCTGCCCGAGCAGCTTTTTTACAATACCGGCATCGCCACTTATGTCTGGGTGCTCACCAATCGCAAGGCGTCGGAACGCCGGGGTAAGGTACTGCTAATTGATGCCACCTCTCTCTGGTCACCTATGCGCAAGAGCCTAGGGGACAAACGGCGCGAAATTCCCCATGACAAAGCCTGTGAAATCGTCGAACTATTCAAGAACTACCAAGAAGGTGAATACTGCAAAATTTATCCCAATCGCTATTTCGGTTACCGCAAGATTACTGTGGAGCGGCCCCTACGCCTCAATTTCCAGGCCTCTCCCCAGCGCATCGCTGGGCTGGAGGAACAGCGGGCTTTTGTCAACCTGGCTGTGAGCAGAAAGAAGAAAGCGGCAGAAAGAGAGAAAGATGAAGAGGCAGGTCGGCAAATCCAGGAGCAGATTCGGCAAATGTTAGCCAGCCTACCCCAAGAGCTTTACCGCGATAGATAGGCCTTCCTAAAAGTCTTGAAGGCAGCAATCCGCAAAGCCGATTTGAAACTTACTGCTCCTTTGGGAAGGGCGATCCTGTCTGCCCTCTCCGAGCGGGACGAGACTGCGGGGATATGCCGGGATAAAGATGGTCACCCGGAACCCGATCCCGAGCTACGCGATACCGAGAACGTGCCCCTGGATGAGGACATAAATGAGTATTTTCGGCGCGAGGTTGAACCCTACGTGCCCGACGCCTGGATCAACACTACCGTCCGAGATGACCGGGATGGCGAGGTCGGCAGGGTAGGCTACGAGATCAACTTCAACCGCTATTTTTACGAGTACACCCCGCCCCGCTCCTTAGAAGAGATCGAAGCCGATATAAAGGCGGTTCAAAAGGAAATCATGGAGCTTCTCCAGGAGGTGGCGGGATGAATGAAGCGGTAAAAGAGAACGCTCTCACGGGTCTCCGCAAGTACAAGCCCTATCCGGTATACAAGGATTCGGGAGTGGAGTGGTTAGGGGAGGTGCCGGCGCATTGGAAGTGTTTGAAGCTAAAAAGAGTTACAAGTTTGGCATATGGGGATTCTTTCAATGTTCGGGCGGATACAGACGGGGATTTCAACACGTATGGATCTAACGGTATTATAGGAAAACACCATCTTTCCAATGTAAACGCGCCTGGTATAATCATAGGGCGTAAAGGTTCCTTCGGTAAAATCAATTACTCTAATGAACCCTGTTTTGCCATAGATACGACTTTCTATATTGATAACAAGATAACAAAAGAGAACATTCGTTGGTTATATTATTGTCTGCAGATACTGGGCCTTGATAAATTTTCGAAGGATTCTGCCGTGCCAGGATTATCAAGGGAGTCTGTCTATGATAAAGATATTCCATACTGTGATGCGCCTGAACAAGAACACATTTCTAGTTTTCTCGACTGCGAAACTGCCAAGATCGATGCCCTCATCACTAAACAAGAGCGACTCATCGAGCTGCTTCAGGAGAAGCGCGCCGCCCTGATTACCCGCGCCGTCACCAAGGGGCTTGACCCTGATGCTCCCATGAAAGACTCCGGGGTGAAATCGTTGGGGAAAGTGCCGGAGGGATGGACTATTCTTAGGTCAAAGCATGTAGCACCTATTCAAGCCGGTTTTGCTTATAAGTCTGACTTATTCGAAGATGAAGGTGTTCCCCTAGTAAGAATGAGTAATTTAAAAAGAGGCGCATTAGATCTAAGTGATTCCGTAAAAATCCCAAAGGAATTTGCACTGGATCCTTTTTCACTTGTAGAAGGCGACCTGTTAATTGGGCTGTCTGGGAGCGTGGGGAATTTCGCTGTTGTTCGGAAGGAAGATCTGCCTTGTCAACTTAATCAGCGTGTCGGTAGATTCATTATTAACTCGTTAGTCTTAAGGGGTTATTTTGCGTATTTCATACAGTGTAAGCACTTTTCTGAACCCATTATTGCAAATTCAGAAGGTACGGCACAACTTAACATTAGTCCGAGTGAACTAGGCGAAGTGAGAATCGTTTTTCCAAGTTCCCTGGAAGAACAAGAAGAGATCGTTGCATTCCTGGACAGTAAGACTGCCAAGATCGACGCTCTCATCGCCAAACAAGAGCAGCTCATCGGGCTGCTCCGGGAGAGACGCTCCGCCCTAATCTCGGCAGCGGTAACAGGCAAGATCGACGTGCGCCCGGAGGTGTCTTCATCATGTCCATAGACTACCGCGAAAAGGCGTTCGAGGAGGCTATAATAGATGCTCTCATTTCCCCCGGCGTCGAAGTTGTCCGGGAGGTGCTGACCTCTTCTCCATATCAGCCCGGCGGCTATTACAGGCGCCGGCCCGATGAATATGACCGGGCACGCCGTCTCATCCCCCGGGATGTGATTGACTTTGTCATTGCTACCCAGCCTCGGGAATGGGAGAAACTGAAGCAGTACCACGGCATCCAAGTCAAGGAGCGCTTTCTGGCCCGGCTCACCCGAGAGGTGGAAAGACGGGGCACCCTGGAGGTACTGCGGCGGGGGATCAAGGATTGGGGCTGTAAATTTCGTCTGGCCTATTTCACACCGGCCAGTGCTCTAAACCCTGAGCTGCGGAAACTTCATGCCGCCAACATCTTCTCTGTAGTACGTCAGCTCCGCTACAGCGAGCAAAACGAGAACAGCATTGATCTGGTCATTTTCTTAAACGGCCTGCCCCTTTTTACCGCCGAGTTGAAGAACCCTCTCACCGGACAGGATGTGCAGGATGCCATTAAACAGTACCGTTTTGACCGAGATCACCGTGAGCCTCTCTTTGCGTTCGGGCGTTGCCTTGCTCATTTTGCCGTAGACCCTGATCTGGTCTTCGTTACCACGCAACTGCAGGGCGCTAAAACACGCTTCCTGCCATTCAACCAGGGCAAGTTCGGAGGGGCGGGGAACCCGCCGATGAGTCCTACCGAGACAGGTTACCCCAGCGAATACCTCTGGCAAGAAGTTTGGGCTAAAGACAGCGTCCTTAACCTGGTGCAGCATTTCATCCATGAGGTGGAGGACGAAGACGAGCAAGGACGCAAGACCGGCAGGCGCCGGCTTATTTTCCCCCGCTATCACCAGTTGGATGCAGTGCGCCGCCTTGTGGTTCATGCCAGAGAACGTGGCCCAGGGCAAAACTACCTGATCCAGCACTCAGCCGGCAGCGGTAAATCCGCCTCCATCGCCTGGCTTGCACACCAGTTGTCAATCCTTCACGACGATTCCAACCAACGGATTTTTGATTCTATCATTGTAATTACAGATCGCCGCGTCCTCGATCGGCAACTGCAGCGTACCGTGCGCCAGTTCGAGCAGACCAGGGGAGTCGTGGAGAATATCGACACCACAAGCCGACAGCTTAAAGAGGCCTTGGAGTCAGGGAAAACGATCATAGTCACCACCCTGCAAAAATTTCCGGTAATCGTCGAACAGGTCGGGGAGCTGCCCGGCCAGCGCTTCGCCGTTATCGTTGACGAAGCCCATTCCTCCCAGACAGGGGAGAG
>JAAZEW010000275.1 GCA_012512055.1 Bacillota bacterium | reverse complement strand
CCAGACGCTCACGTTCCTTACCCAAAACGCTTGAGGGATATATCTCTACGACGTACTTGCCGTCTGTTCTGCTTTCAACGTAGTTCTTGAAGACTGTGGCAAATCCATGGGTTGGATCGTATGGGTCAGGGGATAAGTCATGAGCGACCTTGATGACAGTCGGGCGAGCGGCGTACGAAATTGATGAAAAGAGTGTGCATAAAGCAATGCATAAACCTACTATTGCGATTCTTCTAATTGATGATCTCACGGTGTAACCTCCTTAATGTCTACAAAGCATATTTCAGGATTGCGGACTATGACTGTTACCGAGAAAGGTTCTACTGCATTGTGGAGAATATGTGGCTATATCACCTTCCTTCACTCCTATTAATACAATGCACCTGCTAGAATGGACAATGACACGTATTTGCGCTATCATGGAATTCAGATAGCCGGTCTCATAGTGCAAATAAGCGTTCCTGGGAAGCATCTAATGCAAGACTCGTGCCACGCCATCTCAAAAGGCGCTTATTGCCTCGATACCCCGCTCCGGCCGGCTGATTGAGTCAAAACCTTAAGGCCTCGTTCAGACCTTGCGATCCCATGGTAAATCTCATATTGAGACTTAAAATGCAGTATCATTATGAGACTGCGACTCTTCGAAGGAGTAAGACAGGTGATATTTGATACGACAAACATAGGAGCGTATTATGGGAATTGCAGAAAACTATAGGGAGATGACTTCTGTACCTATGTGTATAGACAACTCGTTCGATGAATTCTTGCAGCAAATTGCCGATGCAGTCTCTACTGTTCTTCGGTTTGATGTCACAGTAGCAAACCACCGACTTGTGAGGGTAGCGGGAACGGGTAAATATGCGAACCTAGTAGGCCAGCGTTTACCTGCCTCGTGTTCATTTGCGGAAGCGACTCGCAAAAAACGTCCGTATGTAGTCACTGACAAGGACAACGATCCTGTCTGTGAAGGGTGCGCCGGCAAAGCGGGATGCCAAGAGACATGTCATATGTGCTACCCCTTGAACATGGGTGATGTTCCGCTTGGAGTTATTGCGCTTGTAGGATTTACACATGATCAAAAGCGCAGAATACAGCAACACGCCAACGAATATATGGATTTCTTACACCAGATGGCCAGGCTCGTGGAAAAAGCAGCCGAGTCTGACATTGCCTCACAGAAGTTGAGAAAGACACATAAGCAGCTTCAGGGCATAGTCGAGTCTGTAGGAGAGGGAATTATCGCAATCGACGAGGCGGGAAATGTTGTATGCTGTAACCAAGCCGCTCTCAAAACCTTGAAACTGGAACATGCTGACATAGTAGGCGAAAACATTAAGCAGATTTTCCCGTCAGCCCCCATATTTCAGATAGCAGCAACCGGCACACAGTATCAGCACTTGGAAGTGTTGCTTCGCGGTCCGGAAGGGACAGTGAGGCTTATGAGCACAGCTTCGCCCCTGGTGAGCGAAGGGCAGATTATCGGCGCAGTTGCACTGATAAGGAGTATGGAAGATGTGGCAAAGGTAGCCTACCGAATGACTAACGGACAGCCTACTGCACCTATTGAAGATATCCTAGGCGATTCACCTGCTATCCGTTGCGCCAAGCAGATGGCTTTGAGAACAGCTATGAGCCCTTCTTTTGTGCTTCTGCGCGGCGAAAGCGGCACAGGAAAGGAGCTCTTCGCAAGGGCTATTCACTACCACAGTCCAAGGCGTCATTTGCCTTTTGTAGCTGTAAACTGCGCCGCGGTTCCGGAAGAACTCCTGGAATCAGAATTGTTCGGATATGAAGGCGGGGCTTTTACCGGCGCCAGACGCGGAGGCAAACCGGGTAAGTTTGAAATGGCAGACGAAGGAACCCTCTTTCTTGATGAGATAGGTGACTGCTCTTTGCGTCTCCAAGCCAAACTTCTTAGGGCATTGGATTCAGGAGAGATACAGCGCATCGGAGGAACCCACACGATAAAGACTAATGTACGCATAGTATCTGCCACTCACAAAAACCTGGAGAACATGGTGGAAGACGGCGAATTCCGAGAAGACCTCTATTTTCGGTTGAATGTGATTCCCATATGGGTACCTGCGCTCAGGGAGCGACAGGAGGACATAGTCCCTCTGTTCAGCTACTTTCTTCATAAATATAGTGCTGCCATGGACTGTGCGGCGCCGAGTCTATCAGAGGAGGCAACGGAAATCCTCCTACATTATCAGTGGCCCGGCAACGTGAGAGAGCTCCAAAACACAGCTCAGTACGTGCTGCATACGTGCGTCGATGAAGTCATAAGGCCCCGGCATCTTCCTGCCAGGTTCCAGCAAACCTGTGCAGTAGGTACGCCAATCATGTCCTATGCTGAGTCGGGACCTGCTTCAGTTGAGACCTTGGAGAGAAAGCTAATAGAAGAAGGATTGCATCGCCTGGGAGATGTCCCGAAAGCCAAAGACATACTTGCAGAGCAACTCGGAATGAGTAGAGCAACCATATATCGAAAGATTAAAAAGTACGGACTGGATGACCATTCCGCTCGCACCTGACCTTTGATCCGGCCCAAGTAACCTTCACAGATCAGTGTCTTTGCTTACCTGCTCCAGCTTAAACCATAGCAGCGGTGTAACCAAAAGACTGGCAACAAGCGGCACTATGAAGGGGGCCTTGGGGCCCAGGGTCTTCCACATGATTCCCCCGATGTACGGGGCTGGCAGAGATATTAGTCCCAGACTGGTGGAGAATAGTCCATACGCGACTCCCCGCATGTTCCAGGGAACAACCTTGGAAATCAGCGAGTTGTATGAGGGGCTCATCAATGACCCGCCAATCCCGTATAGCATAGAAACCAGGGCAAAGTGGATATAGGTGCTTCCTAGGAGAAAAACCAATCCACCCATGGCAAAGAAGAGATGACCTGCAACTATCCCCGCCCGCTCTCCGGCTCTGTCCGCAAACCAACCGCCCAGTGGGAGCAATATCATCATGGTTGCATGAAAGATTGAAGAAAACGAACTGATCT
>JAAZEW010000274.1 GCA_012512055.1 Bacillota bacterium | reverse complement strand
GTGTATACGTTTATTCCCTTGCCCTCTGTCTGTTTCAGCAGCTCCTCCAGATCCTTGAGGTCGTGTCCTGATATGAGTATAGCTTTGCCTGATACAGGGGTGATCCTAACCCGAGTCGGCCTGGGATCCCCATATGCATCCGTGTTCGCTTTATCCAGGAGCGCCATGACGCGGATGTTGAGCTCACCTGTGGAAAGAGCGGTTTTCAGCAAATCGTCCATTGAGGGGTCACTCAGTGTCAGGAAATTCAGGATTTCGTGGAAATCGCGGTATACTTCTTCGTCTCGGACTCCCAGTATCTGGGCATGGTCCACATATGCTGCAGCTCCCTTAAGGCCGAAAAGGATAAGATCACGGACTGCAGCTCTGTCGTCTCCCAAAGTTCCGACAAGGCTACGCCACTCGTCGGTAACTCTTTTCCCTTCGTCGATGAGCTTGGAAAGCTCGCCTTCTCCTTCCCATTGAGCAGGGCCTGTCAGGGACTCCGGAGTCTTGCCTTGAGCCATACATGCGTCCTCATAGAGTCTCTTCGCCTTGTTCTTTAAGTCTGCCCCTTTTCGAATGAGCCCGGCAAGCCGCGAAGGGTCGAAGTTGACATTTGTTACAGTGGTGAAAAGGGCTTGTATTACGAATTCATCAATCTCCTGATCTCTTACGCCCAGTCTCCTGCAATTCGCCGCGTACATTGATATGCCTTTCGTCACATAGATTAGGAGCTCCTGGAGCACAGCAGTGTTCTCGTCTTTGCCGCAAACACCCGCAACAGTGCAACCTGTTCCCTTTGCGCGCTGTTCACATTGATAACAAAACATCTTCTCGCCTCCCCGTTCACATCGTCTTATGTCAGTTGGATTAACCAACAACCTCTTCTTGCACATCGAGGTCATCTTTGGCAGACGCTTGCATCCCCAAGCGCGACTTGATTTCCAGAAGGTCAGCCAGAGTGGTGTTTTCAACAATGCCGTCCACACCTTCCTGAACCTTCCGCCACAGTAGATTAAGTGGACATTCTGCTTTACGATGGCACCGGTATTGGGAGGAGACGCATGCCTTGATAATCAGGGGCTCACCTGCAACCTCAGCTACGTCGCTTACCATGATTTCCGCAGGATCAGCTATAAGCATTACTCCGCCTTTGCATCCCCTGGACGAACCCACCCAGCCTTTGCTTGTAAGGAGGGCCATTAGCTGCGGCATGTATTTCGGCGATATTCCCTGCCTCTCAGCTACATCCCTTGATACCACGTACTCATCACTGCCGTTCATTGCTAAGTCCATGAGAGTCAGGAGAAGGTACTCCAGCTTATTAGTAATCATTACATCGACTCCTTATATATTACTAATGGCCCTAGTTATATTTAACCATAAGCTCTTGCGTTTGTCAATCCCCATTACCAAAGAAAACTCATAGAAGGTGCCAGGAGCTTGCCACTAATTACCTCTCATCGCCTGAAG
The DNA here is from genome assembly GCA_012512055.1 of Bacillota bacterium. Next base: position 4,138 of record JAAZEW010000274.1, on the reverse strand, counting down.
CCCTCCGGCAATGAATTCCTGAGCGCCTGCATCCCAAGTAGAATGTATGTTGAGTCTAAAGGACGCATCCACCTGAGTGGCCCCTAGGGTTGAGATTTGTTTATAGCCTGTATAATCCCCGGTATCCAAAGCCCCGGACCCATCAACGTCCAGCCAACCGAAGACATAAAGCAAGGAAGCTTCGGGGACATCGTTGATGGCAAACCCTCTGTCAGAACCCGGAGAGACAACAACACTTACAGGCTCAAGCTGCCCATCCAACACCACTAACTGAGCCTTATCGAGGGTAGCCTGGGTCACTGCAGCGTAAGCATTGATGAATCCGTACCCTCGCCACGTGTCATGCTCTTGCCCGTTGCCCGGCCTGATCGCTGTTTGTCGCAGAATTCGCTTGACTTTGCCCGGAGTGAGAGACCAATCCTCCGCCAGCATGAGTCCGACAACGCCTGCGACATGTGGGCAAGCCATTGATGTTCCTTCTGCATACATATAATTCCACTTCGGAGGAAATCCCCTGCGGTCATAGTTGGTGCTGAATACCCAAGTCCCAGGGGCTATTATGTCCAATCCGGCACCACCGTTTGAGAAAGCCGCAACCGTAAAGGGATCATACCCGGAAGCAGCGCCAACTGCAATGACCTGAGAGTATGCTGCCGGATAGGACACCGATGAGCTGGAATCATTCCCGGACGCTGCAACCATTACGACACCTTTGCTCTCAGCCAACTGGACAGCTTGGCTGAGAGTAGGCGATGAACTGCCCCCCAGACTCATGTTAATGACTTTCGCTCCGTTCTCAGCAGCCCATGTGATACCTGATGCCAAATCAGCTATTGTACCTTCACGGTCAGTCCCAAGGACACGGACAGGCATAATTCTTACGTTCCAGGTGACTCCGGCGACGCCGGTACCATTATTGGTCTTAGCTCCGATTGTACCTGCAACATGGGTACCGTGACTTGCGAATGCCGCACCTGGCGTACCGGGATCAAACGGGTCATTATCTCCGTCCACAAAATCCCACCCAGGGGCCAGCTCCCATTGACTTGGAAGATCAGGATGGCCGTAACTTATCCCTGTATCGATCACTGCTATGGTAATCTGATTGTCACCTGTCGTTATCTCCCATGCAGCCGGGAGATTCATAAGTTGGAGCCACCACTTTTGTTCTTGAGCATAATACTCATCATCGGGAACCATGGCTGCATACACAATACTGTTTGGTTCCACACTTCTAACCGTAGGAGACTCCCTGAGTTTCGCCGTGAAATCGTCGAGAGACTCTCCTTCCGGCACCTTGATGATGACTCTGTTGATGAGCTCCCTGACTTTGTACTCCCGGGCATTGACGTCCCTGACCAGCGTACTGACACTTGAAGTCCTGACGTCTCCTGCAAGTTCCACAATCACGCTGTCAGGTTCCCTCATAACGTCAGGTTCCACCCAAGCTCGATGTGGTGAGATCCTTCGCGAAGCAGCCTGTCCATATGACTCATTGTATCCGTAGTCGACCCATCCCTTTACCAGGATAGATCCTCCATCCTCTGACGATTTCGGGTCGAGTTCAAGGTTGCAGATGTGATTGGACCCTCCGGTGATGCTCATGTATTTCGATTTCGGTTCATAGCCGTCTTTGTATCCTGTAATCTTTACAGTACTGTCATAGGTGGTTACTCTCTGAAACTGATACATGCCGTCATGGCCTGTATATGCATAAGAACTGCTTTTGCTATCACTTATCGTTACGGTTGCGCCATCTATGCCAAGCCGGGTCGTGGTAGAAGTAACCTTACCTGTGACATTAAATGTCTTGACACTGCTGGAATTGCCTCCGCCTCCGAAGCAACCCGATAGAGACACGATGATTGCCAGCGCCAAGATCAAGATTGGTAATCTCTTTAACAAAACCGGTTCCTCCCCTACTCCGACTAATACCAAAGGCGTATTCTGGGATCTATTAATATCTATTGTGGACGCGCCGGGAAATGCTCCCGAAAAATCCAATAACGTTCTCAAAGAGGTCAAAGAGCACACTATTGGAACTAAAGGAGATCTATGCCATTCACTCTATCACACGCTATAGGCAATAGCTATAAGGCCGCAAAATATTCCCAAAGACCGTCAGTTCACCTAGAAGGGTTAACCGGACGTGTCATGGCAATACTACTATTAGCAAGCTTGCCATTGGTTTCTAAGTATGAGTTCATTAGTTTTCACTCGTTTTCCGATTGTCTCGGGTGGCCCCGCACGGTACGTACGTTTTATAAGGCCGGTGATTGCAACGGGGGGTGTCAAAATCCGGTCACCGGCCTACGGGCCGGACTTTGTCAAGGCAACCCGCTTGGGGCGCCGTCCCCTTAGTGCAACACCGGCAGCCCCACACGGTACGGACATTTCCATTGCAGTCGTTAGAGCCGGCGATTACTTATGACGGAGACCGTTGGACTTCTCCAGTAACCGCCGGTTTCAGCGAAGATGTCGACCAGTTTTTGCGATTCGGGCGGGCCGTGTTAACATAATATGGGAGAGGGCAACGGTCTCATGGCGATCCAGATAGGATTCAATGGGTTAAAGGAGAGAATGCCATGCACTTAAATGACGACAAATATCTGGCCTTGAAGGTGCATTCATCAATTATGGACGACCCCGGCCTCCGGCCCTACGGAATCAAGGTTTCATCCAACAAAGGGGTTGTACGTCTTCAAGGCATAGTCGACGTGTTCGCAGAGAAAATAAGGGCTGAAGACATCGCCGCAAGTGTCAATGGGGTGACTCGCATCGAGAATAATCTGACAGTATCTACTGACGGCCGCGTAACTGATGACGACATAGACTTCGAAGTCGCCGAGGAGCTCAGATTGGCGCCTAATGTAGACATCAGCAGGGTCTATGGGGACAGTAAGAAAGGAGTCCTCCACCTCTATGGGGACGTGGATAGCCCTGACGAAGCTAAGGCAGCTATATGGGCTGCAGCAAAAGCCAGGGGGGTCAAGGATATCGTAAGCCATATCGCAGGTACGCGTGGTACGGAAATCACGGGAAGATCCATTCCCAGGACTGTTGAATCCACTGTTCCGGAACAGGCAGCCAGGAAGCTCATGGACGCTCTCAGCGAATATGAGGCTTCCCTCCCCCGCCCCATTCGCGTATCTGTCAAGGACGGCACCATAGTAATGGAAGGCGAAGTCGCAACCTTAGAGCAGAAAAGCGCCATAGAAAAAAAGGCCCGCCTCATTATCGAGGATTATGGCAGGCAGGTGACAGGCATCGATAATAGAATCATTTTGGATACACGTTAGCCGGTTTTTGTCTTTCCCTTCCTACTGGATACAGCTTTTCGCGTCTTTACGAGATAAGACATAGAGTCCTCGTGTCTATGGATTGCAACGGACATGAACAGGACATCGATAATTGCCAACTGAGCCATGCGGGATGCCATCGCCCCGCTGCGAAGGTCAGTTTCATGAGCTGAGGTTAACAAAACGACCTCAGCAAGGTGAGCAGCGGTTGAGTCAGGGTGGTTTGTAACGCAAATCGTGCGGGCTCCGGCTTCGCGGGCAAGCCTTAACACTTCGGCTGCATCAAGAGTCTCTCCTGAGTGAGTTATGACTATCGCTGCATCTCCCGGCTGCATGAGAGCAGCCTGCACCATCTGATTATGAGTGTCTTGATCGTACTTTGCCTCTATCCCTATCCTCATGAATTTCGATTGAGCGTCATGGGCTACCAGCCCTGAAGCGCCCACACCGAAGAAACCCAGTTTTCCGGCATTTTCAATTATGTCGACTGCCTTCTCCAGCTCAGTGTCACTAAGCACCTTGAGGGTGTCGGAGAGAGCTTGTGCGTTTGCCTGGAAGACCTTGTCCCTGATAATCCCAATACTGTCTTCGGGTTCAACTTCTCCGAAAGCGCTGACAGGCGTCGTAGCCAGATCCCTTACAAGAGCCATCTTCAAGTGAGGGAATCCCTCAAATCCCAGGCGTTGACAGCATTTGACCACAGTTGATTCGCTTACCCCGACCTCACCCCCCAGTTGAATTGAGGACATATTGACGACTTCTGCAGGGTGAGAAAGGATGTACTTGGCCACCTTTTGCTCAGAACGAGCCAGAGACGGATAACGGCCGCGGATTAACGG
>JAAZEW010000273.1 GCA_012512055.1 Bacillota bacterium | reverse complement strand
TCATAATGTGTGAAGAGGATGTCACGTTTGTGCTGAGTTCACGTTTAAGTTGTATAGGGACAGACGCATCTGCCAGGGCGCCTTACGGGCCTCTGGGCACGGGTAAGCCTCATCCGAGAGCGTACGGCACATTTCCCAGGGTTCTCGGTAAGTATGCCCGAGACATGGGGATCCTCAGGTTGGAAGAAGCTGTCCGCAAGATGACGTCCATGCCCGCTGAGAGACTGGGCATTTGGGACAGAGGCCTGATTCGTCCCGGGATGATCGCTGATCTTGTGGCATTTGACCCTGATACAGTGGAAGACACAGCCACCTATACGGATCCTCACAGATATCCTAATGGCATAATGTGGGTTATTGTGAGCGGGGAGCCGGTTGTGGAACAAGGCGAACATACCGGCGTGTTACGGGGCAAGGTCTTAAGAAGCAACAGCAGGTGAAACTATGGTATAATCTCCTTGAATCCGTGCGCCGGGGGGTCTGTTACTTGATTACTGCTCAAACTTCCAGTCCTGAAGAAACCAGGAAAATCGGGGAAGCGCTGGGGAAGCTCCTTGCCCCAGGTGATGTGGTAGGGCTCATTGGACATCTTGGCGCAGGCAAGACGGTATTCGCGCAAGGGGTGGCAAAAGGTATCGGCGCAAAAGCGCGCGTTACCAGCCCGACGTTTACTCTCATCCACGAACACCTTGGGAGGATTCCCCTTTACCACGTGGATGTGTACAGGCTTAACACAGCGGCTGATGTCGAGGCCATAGGAATCGAGGATTACCTGTACGGCGATGGGGCGGTGCTTTTGGAATGGGCTGACCGGGTGTTATCCATCTTGCCTGATGAAAGACTGGATGTAATGATAAAAAGGCCCGAAAACGAAGAAGATGATAACGTGCGGGAGATCCGTATTAGTCCCCATGGGCAAAGATATCAGCATATACTCGAGGAGTTGAAGTCTATTGCGTGTCGTAGGGATTGACACGTCTACATTTACAGGTGGGATAGCGCTGCTTAATGATGGACAAGTTGTGGCTGAGTACAGCGCCTATGTCACCAGGCGGAATTCAGAGAGCCTCATGGGTGTCCTCGATAACATGCTGCGTGAGTTGGATTGGAGCGTCCAGGGCCTTCAAGGCGTTGCCGTAGCTATAGGGCCCGGTTCTTTTACAGGCACTCGAATCGGGGTTACAATGGCAAAGGTCCTCGGCTATTCGCTGGGCATTCCCATCGGCCAAGTAGTCACTCTGGATGCTATCGCAGCGAATGTCATTTTTACGAGGTCATTGGTATGTCCTGTTATTTGCGCCAGGAGAGACCTTGTGTATAATGCAGCCTACAGAATCAACGGACCGGACCTCGAAAAGGTCACAGATTACAATGTGGGGAAAATCGGGGAGGTTATCGACGCTATCAAAGGCCGGGATGATCTTGATAATAAAGAGTATGACAAGGTCATATTTCTCGGCGACGGCGCTCTACGACACAGGCAGGTTATAGAAGGCAAACTCGGAAACCTGGCTGTTATCGGCCCTCCGTGGTATCTGGGCCCCAGGCCCGGGGTGGTTGCAGTCATGGGGCAGCGACAGATAGCCGCCGGTAATGCTGTGGATGCGCATGACCTGGTTCCTTTTTATATGGGCAAGTCCAGCGCAGAAAAAGCGCAGACTGAGTGCAGGCCCAAGGAGCGTGCATAAGGCAATGAGCGTGCATGAGGCAATAGATGTAGAAATCAGCCAGATGAAAAGGGCGGATCTTGAATCAGTCATAGAGATTGAGAAGGCCTCATTCCCCACTCCGTGGTCCCGGTATGCTTTTCTGGCCGAGCTTTATGAAAACAGAAGGGCGCGCTATTTCGTTGCCAGAGAGAAGGCGCGAGGGGACATAGTCGGGTATGTGGGGACATGGTTGATCCTGGATGAAGCCCATATTACCAATATTGCCGTCCACCCCGGTTTCCGCAGGAAAGGGATAGGGAAGAAACTCATGTTAGCAGCCATTGATTACGCGGAATCTCAAGGAGTAGGCGCTGTGACCTTAGAAGTAAGGGCATCCAACATCATAGCTCAAAGTCTTTATGAGAAGATAGGCTTTGTCAGTGTGGGGATACGGCCGGGCTACTACCATGATGACGGGGAAGACGCTTTAATAATGTGGAGGACACAACAGGGCAAATGATGATTCTTGGTATTGAGACAAGCTGTGATGAAACTGCTGTAGCCGTGCTGGAGGGTACAGGCGATCCTTCGCCGTCTGCCATCAAACTGAGATCCAACATAATCGCATCACAGATAGCGCTCCACAGGCAGTTCGGGGGTGTGGTCCCGGAGGTGGCGTCCCGCTGTCATGTGGAAACCATTATCCCTGTGATGGATGAGGCCCTCAGTGAAGCAGGAGTGTCCCTTTCGGATATCACAGTTGTTGCTGCCACTCACGGCCCGGGACTGGTAGGAGCGGTGCTTGTAGGCCTGTCCGCTGCCAAAGCCCTTGCACTCGCGCAGGATATTCCTTTTGTCGGAGTGAATCACATCGAAGCGCATATGTACGCAAATTTCATCGAACATCCTGACCTTGCGCCGCCTTTTGTTTGCCTGGTGGTGTCAGGCGGCCACAGCGATCTGGTATACTTAAAAGATTATGGGGATTACGAGGTCATGGGAAGGACCAGAGACGACGCTGCGGGTGAAGCTTTTGACAAGGTGGCCCGGACACTCGGCCTCAGTTATCCGGGAGGGCCTGCAATAGACCTTGCAGCAAGGGAAGGTGACTCTCAGGCTGTGCGCTTTCCCAGGGCTTTCTTGGAAGAGGGGTCTTATGACTTCAGTTTCAGCGGCCTCAAGACGGCAGTGGTGAACTATGTGGCAAATGCCAGGCGCAAGGAGCGGGAGGTATTTGTGCCGGATATCGCAGCCTCCTTCCAAGAAGCAGTAGTTGATGTCCTTGTGACGAAGACTCTACGAGCTGCGTGTGAGATAGGTGTGAATACTGTGGCATTAGCCGGAGGAGTGGCTGCCAACTCAAGGCTGCGCCAAGAGTTGTCTCGGCGTGCTATAGAGAAAGGTATGGATGTCCGGTATCCCTCACCGATTCTCTGTACTGATAATGCAGCAATGGTAGCTTGTGTAGGGTACTTCCGGCTGGTGTCAGGGGAGTTGAGTTCTTTGGATCTGCCGGCAGTACCTAACCTTCATCTTGAGTGATACTCATGTGAGATCCGGAAAGGCGGCATGGAGGGGAATGGCTATATGACAGGACGTGAACTTGGCGGCGAGGGGGATATTGCCCTTGAGTCTTTAGAACGGCAGGAGAAGTTCAAGAAACCTACACCCGGGCGTCTCGCGTTTATGATCGCTGTGTGTGTAGTTGTCGTGATAATCAGCTTTCTTATGGTTGTCAGTTCTTATCTGTCGCTTGAGGCGACATTCAAAGTGAAGGACAGGCCCATAAACATGTTGCTTCTTGGGATAGATCAGACCTATGATGACAAGGGACAGGTAATGGACGGCCCGGGGCGTGCTGACACCATTATTGTCGTTTCCATGAACCCCAAGCAAGGCAAGTCATATGTGGTGTCGATTCCCAGGGACACACGGGTTAATATCCCGGGGCGCGGAACAGCCAAGGTGAACGCTGCCTATGTTTACGGGGGTCCGGAGTTACTGGCAGAGGCGGTCGAAGGGCTTATCGGGATACCTATTGATCGTTTCGCTGAGGTGGATTTCAATGGGTTTGTCGGAGTGATTGACGCGATTGGCGGTATTGAAGTGGATGTGGACAAGAATATGCGCTATGTGGACAGGGCAGGCGGATTGACAGTCGATATCAAGAAGGGAAGGCAGATACTTGACGGTGAAAAAGCCCTTCAGTATGTGCGATTTCGAGCTGACGTCCTAGGAGACATAACCCGAGTGGGTAGGCAGCAAAACCTGCTTGGGGTCCTCATAAATGAAGCTGCAAATTACCGCAATATACGCCAAGCGCCTAAGCTCACCAAGATTCTGTTGGAGCATGTGAAGACAGACCTGTCACAAAGAGACATAGCTTCCGCCGGATGGTTTCTGATAAGGACAGGCGGAGACGTGCTTACCCAGACCATACCAGGGGATTTTTTCAAGCAATACTGGGTCACTGACGGAGATGCGGTGCAAGAAATGGTAAACAGTATGGTTCAAGGGTTTGATAGATAGTTCTAAGTGTCGCTGAAGTGTGGAGAGGAGGTCGCATGAGGAGTGCGAGTCGATGTAGCATTAGTACCTCAGGAAATTGAGGGCAAGAACTTTGAAGATATCACAGCTATAGTTGTTGATGTTCTGAGGGCAGGCACTTGCATAGCGAATGCTGTCGCCAACGGTTGTGATGGGGTGATCCCCACTGTGTCCGTGGAAGAGGCTATGGACATATCCAGGGCCTATGCCAGGGACGACTATCTTCTGTGCGGGGAGAGGAAGAATGAGAAGATAGATGGTTTCGATCTGGGCAATTCGCCGCTGGAATTCACTGAGGATCGGGTAAAGGACAAGAAGCTGATAATGACAACAACAAACGGAACAAGGGCAATAAGGACTGCGAAGACAGCTCCTGACGTAATA
>JAAZEW010000272.1 GCA_012512055.1 Bacillota bacterium | reverse complement strand
TGTCATAGGCCTTGTGAATGTCATGTCTACATTGGGAGCAGCTATTATGCCTCCTCTTGTCGGCTGGTTCATGGATCGCCTGACTGCTCAAGGACTCCGAGGTGGCGTAGTGTACTCAAGGGCGCTGGTCCCATGCCTTGTGACTGCTGCTCTATGCCTGGCCCTGATATCACTCGTAGGGAGGCAGGTTCGGAGATCACCTGACGTAGAACACAAAAGGGATTCTCTTGAGCCGTCAGGTGAAGGGAACATCGAATGCTAGCCCAGGCGGTAAACATCTTTAGTAGCGGTTCACGCAGCCCCTGGGATTCGACTGATTCCGACGAAGGAATACCCGAAAGTGACTTGAATGGAGATGGTTAGGTGGAACCTCGGGCAAGACAACGGTGGCTCGTGGGTGGAATCTCAATGAAGCTCATTGGCATGGTTACGTTTGTGGTTTTCCTGATCGCGCTGGTGAGTACGGTCCGTTCCTTCGTGCGCATGCGCGGGTGGAGACTAAAAGCCAGGTCTCTTACAACCCAGCAGATAATGTGGCGAATCGCACCGCACCTCTTGGTTCCGGCTATCATCATATTCGTGTTGTATCGCTCTCTCGGTAACGTATTGCTCAGAGAGCCAAGGGCCTGGAATTTCCGAGTTGTGGGAGCTTACTTCATGCCGGACATCGCACTCTTATTGCTTCTGGCTATCGTGCCAGACCTGCTGCAGGGCATCTACATGACAGCGGCTGTCATGGTCGATCGCGTCACCTGTCGCACGGCTCAACCTGGCGGCAACGCTCGGAGACGGCAGTAACTGCGCGTGTGGCGGATGAGCAGGGGTCAACTCAGTCCCCCCTCTGGACACAATCTTCGGGTGCAACTGGCCCACGCAAGGCCCCATCGCGCCTGTGCTAGGCGCTCATACAGGAAGAGGCCTTGTAGGCTTAGTCTTTGCCCCGAAGGGGTTGTTCCCGCAAGTGCCATAGCAGGGTTTCGTGACTGTGTACCACACAGGGTCATGATAAAAAAGAGGAATAGCCATTAGTGTAGACCCTGGATTTCTTGGCGGAAGACTTCCTTCCCTCTGCGCAACCAGTTACAAATCGAACTTGATGAGCTTTCCCTCCTCTCCCCACTCCGCCAGCACCTCCTCGAGGTACTTCTTGACAGGTCCTCGTCTCAATTTGTCGTGAGCGAACTGGTTTCTGTATGACCTGAGACACCCGTAGCAGCTCGAATCTAGGCCACAGCCACATTGGCCTGAAACTCGATCAAATGCGCTTTTCAAACAAGACTCCATAAAAGCAGGATCTTCCAGTCTTGTAACAAGGCCTGCGCCTGCAGGCACATTATCGTAAACAAGCAGAGGATGGACTTCCCATGGCCTTCCTGTGCTATACCGGACGGTGACGTTCAGATCCGTAAGCGGGATCCCCAGTCTATTTGTGACACCTGCAAGAAGGGCATAGGCCAGGGAATAGGAAAACCATAGCGCATCATACGGCCTGTATGAAACATGTTCCTCGACGCCCGTTGTTGTGAAACCGGGGGTCTCGCCTGCATGCGAGCTTTCGCTGGAGAAAGGCCATAAGAATCGAAGCTCCACCACATCTGTAACAAACTCGTGGGCCAGAGATACTTTCTGAAGAGCCCCGGCGCACCTTCCACCCAAAGGAGTATCATGCTCGCCTGGGTAATTGCTCTCTCCTGAGAATCCTGCGCCGCATTTGAAACAAACCCAAAACTGGGCCTTGGATCGTCCTTCGCAGAGCTCAACCATCTTCCCGGGAAAGGCCCGCTTTAGCTCTATGAGCCCTCTTGAGCTTGAAGGCACAAGAAGCGTGCCTGTGTCAGGACCTACTGCGCCCGCAAAGTAAGGCCTGGTAGTGTACTGTCTTGCCGGCCGCCTACTAGGCTCATTGGGAACCTGTCTTCCTGTGACGAAACCAAATTCCGGCACTACGTATGTTTTTATTGGCGAGACCGGACCATTCCCTTTGGTTTCGCTTTCAGCCTTGTCCCAAATCTCAAAGAAATTGAGGTGATCCAGACTCCGGTATTTCCGAACAGGCCATTTAAGTCCCGCAATTGTCTTGAGACCCGCCGAACGCCACTCGTTCTTGTTGGCTATGACTTTACTTTCAGGCGCATACTCAGCTATTGCCATTGACAAGCTTCTGTTGAGCTCAACACCATACTTACGCCATGCCTTGCTTCCAAAACTCCCCTTCTTGGACCATCCAGTCCTTAACCGCGTACCGCCACCGTCAATTTCTAAGGCAACCACATCAACCGGAAACCCATATTTTGGAATCACTGCATTCCGGGATAGGAAACTCAAGACATCCTGGGTCTCCAGAGTCTTAAGCCTGTCTGAAGCCCATTTTGCGTCATCGTAGTTCTTACCCTTGGAGCTGTGCTCCTCAAATTCGCGAAGCTTTCTCCACTCAGAACATGCGACCTTTTCCGCCCTCGCCAATTCGCTGTCATCTCCGAGAACGCGCTGAACCCACGGTGGTTCAGCTCCTCTCACATGGCCCTGCAATCCAACATCAGTCCAGACTTCCCCGGGAACGACGTCCTTTATCATAGCTTCCACAGAATCCAGCTTCTCAACAATGAGCTCTCTTACATCCTTGACCATAGAAGGGTTATCAAAGTCTCCAATCAGCGCCTTAACCGATTCGAATCTGCCACTATGTTGCTGAAAAAACACACGCAGGCAACAAGCAGTCACATGCCTCAGGATGACCTTTTCATTCTTGATTGAAGTCGCCGGAGCATGGTCCAGTCTTCCTGACATCATGCGTTCAGGATGGGTGAAGTGGTACAAGTCATGAGGATTTCGCCTGCAGTAAGTGATGGCGATACCTGGCTTTCCAGGGCGTCGACCTGCCCGCCCCACTCTCTGGACATAGTTGAAGGGCTGAGGCGGCACATTTCTCAGAAACACCGTATCCAAATCGCCAAGGTCAACGCCAAGTTCGAAAGTCGTAGATGAAGAAAGGAGATGGATGTCCCCATTCTTGAAATCCCTTTGATATTCGCGGGCTTTATCGACATCAAGCTGCGCTGTATGCTCCTCAGCGCGATAGCCTCCGGGAAAATCCGATTGGTAGAGAGTCCGGTAGTGGTCTCCTGGGAGATCTCTTACCAAAACCGGTTCAGTCTTGCCTCTGCACCTCGGGCGCATACATAAACCGAAAGCATCCACAGCCGAGATTCTGGCACATGTATCACACTTGTACACTGTCTCAGTATGATGTACAGGCTCAAACCGCCACCACGCAAGGTTAAGTGCAGCTCCTTCGCTGCCCTGCTCAAAAAACGGGTCCTTTTGCACATTTGAGTCAGCTTCACGAACCTCTGTCCAGAGGTTCTCCAAGGCGACAACTGCTTCATTCAAGGCGCTTTGTCGAGATAGCCCACGATAAGTCTCCAGTAGTCTTGCCAGGAATACCGCTCTCCTTGCACCTTTGCCCGCCCAACTCCTCTGTTTTTTCCGAGAACGAGGAGATCCGGAAGTATACCAGCACTGCCGAATCTCTGTGTCAAGGTTGTCCCACCGTACCTCATTCCCGGAAACTTGCGGCCACGAAACCGCCCCATCAGCACGTGCGGTGTCGAATAGCAGGGTTGCAAGATGCCATCCCTGTTCCGGATTAAGGTTCCAAGGAGGCTCGGTAAATACTACCGGATAGGGCACCCACGGCGGGCGCTGAATATCAAATCGGACAAGGCCGACTCCCTCAAGGGAGAGTCTTGGCGATGAAGATAGGACTTCTGAAAGTACGCCGGCCTTCGCTACTCGATATATTTCTTCTCTGCTTGCGGCAGGCCCGAGGACATCCCTGGCCCGGTACTCGCCAATCAGTAGATGGACCAGATCGTTCAGCGATAGCCATGACCCGGCGTGTTCCGCACGTTTCATTGCATTCAACATGTAAACGCGATTTCTATGCGACTCATAACTATACTGCGCGTACCACGCAAAAAAGGCAGCCTCTTGTCTTCCGTCCGCAAACGCAAGAACCTTCCGCCTTTGTTCCGGAAGCATGGAATGCAACGCTGTGGCTACAACACTATGAGGGCCTTCAGACCCGTGAATAACTTCTTTAACAGGATCTCTGCTACTCTTGCCGCACATAGCGCACTTTCTTAATTCATCGGGAGCATCTGCACCCGATTCTTGGAGGCTTACCTTAAGAATAGGCGCTGTCTTGTGTCCACAGCCCAGAGTCTCACCTGTCTCCGCTATTCGCCCGCATAATGTGCAAAGCATGTGGGAAGGGCAAAATCCTCGCTGCATGTTGAAACCTTCCAGTTCGTACCCATCCATCAATTGCTCTAATTCGCAGTCATGCTCTAGTTCAAGTGTCGGTTCTTCTTGATCCGCTTGCTTTTCACTCCTGACCGGCCTTTCGAGCCTAACAGGCAGAAAATACTCAACGCCAAAATCATCGCTGGCAGGATCGCGCACTGCCTCAAGTAGCATGCAATCACGGACTCTTCCCACAAGATAATGCTGCCCGCAATCTCGGCATATGGCTACCTCAAATTTTGCCCCTTCTCCATTTGAACCTCTACCGAGGGATATGGCAAGTCTCGGGTAGTACGATATATGTGCCCCCTCCAGAGCTCGAATAAAATGGTGATACCTGAGAGTAAGAAGAGGTTCCCCGTCAGAATCTCTGGCTTGTTCCAAAAGCCAGATTATGTCTGCCAAAGCTTCGGCCCTTTCAACTTCACACTGCAATTCAGGAAAGACCTCTGCGGCTGCATCGGTTATCCTTACAGGCTCTCGCACCATGTCCAGGAGCTTCAGACTACGGGAATCCGAAAGCAGAACCGATGCAAGAGACTCTCTCTCCCCCTGTTTCACAGGCGTCTTCTGGGAGAAGGTATCAGCCCTGGCAGACGGAAGGCACCCTTTGAAGCCGTCCTTTACTCTCCGGTAATCCAAATGAGTCAACTCTGTTCTTGATTCCGGATCTCCGGTGACACCGTCAAGTTGACCCGTGATAACCTGGTGCGAGTTGAAAGCCTCTCCGAACAGAGTCGAAGCAAAGCCTGCAACTTCATTCATGTCCCCCTCCCTATCTGCAAGAGTTGCGCTTGTGACAATACATCTGAAGCCGCTTTTTCGTCCACCCTCTCTGAGACGCTGTTTGAGACGGCGTATGAGCATTCCCATTTCGGTACCGCGAATGCCCATGTATTGGTGAGCTTCGTCCATCACCAATGTTTTCCAGTGACGAGAAGCGCCGCAGTCGAAAAGCGCACTGTCGTCAGGACGTATGAGCAAATACTCCAACATGGAGTAATTTGTCAGGAGAATATCCGGAGGAGTCTTCCACATATCCTCACGGAACACTACCTCGCCCAGCGCTTGGAGTTCACTGACTTCGCTGAGCCAATGCTGCGTTGCCCTGCCGTCCTTTGCATTGCGGGGAGTAGCTCCGATGTACTCGCCAAAAGTGAACGAGAAAGGCGAGCCACCGTCTTTGAGTCTACGCGCAATCGTCCGCAACCTTTCCTTTTGGTCATTAGCCAGGGCATTCAGGGGGTATAGAATAAGCGCTCGAACCCCCGGGACAGTCCCAGCCCTTCTACCCCCAATGAACTCTCGGTACAGATCCAGAAGAATGGGAAACAAGAACGCCTCTGTTTTGCCGCTTCCCGTCCCTGTCGCAACTATGACATTGCCTCCCTGCAATGCTTCCCGTATGGCAGCCTCTTGGTGGCTGTAGAGAGGCCTTCGCCCGTGATGCCCATCCAGGGCATGAAGAAACGCTTCGTCAGGGCTCGGCGTGAACAGCTCCTGACACAACTCCTTCAGGGTTATGCCTGTACGAAAAACAGGCTTGCCTTCAATGAAGGGGCCTTCTGAAAGCGACCCGCTATCATCCAGGGCCGCCTCAAAAGACTCTCGCAGCGCCGGATCTCGAAATAAGAAGGTTGTATTGAGATACCTCTTGTAACGCGTTTCTACCTCTCTCAACAACCCTACAGGATCGAAATACGCCAATTCCTATCACCTCACACGCAACATACATGTGTGAAGGACCCCGCATTTGGACCCTAAAAGAGGGCTTGAACCCTTCCCTCCTACATTTCGCCGATGTTCGTGGATCCTCGCTGTCCGGATTTCTTGAGGACGGCTCCTCCCAGCCCCAACTTCTTGAGCCTTGGCGCCAAAGATGGATTCTGCTGCTTCAGGGCATTTGCAATACTGTGCGCTATTGCTTTGCATTTCCTGACAGTGGATTCTCTTCCGCCGTAAGTGGCAACACTGACTGAACAGCTCCTTAGCACATTGCCTATGAGCGGATCTTCCAAGAGCGTGTCCATCAAGTCAAGCCCTTTATGCCTCCGTTGTCTCAGGCGAAACTCAGCAATTCTAAGACCATCGCAGGTCACGGCGCCATTTCCAGGATAGGTTAGGTAAGCGACAGCATGTACATTCTTGCTGCGTCCGCAAGCCCTATACTGTTGCACGGGCGTACGGGGTTGAACCAAAGCCAGACAATGAGAGACGTCAGAATCGCTATCCCGAATCCACATAGACACGGGACCCTCGACGTTAGACCTGAGTTCGCTCTGATCATAGAAATCCCGGAGGGGAATGGCAAAAGGTTTCCTTGCGGCCGGGGACAACGTGTACCTCTTCGCCCCTGACTCAGAAAACCCGACGAAAAAGGGCTTACCGGCGGCGCTGACAGGCGCTTTCAACCAAATGACGCGCCGCCTGTTGGCAAGAAAATCCTCGTGTGACAGAGACACCGGCAAGTCGTGCCAATACAAAGGCTCTTTGGATTGATCGCCGACAGCATACCACAGGCGGTTTATGGGAACAGAGATGCAGGGTTCCTTATGAATCTTTCTGCCTTCTTTGACGCGTATGGTGAGAACCTCGTAGTCAGGGTCCGGCGGGATTTCTATCACTGTACTGCTTGGCGTTTGCTCAACGGTGTAGAAATCGTCCACTGCCGACGTTACACTATTATCGTGAGTCACCCTGACATAAAGTGGCTCGTGGCCTTCCGGTCCGGGAAACAATGTCTCTTTCTCCCAGGATATCTGCTTTATTGACCTGACCAGAACGAAGTCGAGGCTGTCCATTAAGATATCGTCATCTTCGTAAATGCGGGCAAAGAACCAACCAAGAGTCTCCTCCTTGAACGGGTTTTCGGCGTTGTCTCCGCAAGTGTCGTCCAGATGCAGTCTCATCTCACCGGGCCTCGCGAAAAGTTTGGTTTGAAACCTTCTCCTTCTACCGGGCCCTTCGCTCCCGACAACCACTGTCGTACCCTCTTTGAAAGGTTCCGGAGAAACCAACACGGGTGCGCTCCCTAGGAAGAAATCTCTCTGATCCAAACCGGAACGAAACACAGTGCCTTCCAATGAAAATGCTTGCTTTCGGCTCCATTGGTATCTTTCGCCTGTGGGCAGCGCAATCTCTGGTAGAGTTTGGCCTGTTTCAGCCACCTCCATCACAAAGGCCCGGCAATTCTTGACACCGCAACTCAGCCAGCTCACCTCACCGGCGACCTCAAATGTGGCGGGACATACTGCCACGTATTTGCCTGTGGAAATATAACGAACACGCCGCCCACGTCTACCTTTTTCTCCGGTGATCCTGAAGAGAAGCAAGTCGTTAGGGTCCAGTTGCACGTGGCGGGTAATGTCACCCAGTCGAACGATTACCGGCTCTAACCTGTTGATTGTGCACAGCGACTCGTTGGAATCAGTTCGCGCAAATCCTAGACGTGAAGCCTCTGCATGACCAACAGGTTCCAGTTTCTCTTCACTTCCGGCATAGCGCGCTGAGCAATCAGATAGGCTGAACGTCTCTGAGACGGACAAAACCAAGCCTACGCATTGCCGCCCTCGGTGTTCCCAGGTTACTACTTCAGGCCGTAGCACCTCGCTCCTCCGCCCTTTCCTGGCCGCCTCAGCCTCAGTCCCCTCTGAGGTTATTGGAGATGCGGCAAGCCTCCCTGACAACACTCTTGGTGACCCGCCGCGCTTTTCGGTGTCAATACGAACACGCGGTGGAGATTCGCTTCGTTCAGGTTCGTCCGCAAACTCAAGAGCAATGTCAACCGCAGGTAGCTCCACGCTGCTCGGTTTGTCACCGATGGCCTCTTCTGGCCCTCGGCCAGTGTCCGGCTTCGGATCTCTATGTATGGCCTGTGTATCACTTTCCTCGACAGGTTCAACGTCAATAGAAACGTGATGGGCGCCACGGGAAGGATCTGCAACCTCCCAAGGACGATCTCGAAGTCTCTTCATGATCCCAGTCAAAATCAACAGGCAGGCAAAGGCGGCTAGTACATATAGCATGATAGGCATTGTGGGCTCACCTCGATCACCCATTGTCCTAATCCAAAGGGTTTCGCAGAGATTCGATTCTAAAGTCCTACGGCTGTAGAAGAGAGGTGTATCCCTTATTCTAAACCTCGGTAAGCGGTGGCAATACAAAGCGACGTCTGGCAAGTTTTCTGGAGGAAATCATGTGGTTCTTCTTGGACATAAATGCGCGACAAGTCTACTTGGAGTTTTGTGAGCTGGGCCTTTTAGCGCTACTGATTATTTGTCTTCAGGACAGTTTTCGACCTGACAACCGTAATCTTAGTCCCTAGATTCGTGTCTGTTCGGCAAATTCCCTTCTGAAAAAACCCATATTGGCTGAATATTTTGCAAACCCGGTTTGCAGCGATATAAGCTCGCCTTGGTAGGTTGATAGTGTCGAGCTATAGGCGGGGCTGGATACCCCCCCCCCGCATGAACGCGTGGGAAGAGCCATTTTTTATGCTACCTGTAGATGAGAAGCGAAGATTGGTAAAGAGAGACATGCAAATCACTATTGACTATGCCGGGCATTAGCAATCATCATATGATACTCATATAATTCCCTTGAGATCACTCAGGAGGCTGACATGAGACGCCGGGATAATTCAAAACCTTCGATAGAAATCCCACGCGAAGCAGAAGAGAAGCCCTTTGATTTTGATTCCATGCCTTGGGTCGATGAGGATGAATACTATCCTCGCATCAATAGTCTCCGGTCAGCGTTTGGCCAATTCGACATGGTCCCTCAAGTTAGGCAGTTCCCTCGTGTGTCATGGGTTCTTTGGGCCTTGAAACCTGCAGGTGAAGAAACCGCTGCCGATGATGACGCGGAGAGCATCAGCAAGAGGATTCTAGCCAAGAATCGACATGCCCTTAATGAGCTTGCAAAATGAAACCCGCCCTCTTCTTGCTTCACCTATCTACAGACTCATCATGACAGAAGGGATCCCGGTATAGGCACTCAAGTGCACCCGTTGAATTCAGCAATCTGCTCGATTATCGAGTCGGAAACGGACAATTAAAACGTTACCCAACTCAAATCATTCGAAAGGAGGATTGTTGTCCTCATGCGACACGTGTTATGTCATGGACTGAAAAGATGTTGACATGTCTTGGTCATACATTAACTGAGCAGGAAACACGCACCATATGTCGAACCATATGTTCGGGACTTGCGATGCCATCGTCTGTCACACTTGAGAATCAAGCCGGAGCTGTCAAGGACAAAACAGCCATCTGGTCTTTACGGGATTATCGTTATTGGAAAGCTAGGTTCTCCAATGAAACGCAAGGACCTTAGAGAATTTCATTACATAACCCACATAGACAACTTGACATCAATAGCTCAACATGGGATTTTGTCTCGCAAGTTGGCTTCAAAGATAGAACATACATCGATCGCTATGCCAGAAATTCACGATCGACGAAGCAAGGTCACTGTTGATAAAGAATACTCACTACATTACTACGCCAATCTGTATTTCGATGCCCGGAATCCTATGTTGTATAAGATAAGAGATCAGCACAGGCAATTGTGCATACTGAGCATTGATACTGCAACCTTGGATTTGTCAGGCGTCATAATAGCTGACAGGAACGCCTCCAGTAAGAATGTTCAATTCGCTCCAGCACCGAAAGGTCTTGACCTGATTGACGAGGAATTAGTATTCGCTCCATACTGGACGCGTTCATCAGACCCAAGTGAAGAATTGTACCGTAAGGCAGTCAAGTGCGCAGAAGTCTTAGTGCCAAGGCTAGTACCACCCGAATTCATAATCGGAGCTTATGTATCGTGTGGAGAGGCATGTGACAGAATACAGCAGGAATTAGCGAAGTCAGGCATCTCGTGTTGTCTGTCAGTAAATCCGAACCTATTCTTCCGCTGAGGAATGAGGGATATTAGTGGTTCACATTATTAAGGGTGACTTATTCAATTCAACCGCACAGACGCTGGTTAATGCGGTCAATTGCGTAGGAATCATGGGTAAAGGGCTGGCCCTGGAATACCGGAAACGGTTCCCTGATATGTATGACGATTATGTTCCGCGCTGTGCTGCCAAGCAAGTTCGACTTGGAGAACCTTATGTCTATCAGAGTCGAACCCTCCCCTGGATTTTGAATTTCCCGACAAAGAAGCATTGGCGAGCACCGTCACGACTGGAAGATATCATAAGTGGGCTAGACCATTTGGAGACTCATTACGAGGAATGGGGCATTACGTCTCTGGCTGTTCCTGCGTTGGGGTGTGGCGAAGGCTTGCTTGACTGGACAATAGTCGGCCCAATCTTGCTCCAACGCCTTTCACGTCTGGAAATTCCGGTCGAACTCTACGAACCGCTTAGTATGACTCATCATGAGGATAGACACTCTTTTGTGAGAGATGGTGCGACGTCCTACAACGATCTCATTGATGCAAAACCTGGTCATAAGCGGGACTCGATTAGGCAAGTCTACCCATCCCATGTTGCTCTTGTCCTGGCCGTAGACAAGATTAGACAATCACCGGATCATTCACCCGTAGGACGCACATTGTTTCAGATGATTGCATACTTCGCAACTGTTCTGGGACTTCCAACCGGTCTCAGATATGTGAACGGCAAGTATGGCCCGTTCGCGCCTGAGCTGAAACAGATTACAACTAAGCTTATCAATAATGGTCTCATATACGAAGATCGTGTTGGCCGAATGATCGAGATCAGGGTAGGGCCTACCTATCCGCAGTCACTCAAGGTATACTCAACCCCATTGGTTAGCTGGGATCCGACAATTGAGAGAGTAGTCGACCTCGCTCTGCGTTTGGACATAACTAGTGCAAAAACCGCTGTGTTAGCTCATTATGCTGCACAGAATCTTGCAAATAAGCTGCATATTGCCCCTACAGAGTCAGAAGTGCTTGCGTCTGTCACTGAACAACAACGAGGCCGGTTAACGCTTACCGAAGAGTCCGTTGCCAAGACCATTCGAACTCTCTCATCCCTTGGATGGCTGGATGTCAAGTCTGGCGCTGACAATCATACTGTTGCGGGTATTAAGACAGTGCAGTTGTGATGTTGAGATGGTTATGAAACACATCTTGGCTCGATGAGTATGAATACCATCCTCGCGTTGACAGTCTCCTCCCACGCCCTGCAATTAAATGCTATTATCTATAGGACACTATATCTTCTGTGTATGGCAGTGAATAATCATGACCTGCCAGGACAGGACGATTTTGAAGTAACCGTGGTAGGATGTGTTGTTTTTTGCAAAACGTGAACGATCTCGATAAGGCATGCACACAATGCAGCCTTAGCCGGGCCGACGGAACCGCAGCAGCCCATTCCGCGGACCGAACCGGTGCCTCAAATCGCATGAGGCTTTTTGGATTCGGGTTGTTTGCGGCGATCTATTTCTTGTCTTTTCTTCAGCGTGTGGCAGTATCGGTGGTCGCCGATAACCTTGCAATGGAACTTGGGCTTGACAGCGTAGCGCTGGGTTTTATGTCATCGGGCTTCTTCATAGCGTATGCGCTGGCGCAGCCGGCTATGGGGCTTCTTTCTGACAAGGTGGGCCCGGGACGGGTAAGTGCCGGTGCATTGGTGATCGCAGCCGTGGGATCGTTTATGTTCGCGGGCGCCAAGGGGTTTACCCCGGCCTTCCTGGGACGGATCCTCATGGGCGTAGGCCTCGCAGCCGGGTTCATCCCCGGTATGAAGGTTATATCCTCCACGTTCCCGCCTGAGGCATTCTCCACATATAGCGCCTTGTTCCTTGCTATTGGAAATGCGGGCACTCTGGTGGGAGCTGCGCCGCTGGTGTGGCTGACAGTCGCTGCCGGATGGAGGCCGGTCTTTGCGGGGCTGGCTGTCTTGGCAGTATTGCTGGCCGCACTGTGCTGGGCATTCGCTAGGCGGCAATCTACGCACACAGCGCCGAACCCGGATTCAGGCGACGATCCTGGCTCCTACCGCGATGTAATACGCAGCCGCGAGCTCTGGTTGCTTGCCTGGTTTCTGTTTGCAAAATACGGCTCTCAAGTGGCTTTCCAAGGCCTGTGGGGAGTCCCGTACATCTCCAGCGTCTATGGCGTGAACCCCACTTCGGCTGCTCAGGCGGTGACAATGGTTGCCATAGGTTATGTCCTAACTGCCCCGCTCGTAGGGAAGCTTACAGATGACATGGCT
>JAAZEW010000271.1 GCA_012512055.1 Bacillota bacterium | reverse complement strand
CTTTGACTCGCCTTAACACCTGGTGTCTCCCTCCTTGACATAGTATCGTCATAATCTATACCAAAATACTTGGGATTACCATGAATAATACTATGCCGGAGCGGCAGAGTCAATCTAAACATGATTCCATGTCATCCGGGCCTTCCTAAAAAGGATGTCCGATTTTCGACCACGCGTGTAGGTCTTTGTGGCCGAAAACCGGACAAGTCTCGAGACTGCTGTAAGAGCCTGATTAAGACTGGATATGCGCAAACCTCCCGGTAAAGAACCGCAATACCGGCGGCTCGTAGACCCATTTGAGGCCATGTGTATTGCTTGCCTCAGCAAGCAGGTTCTCCACTGAATCTGCTACGTAATCCAGGTGCGCATTGGTGTAAACTCTGCGTGGGATAGTAAGGCGGACCAATTCGAGTTTCGGATGATAGTTGTTGCCATCCTTATCCCTGCCTGCAGAAACGATGCCTCGCTCCATGGTCCTTACGCCGGAATATTCATATATTGCGGCTGCCAAAGCCTGAGCAGGCAGCTCATCCTGGGACAGGTGGGGAAGGAACCGTCTCGCGTCAACAAATATCGCATGGCCTCCAACAGGCTTTACAATGGGGACGCCTCTTTGGCTCATTTTATTTCCGAGGTATATGACCTGTTCCACGCGATGCCTTATGTAGTCGTAGTTCATGGCTTCTTTCAGCCCTCTGGCGAATGCTTCCATATCTCGGCCGGTCATCCCGCCGTAGCTCGGCATCCCTTCATACACCACAACCAGGCCTGTGGCCTTTCGGTAGAGATCTTCCTCGTTTACGGCAAGGAAACCACCCATATTGACAATTCCGTCTTTCTTGCCGCTCATGGTGCAGCCGTCCGAATAAGAAAACATCTCCAGCACGATTTCAGAGATGGTTTTGTCTTCGTAACCCGCTTCACACTTCTTTATGAAGTAGGCGTTCTCAACACAACGCGTTGCATCAAAGATCACTCGGATCCCGTATCTCCGGGACATTTCATATACAGCCTTTAGATTTGCCATGCTTGTAGGCTGTCCGCCTGCCATGTTGACTGTTACTGCAACGCATATGTAAGGAATCTTCTCCGGGCCGACCCTCTTGATGAGAGCTTCATATTTCTCAAGATCTACGTCACCCTTGAAAGGAATGTCATCCCTCTCGGGTTCGTGGGCTTCGTCTCTGATTACGTCCACGAAAGTTCCGCCTTGCAGCTCCATGTGGGTTCTGGTGGTAGTGAAATACATATTCCCCGGAATATACATCCCCGGCTTAACCAGGATCTGCGATATCAAGTTCTCGGCCCCTCTGCCCTGGTGGGTAGGGACCACATACTTAAACCCGAACAATTCCCTTACTGTCTCCTCAAGGTGGATCCAGTTTTCGCTCCCTGCATAAGCCTCATCACCTAACATCAACCCTGCCCATTGATAATGGCTCATTGCGTTTGTCCCGCTGTCAGTCAGAAGGTCAATGAAAACATCTCTGGATTTTAGCAGGAACGTGTTGTAACCGGCTTCCTCGATTCTCTTGGCCCTTTCCTCCTTGGGCAACAGGGTTATCGGCTCAACCATTTTGATCTTGTAGGGTTCCGGTATATACTCAGACTCCACTTGCGCGTCCCCCCTTAATGAACTCACTTGATGAAATATAGAAGATAGCTCCCTACACAATATAGTTTTCGCCATTACACCATCAAATTACCTTCTTTTTGCCTACTTTATGTTTTGCCTGCTTTACGTAAAGATCTTAAACCCCCGCAGCTCCTGAGATTTTCGTAACCTCCGCAAAAACTGCGTTGGCAAAAAGCCTCCTGACTCTGAGGATATGTTGGTTCGACCTGGTGAATTGCAGCCTATTGGTAAGCAGCACAGCGACTACCTCGTGCTCAGGATCTATCCACATAACCGTACCGGTGAAGCCTGTATGCCCGAAACAGCCGGGAGGCGCAAGATCTCCGAGAGGACCGCCGGG
>JAAZEW010000270.1 GCA_012512055.1 Bacillota bacterium | reverse complement strand
GAAGCCAAAACATGCACATTCCTGAAACAATGGAGAATCCGGCATATGTACCGATCATCATTTCCTGACCACGTACTCTGTTTAGGATCTGTCCATATACGTACCCTGCAGCAGCGCCCAAAACACATGCGATCAAAAGTGCAACGACAAGGGCTAAAAATCCTGTCAGGTGGAATTCCATTACGACCAACATGCCAATGAGCCCGGCAATGATACCGATGGATAGACCGAAGTTCAGGCCGGCTCCTGATTGCACACTAGGGACCATTGCGAGGACCATAACTCCGTTCATTCCTATCCTGACTAATGAGTTGGTAAGAAGCATCGGGGTAGGCAAACGGTTAACAGTGGCTACTATCATTAATGCCACAAGAAACAGTATTATTGTAAGCCTCGGGAGCCCGACTTTGTCGATGAGTCGCTTGTAAGAATCAGTCACTTGGAACCCCTCCTTTCCCCGCCATACAGAATCCAAATTCGGCGTCAGGAGCATCAGGATCCAAGATCCCTGAGATTCTTCCCTTGTACATGATTGCTATTCGATCACACATGGATCTCAGTTCTTGAAGTTCAGAGCTTATCATGATAACAGTGATGCCCTTTTCTCTGTTTAGTCTCTTTATCATGCCGAGTACCCGTTCTTTCGCCCCAATGTCTATACCTCGGGTAGGTTCTGAAACCAAGAGCACCCGAGGCTGCATGGTTATGGCTTTTGCCACACACACTTTCTGCTGGTTACCGCCGCTTAATCTGGAAACACTCTGCTTAGGTCCTGTACACCTGATTTCCAGCAACGATATCATCTCGCCTGCGTGCTCCCTAATGGATTTCCTATCCAGAATGGAAATGGGCAAAGGACCAATTCTCTTAAGAAACTTCCTCTTGCTAATCATACTTGCCAAGGCTATGTTGTCTTCAATGGATTCATCGATCAATAAGCCAACGCCTCGCCGATCCTCTGAAAGAAATACCAGTCCTGCTTCCAGAGCCTCCTGAGCATTATTCAGGGGAATTTCTTTACCGTCACAGACAACAGTGCCTGAAGAAGGATAAAGCCCCATTATGCCATTGGCAACACCCAGCTTCCCGTGGCCTGCAAGCCCTCCTATTCCAAGGATTTCTCCTCGTCGAACCGTCAGGTTAGCGCTGTTGACATACTCGGCGGGCATATCAACACACAAGTCTCTAATCTCCAAGATGTTGCCGGCATCTCTGGTTCTTCCGGATTCCGCTGCTTTCGGACGGTCTATCTTCCTTCCCACCATCATCTCAGCAATGGTTTCCAGTTTAGTCTCAGATGCAGGCATAGTTGATATGGTTTCACCGTCCCTCAACACAGTGACGGTATCAGCTATTTCGCATACTTCCTCCAGCCTGTGACTGATGAATAGGACTCCTATACCTGAGTCAGCAAGTTTCTTCAACACAGAGAGGAGCGTTGACGCTTCAGTCTCAGTCAAGACCGCGGTAGGCTCGTCCAGCACCAGAACAGACAGATCTCTCTTATCTATCTCCCTGGCTATCTCGATGAACTGGCGATGGCCCACAGGCATGCCGACCATAGGCAGCCATTCATCTATGCCCATCTCGATTTTATCCAATGCCCTCCTGGTATCGGTGCCAATCTTGTCGAAGTCAAGCGTATCCAGCTTTTTGCCTGAGACTTTTGACAGCCAATTTGATTTGGTGGGTTCGCGGTTCAGTTTAACGTTTTCGGCTATAGAGAAACCGGGCAAAAGCATGAATTCCTGGTGGACCATGCCTATACCGGCTTCCATAGCATGTTTGGGGCTCTCAATCTCAGCCAACTTTCCCTTGAGCCAGATTTCACCTGCAAACCCACCTGTCTCATGGATAACCGGCATGCCGAACAGTATATTCATTAGGGTGCTCTTCCCTGCTCCGTTCTCTCCCACAAGTGCGTGGATTTCCCCGGGCTTTACAGATAAGCTGACCCCCCGCAGTACAGAGTTACCCCCGTATTCCTTGGAGACGTTCTTGATTTGAAGCACCCATTTATTGTCCAATTGATATCACCTCTGCTTCCGCGCGACAAGGCGGTAGGATCTAGGATCTAAGATCTAGGTAGATCACCGTGAGACCGTTGAACTTCTCCAGTAGCTGCCAGTTTCGCCTTAGACGGCGACCGGTTTTTGCGATTCAAGCGACCTGCGTTGACGTAATGTGGGAGAGAACAACGGTCTCCGCCATAAGTAATCGCCAGTTCTAGAAAGTGTACGGACCGTACGGGGCCACCCAAGGCCTCGGAAAACCGGCGAAAACTAATGGACTCATACTTAGGATCCTGATCCAAGATCCGGATTCAGTTCCTGATTCAGGGTCCGATCCCGATCCTGATCCTGCCGCCTGTTGGTGCCGGCTTAGTTCTCTACGCCGAGAATACGAGAACCGGAGAGTATTACGTAGAAATCAAGGTCATCATAGAGCTTTCTGACAAACATCTCATTGCCTGCCTCTTTCTTGAACTGCTCATTAATGGCATCCAGGTCAGTCAACTCAATCTCTTCGTCAACGGCCCGGAAAGCCAGTTCAGTCATGGCCTGAATGATAGTCATATTAAGAGCAATAGGCCACGTTGCGAAACGACCTGCTCCGCCCTTTTCGACAATCTTGTCTTCAATTGCGTCCAGAATTGCATTCATGTCTCCGGCCATACCCTTAACGTCAATTCCAAGAGCTCCGGGATAACCCATGGTGGGCCCGGGACTGCATT
>JAAZEW010000269.1 GCA_012512055.1 Bacillota bacterium | reverse complement strand
TGACCCATTCATTTCCAGCATGGCGCGCACCGCAGAGACAACGTGTTCCCGGGGAAGGATATAGCCAAGACCGAGTAGGTGCGCATACCATTGGCCATTAAGCTGGCCTGTTGTGCATGCCTCATGCTCAGGGGTTCTGTTCTGTTCAGAAGCTACGACTCTGTAGTACTTGCCATTCCATAGTTGCCTATCAAATGATTGCTGTCCCAGGACGAATTTCCTTCGCAACTCCTGGCTGAAAGCGTGATCTCCCACGGATTCAGCCATTTTCTCGCAAGCCAGGAGAGCCGTAAGATAGATACTGGACGTGTAAGAGTTTGCTCCCTGGAAGCTCCAATTGTCGAAAGTCTGGTCAGCTCCTTCGTTGTCAGGAAGGTAGTCTCCGTTGAGGTCGCTTCCGATGGCCCACAACATGGCGCGCTTCGCTGGGTCGTACAAGCGGCTCAAGAGCTTCTCTCCTCCCCACCACAGCACATCACGGTAAACCATAAGCACGAATTTAGGACATAGGTCTTTCCACCGTGGTGGCGCAGTTGTACCGTCGCTGGGGTAGTCAATCCTGCCCCTGCCCAGGTCATGGGGGATATAGCCGTCATCCCGCTGTGCGTTTGCCACCAAAGTGATGGTGGATTCCTGAAGCTTGGGATAGCACCATGACACAGGTATGGAAGCATAGTACAGGACATCAACGGTGTTCATGAGCTGACACCTTCTTGATGCTTCAAACAGGGCGAATCGCGCTTCCCTGTCCCACCAGCTTCCTGAGGAGAGAACGTAAAGGTTGTTCAACATGGCATCTTCCAGCCAGGCAGGCAAGCCTCTACAGGCGCCGCCATACTCATTGGCGCGGGAGGCCCCGCTTTCCTTGACTCCGTCTGCTAAGGAATCAGTCGTGTCTGCCCTGGCTTGGGCAAGAGAGGCCTCCCACCGGCTGGCGCCTCTATGCAGGGAATCCAGGTTGCTCAATGCAACCTTCGCGACTTCGACAGCATCCACATAGTCCTGTTCATACACATGTCCGAAATGGGAATTAGGCATGTGCCATGCAAGAACGAACGGAATGGACTTTGCCTCGCCAGGCCCCAACATAGTCCGAACTGCAATCGCGCCTCCCAGTTCGATACCTTCGCCTTGAACTACGGGAGATACGGGCAAAGCCCTCCATTCCTTTGCGCTTAAGCTGCCGGTAACTAAGAAGGAATCCCATGGTGCGAGGTTCACATTTTGGAGAGTGACATTGAATGGGTCAAGAGTCTTGAGGTTCCATGCATTATGGTAGCTGACCTCACCTGCCTGGACCGTGGTTGCAAGACATACCGTCCCGCAAGCGGTATCAGTCGGGAGCGGGGAGTCCGCGGAGAACAGGACTCCCCTGACATCTCCCCCAGAGACGGCCTGGTTGTAACGCCCAACATTCCAAGCACTGACAGTGTTTCTGGCAGTTGCCATAATTGACGCATCTACGGCTGATTCTGAGTCACTGTTAGTCAATGTAAACATGAATATGGCAACCGGCATGGCTGACATTCTCCCGTCACCAGGCACTAGCGGGGAAAACGCTTCCAGTCGCACCTCGATAGGCAGAGCAGGATCTATGTAGTTGAGCTTCGCAAAAGGATATTCCCCTGCGTACTCAATCTCCCTGACCCGCGGCAACCCTGCAACGTCTACTATCTGAAGCACGCGCGCTACCGGTCTTTCTCCTTCTCTGCGTCTTGACGCCCAGACTGCAAAGTGGTGGCCGACTCGCGCGTCAACATGGTTCAGGCCGCCTGTTGAGCCTATCGGATTGTCCCAGTTGTTCTGGTGTGTGAAGTTGGTAAGTGTCCCGTCAGGGAATATCTCAACCTTCCCTGCCCCGATACCGCCTAATGGCACTCCTGAATCAAGCTTATGGACGGAAGTGTAGTACGGCATGAAACGTTCTCCTCCAGTTTCAGTATTGTCAAGCAACCGGTTGCGCTGTTGACTACTTCTCAGTTTTCAGTGCAGCATCTACTCGCCGGGCTGCATCGTCCAGATGTTTCTTCACACCGTCTGCACCTAGTTTACCTGTGACATAGTCAGTGAAGATCGCCTTGAACGCGACTGTTATGTCATTTTCCATTGTGCCCCATACCCCGAGCGGCGGATATGCGGTGGCGTACTCAAGCGCTGCCTTAAACGGCTTATACATTTCGGTAGCGAAAGCCGGGTCATCAAAGGCTTCTACAGTTGCAGGCAGCATATAAGTGAGTTCAGACGTATATGACACGAGGTTATCCTTTCTCAGCAGGAACTTAATCCATGTCTTTGCGTCTTCTTCGGCTCTGCTGCTTGCCAGGATAGCAAGGTTGCTGCCGCCTGAGAACGCAGCGCAGGCTTTAGGGCCTTTTGGAGGCTCCACCACGCCGTAGTTGAGTTCAGGGTTGTCATGCTGAATGTTTGCAATGTTCCATGGTCCCATGAACGCCATTGAGACATTGCCATTGATAAAGGCAGCGTCTGCGTCAGGTTGGTTGTACTCAGCGCACGACTTGGAGGCAAGGCCGTTTCTGACCAGGTCCACGTACCAATTCATGGCCTCAATTCCCTCTGGGCCGTTGAACGTGGCTTTCTTCAGATCAGGACTTGTAAGGTCCCCACCCCAGGCCCAGAGCAGAATAGCCCAGTTGTGGAGAAGATCCCAAGCCTGGTTTCCTGCAATGGCGATAGCCGTACCTTTGCCGCGGACTCTCGCAAGCCTGTTTCCCACAGCCACAAGCTCGTCATAAGTGGTCGGAGGCTCAAATCCGACCTCTCGGAAGTGGTCTTTGTTGTAGAATAGGCAGCGGGTCTCAGCAAACCACGGCACTCCGTAGGATTCGCCTTTATACGTCGTGGACTCGTAGTTTGCCGGCATAAAGGCATCAATCCCACCAAATCCAGAGGGATTGACCTTCGCAAGACCCCTCATAGCTGCAAACTGCGGATTCCATGTAGTACCCACCTGAACCACGTCTGCCCCTTCACCGCCTGTAATTGCAGTAACCAGCCTGGTCCAGGCATCACCCCACCCTATCACTTCGTAGTGAACTGTGATACCTGTCTCTTTCTGAAATTCCGCTACTTTGGCGTCCATCCAGACAGTGTGCAAATCATCCGGAGCGTTAGGCATCAGCCAGAAAGTAATCTCGCGAGGCGCTCCGAATGTCATCGATGTCAATAAACCGAATAAGAAAACAACCCCCACAATCATCAATGCAAACCGCTTCATTATTCTGTAACCCTCCTTCTTGGTTATTGGGTTCCGAATTCTTCCCGTGCGTTTAGAATCCAAAAACAGCTCACTCGAAACGGGTCTACCTGCATACTCCGGTTTGGTTCTATGCGCATCACCCCCCGGTCTCATGACTTGCGAAACAATAATTCAACCTTTGGTTGCCCCTGCAATCAAACCCTCGACTATGTAACGCTGCATGGACGTGAATAGCACAAGGACAGGTATGCTTATGACGATGCACGCAGCCATCATGCCTCCCCAGTTGGCCCCTGTAGCAGTTATATAGTCCATGATACCTATTGCCACAGTCTTGGTGGACCTGCCTGTAAGAACTGACGCAAACAAGACTTCGTTCCAGGCCATGATGAATGCGTAAATCGCCACTGCTGCAATGCCAGGGGTTGCAAGGGGAACAATCACCGTCCAGAGAGCCCTCAGTTGCGTACATCCGTCTATCATGGCTTGTTCATCGATTTCAAGGGGAATACCGTTTAGATAGCTCCTTAGCATGACTATGGAGAAAGGCAAGGCGAAAGATGTATAGGTGAATATCATCCCTCCATAGGTATCCCGCAATGGGATGCCGGTGTGCCGAGAGACTGTGGTAAATATCAAGTAGTACGGTATGAGGAACAGGATCCCGGGTAACATTTGCGTCGCCAGCACTGAGACTGTATATACCCCGCGCCCGCGGAAGTTGAATCTTGACAGGGCGTAAGCTGCAGGCAAAGCCAGCAATGTAGCCGCTACCATCGTACCAAGGCTGATGATGATTGAGTGCCTGAAGTATCTGAGCATAGGGACAGTAAGGTTGACTTCTCTATAGTTACGGAGAGTCGGGCCCCTGGGAATCCAGGACGGCCTGAGTTCAGGAATGGTAACGTCAGAGGATTGCAGCTCCAAGGTTTCCTTGAACGAGCCTGATACCATCCAAGCATATGGCACCAACACTACCAGGGCAACCAACAGCACAGCCAGGTATGTCGCGACTTGCTTCAGCCTCTTGGCTGAACGAACACGCGCCTTGCGTGTCTTCATCGCCTACACCTCCTCCGCACCTGCCGTGCCACGCAGGGCATACAGGTAGACTGTGGTGATAACCAAGAGAATTAACATCAACACTATCGACAAGGCAGAACCTATCCCGTATTTCAGATTCGTAAAGGCCTCCCTGAGTATAAGCGTGGACGGCACTTCAGCCGCAATACCCGGGTCACGGCCGAGCATAATGAAGAATTGGTTGAATGCGTTGAAGTTCCACAGTATGGACATAAGTAGCAGCATTACTGATACTGTTCTGAGCTGTGGTATTGTAATCATGGTAAACTGCTGCCACGCGGTTGCGCCGTCTACGCGAGCAGCCTCATAGAGCTCAGGCGGAATCTTCTGCAAAGCTGCCAGAAGAATGAGCGCAGCGAAAGGCCAACCTTTCCAGATACTTGCTATTGTCACTGCCCAGAGCGCAGGAGGTCCTACCAGCCAAATGGGGGGTTCTGACACAAGATTCCACTCGACCAGATAACGGTTGAGCAGTCCTATTCTGGACTGGAATATGAATTTCCAGACATTAAATGCCACGCAGTCAGGGGTGATGTAAGGAAGAAGGATTAGGCCTCTCATCAAGGTTCTGCCCCAAAAATCCTGATTGAGCTAGATCGCTACAGCAAGGCCTATCACATAGCCTGCACTGATCGCTACCACAGAGTAGACTGTGATATTCGATAGAGCCTTGAGCGCACGGGCGCCAGTGGTTGTAGCAGGGTTGAAGCCGTCTATGAAGTTTTGGAATCCTACAAAAGGAGCGTTAATCCAGTCGACCATCGTAAACAGGTTTACGTCATGCATGCTGATGTAAAAGCCCCACAGCATGGGTATATAGTGCACCAAGAGCATGGCTGCTACAGCCGGCAGGATCATCCAGTAAGCTGTGGCATGTCTCCGTCTCGACCATCCTGACACGCCTTTCATCAGACCTGCTCCCTTCCGGTCTAATTTCGGGATCGCACTGACTGACGCACAATCAACTCGCCCTTAAGAAGCTTTCCTGGGTTCTTCTTTCCTGATTGTATATAATCGACTATCATTGCTCCTGCATGGTATCCTTGCTCGTAGAGTGGCGTTCTGATTGACGTAAGGCCTGGCCACATCGCTCTGGTGGTTGTAAAGTCGTCACCTGACACGAAATCAATGTCAACGCCGGGCGTCAATTCATGCTCCCTCAATGCCCTCAGCGATCCCATGGCCATGGGATCGCTCATGCAAAGGATACCGTCAATGTCAGGCACATCCTTTAGGAATCGGCACGTTCGGTCATAACCTGATTCCACTGAGTAGTCGCCTGCAAGTATCAGGGACCCATCTACCGATAGGCCTGCTTCACGGCATGCACGGCGGTACCCTTGCTCCGCAGTGGCCTTCGCCGGGTGGAAGAACCCTTCCGGCTCGCGGACTAATCCTATACGCCTTGCTCCTTGATCAATCATGTACTTGGTGGCAAGATGACAAACATAAGACGAATCAGTGTCTACAAAGTTGTGATCTTGTCCCGAATAACACATGGAAAGCGACACATACCGGATTCTGAGGCGGTCGAATTCCTTGATTAATGTGTCCACGCCTTCCATAGCATATAGGATTACCCCATCTACAGTGCGGTTTTTCGTGAGCCTGCTAAGCTCATGCAATACCAATTCCCGAGTTTGCGGGACTGCAAGGACTAAATCGTAGCCGCGTTCAGACAGAGCTCTATGCGCCCCGTTTGCCTGCGCCCACATGCCTGGGTCTTGAAACACGAAGTCGCTGCCATAGGGAATGACCAGGCCTACTGACTTCCTGCGTCGCTGGCGCAGCCCTTTTGCTGCCGAATCAGGGTGAAAGTCAAGTTCAGCAATGGCTGCCAAAACCTTGCGCCTGGTGTCAGGAGCAACCAGGGATGAGTTATTTATCACACGTGAGACGGTTTTTGCAGATACACCCGCCAGCTCCGCTACGTCGTATATGGTACTTCTAATTCGCACCCGATAGCACCCCCGGAGCGTCATATGACATCGATGTCATTGTTATATATATGCCATAGACTATCGAATTCCTTCTATCCGGTAAAGTTTTTTAACACAATGATCCTCTTTTCCGCCGATTGTTGGCTCAAAAAGCAAGCGAGTCCGTATCGCTTCCCTGTTAGGACAAAACGGGCATCATCGAGATCATGCCCAGCTTGGCGCAGCCAACGAAGAGCATCATCAGCGCCTTGCATCGTAAACGACATTCCCCTCTTCCAGAGCCTGTTTATGAAAGCCCCGGTTAACACTTAAATAGGCCCATTCTTCAGGAGTATAAACCAAAAGATCAACAGGCGTTCCGGGCGGAAACAATCTTATTAAGTCATCTGCTCGATGCACAAATGGCTTCTCCGTGGGACGGACTATGATTAGATCGATATCACTTCTTGAGCGTAGCGAACCGCGGGCATGGGATCCAAAATGAATTACCAGCTCTACATCAGTGGCAGGTAAAGCGCTTAGAGACTGCCGGAGGGCGGCATCTAGCATCTCTTTCCTCTCTTTCGCCTGGGACATTCGAAAACCCATGCCCTATACCTCCAACCAATTTCAAGCAATGTCATAGATCACGATTATCCCTATTAATTTTCATGGTAACCAGCTTAATGACCCCTTCAGCGAGATCCTTCGCTTGCATGGCCTCTTCGGGGTCGTCGTAGTACCGCGATGGAACACCTCCCGGAAGGCCATTAGGATAACGGGTAGGAATATAGTACTGATCCAACTTCTTGGCAGACGCGATCTTTTCGAATTCGGGATCTATCTCTACGGCCATTTTAATCAATTCATCTATCGAATGGGTATAGAAGACTTCACTTGACTCAAGCTTAAGATAGAGATGCGCTTTCAAAGCCTTTTCCGCAGCTTGCTGAAAATGGAAAAGGGCAAGATAAAACCTCTCCCTCTTTCTCAGCTCATCGGCATCTTCAAACTCATCCCTTGCGTGAGTTAACCATCTTAGACTTTCGTGTTCATATGGCCTTCTCATATACAACTCTCCCTGAAGCCATAATATCTTGCAGGAAACTGCTTTCAGGCAACCGGCGTTCAAATTCATCCTGATTGTATACTATGATGTCGGACGCAATGCCCCTTTCTACCTTATCATAGACAATACCTGTCCATTCTTTGCCGCTGGCATCTGCAGGCATGATCACGAGGAGATCCAAATCACTGTCTGTATCTACGTCCCCCCTGGCCAACGAACCAAATAACACGATCTTGAGCGCTCCAAGATCGCGCAACTGTTCAGTTATATGCACTAAACTAGATTTCAGCTTTGACTCCCTTGCCCGTTTCCGCAGCAGAATCTCCTGGACCCGTGACATGGATTAGATCCCCCTTGTTCTTAACCTAAGTATGAGTTCATTAGTTTTCGCTCGTTTTCCGATTGTCTTGGGTGGCCGGTGATTGCAACGAGGGGTGTCAAAATTCGGCCACT
>JAAZEW010000372.1 GCA_012512055.1 Bacillota bacterium | reverse complement strand
TCATCAAGAAGTAACCCGCTCTCTATTACGCCTGCGATACGATAAGCCCTCACCCTATGCACTCCGGACATACCGGAATATAAGTGGGTAACGTGAGAGTATCCTGCTTCAATGGCCGACAGTACTTCATCATATGACGCATCAGTATGTCCTATGGAGGCTAGGATTCCCCTTCGCCTCAGTTCTCTGCCCAACTCTAAACCGCCGGGCAATTCCGGCGCTGCTGAAACCCGAATGATATTTGGAGAAGAATCTAATATGCTAAGGTATTCTTCTTTAACCGGATCCTTAATGAAGCGGATGTCCTGGGCACCCTTCTGCGAAGGAGCGAAGTAAGGACCCTCGAGATGCAACCCTAGAAGCCGAGAACCGCTAATTTTCATCTTACCGGCCTCTTCAAAGGCAGCAATTGCCCGCTTAAGGTCGCGCATTGAGCTAGTAAGAGTGGTGGGAACTATCGAGGTTGTCCCACCCTTAGCGTGAGCCTTCGCAATAGTAGCAAACGCCTCAGGAGTTCCATCCATCACATCTGCTCCTCCGCCTCCATGCAAATGCATGTCAATGAATCCCGGAGCTATGAATGCACCGTTAACATCAAGTATCTTGGCCCCATTGTGCGGATGAAAGGAGTCCATGGGGAATAGAGTCTTGATCTTACTCCCTTCTATAAGTAGACCGCTATTAGGAAGTACCCTATGCGGTGTTATAATCGCTCCGTTTATTAGGAAATAACGATTCTTGCTCATACCGTATATCCTGGCTCCCCTATTAGATTATTGGAGCTTCCTAATATCTGCCTATTCCAACCAGAATTCTCTTTGTTTGGATGATTTCAGCGCCTGTTCTTTACATGCCTCTATTACCCTCTTAGGAAGCAGCCCCCAAACTACAGCAAGGGATTCAGACTTGAGCTGTAGAACAATGTCATACATGGATCTACATGCGACATGCGCTTCTCTTCGCATCTAGGCAGATTGAACACCAGTCCTCCATTCTTCCAAGCCGATTCGCTACATAACATGCAGAGTCTTATTTAGATCCTTACCCGGCTCATCTTGGGCTTAGAGCTAGTATGATTGCACAGAAAACAATACATACACTGTAATGCTGGACGCCTGCCGTGAAATCCAAGTAAAAGCCTTGGAGAATGCTTATTTGCGCCGAAGGACTCAGCTAGACCAGACATCGATAGGGCTCCGCACAATCAGAGGAGGAAACTAGAATCTGTATGTCAAGGCCCCGCGGATCCAACTCGTTACAGAGTCTCTCTACTTGTCCGACAGAGAAGGTGCCTGACAATAGCAAACACTTGGACAAGAGGATTTCTTGGCTGGCATCGATAACCCGATCAAGGTCCTTCGACGGACAATCACAAGTTATCTGGACTACGTCTAGACTCTCTAGACGCAAGATATCTTTGACAAGGAATAGCGATGAACTATGCGTGTGCATGCCAGTATACGGGAATGAAGATGAGAGCCGCCCATCTACCGCACAGAGAACATCCCTATAGATTGAAGGAGATAGAATTGCCGTTGCGTCTTCCTGGAATACTAAGCATTTATCAGGACACCAAATACCGAATCCGCCCATGACATAACCTTCATAGAAAGGACTGACCAGAGCCCATTGCCGTTCGACTAGTCTTACAATCTCGTCAGCTGCGTGCTCGAAGAACAATAGGACCTCCTCCGCC
Organism: Bacillota bacterium; assembly: GCA_012512055.1. The sequence continues at coordinate 3,619 of JAAZEW010000372.1, read as the reverse complement.
CTATCAACCAAATCCATCACAAGATCTGTTCCCCCGACCATTGCGGCGGCTACATCAGATGGTCCCCTAATAATGGATTGAGCTACTGCATATCTTCCAACTGCATTTCCATTGAGAACCTCAGCAAACTCCAAGTACTTCCGAATCCAGTCAGTATTTCGCTGCTTTGCTGCAGTTTTCCATGACGCACCTTCAGATTGACAAGCCCACAACTCTGACCCCATGCTGACAATCCTGCACCCCATTATTCCTTCTATCCACGGAACACCAGGAATCGGACGTGCAGCCCATATGCCAGTCCCAGGTAAAGACATCGACTCTGAGAATTGGCGTTCATAATCACCTGCATACTCAATGCCTACTAGACAGTCGGCGTTCAGCTCTTTCTCCACAGCTAAGATATTGGTCAGAGAGGGATACTGAGAAAGGGGGAAAGGAGAAGCCACACATAGAAGAATTAGCGGATCCTCCTGACAGTCCTTCTCCCAGAAAGTCCTGTGTGTATTTACGATTTCATCCCAGTGGCGCTCGTTGTTTTTGCCAGCAACTGGATACGTCCACATGCCTTGACACCGCCATCCAAAATGTTCAACTCGTCTCTCCGCTAAACACCGACAAGCTTGTGCACAGATGGAATCCCTGTCTCTTTGTCTATTGCCAATCTTGCAGCTGCATTAGTTAAGCCTCTATAATCGTCTGTACAGTCGCAAAAGGCACATTGAGAAACCTTCACGTGACCGAATGCAGCGAGGAACATATGTGCATCTCGATTACTCATGCCGCAATATTCTACGAGGAATGAATGGGCCCTACGGCACGCCAGCTTAACAGCATCGATGAGCATCTCCCCTTCACCGGCGAACATAATCTCGGTCTCCGTCTCTACCACCGGAAATCCGAAACTGACACCCCGGAGGACATTCACAACAACCTTTGCCTTCCCTGCTATCTCAATGCCGGATCCGGATATTTCTCCATCACCCATGCTGGCATGTAAGTCCCCAATCCCAAGCAAAGCGCCATCGACAAAAACCGGAAGAAATACACAAGTCCCCTCCGTGATTTGTCTATTATCCATATTACCGCCAAACGGTCCGAACTCAGTAGTTCTAACAGGTTGTTCCGGGGTAGTTCCTATCACTCCGATCATTGGCCGAATCGGGACTTTCATCCCGCCTACTTTCACTGCTCCATCTTCTATAGAGACTATCTTGATAGATCTTCTATCAACCGTCTCCCTTAGAAGTCCGATTGACGGGTGCAAGCAGAGATATCCTGGTCCATCCAGCGTAATGCTTTTTACCAAAATGGCGAGGGTATCACCTCTCGCGCTCCTTGCCACATGTACTGGACCCGTAGTAGGATTGCCGCGATTCTTATCAAGCTCTAAGCGCCAATCCTCTTCACTCCTTATCTGACCGTCAGGAGCCTCTGTAGTCTCAAAAACCACTGTATCTCCTGGGTTGCAATAAACAGCAGGTTTAGTGCTCGGTGAAAATTCGTAAATCTTGCACTGTTTAGGAATGATTACTTTACTCATCTCTGGTGCCACCCCTCCTTCCGATGCCTCATAATGTCTGATTAGTTCCTCTGCCATGAAGCTTCTCTAGGCATCCTAGTGCTGTCTCTACTAGTTCCTCGCCAGTACCAGGAACAAATTTACACGAGATACTTTCGTAGCCTCCTTCTGAAAGAGCCTGCCGCGTGGGGATGTAGCCTATGGAATCGTTGGCATATCCCACAACAAATGTCACAGGGAATGTAGACCTTGCTTTGATCGCCAAGCCCAATTCCACAAACACCTCACCGGGTAGGCTAACCAGGGCAGCGTGACCAACGCGAATAGCCTGAAACTCTGTAGGCTTTGTCCCATCCGTCGACCTAGAACGCTCCAAGGAGTTCTTCAACATTATCTGAGTGTATACGAGTTCAAGTTTGCTGGAAGCTGCCTCTTTTTCGTCTATTCCCTCGAGAGATAACACTTTCTTCCTGAGCTCGTCGACACGACGGGCGATTGCTGCTTCAGATGAAAGATCTTCTCTGTACTTAGGCTTCCATGGACAGATAACCGATCCCAAGCTCACGTATTCCTGCATTTCAATTCGGGGTAGTATGTTGATTACTGACACCGCCAGCCTTTTGCCTAACTCTTCGGCGCGTCCGAAGGTTCGTCCCGGTATGGCCCCTCCAATCGCACTTGTATCGGCAGAATGCCCTGTATTAATGTCGCCTGCTGCGCCGTTCATAAAGAGCGCCACTGCATTGTCTCCGAAATGCTCCTCCAGATATCGTTGGGTATAACCGGGGTAGTCACCAGAGATAAGCCGATTGTCCGGTCCAAGTACCACAGCATGACAAGTGTAATTAACTACCAGGGCAATTGTACGGCCATCCCTATCCACCCTAAGTATGCCGACGTTGTTGTCAACCACGTCTTTACCTCTTCTGTTTACCCCTATACCCTGTACTTCACCGACTCCAACACCATACTGTGCTTCACCCCTAGTATCCCACGCCTGCCGTACTGCGCTAACTACTAGCTCCTGAAAAACAGGAATCCACTCTTCATAGGGAGAGCACTGCCTGTCCTCACCAAACGGCTCTACAAGCTCTGGCCCGGAATGGTTATGGGAGGTTGCAACCATGATAGCGTCGGCGTCTAGTCCCGTCTGTCGGGCTACGGCGTGGCGGATTGCCTCCGTCATGCTGCGTTCTATTCCGATGATATCAAGCGTAATAATGGCAGCTCTGCAATAGCCGTTGTCCAGCACCAGGGCCTTTGCCATAATGTCGTCATGAATCCCCGTTGAACCTCCCTGCCTAGCTGCAAAGCCTGCCATTGGAAGGCCTAGGGGGGGCGTTATGACTGAGGACCCTACTCCTGCCAGCAATCTTCCAGCCATCTGTAGTCTCCTTTCCTGTCTTAACTACTTCAAAGGCAAACTTATCGGTTGTCCTGTCTCGATTGAAAGATGTATTGCTTCCACAATCTCTGCAACTTGTCTTGCTTCTTGGGCCGAGGTAATTGGCTCCCTTCCTTCAACTATGCAGTTAACAAAGTGCTCTAAGCTCCACTTAAATGCACCTTCCAGGCGCCCATCCACCCGGAACGAAATTGATGTCTTTGGTAGACTATAAGAAACGTCGTCTGATACCTCGACAACTTCTTTCTTCCTATCCAAGTGGATAACCCCATTTTCAGCGACTAATTCAACGTACGAGTCTGTATTCGTTGGGAAGGAGTTAGGATAGATCCAGCCTGACTCGAAAGTAGCGATTGCCCCGTTCTCAAACTCCACCAAGGCTTGAGCCACATCTAAGGTATCGATGCCTTTGCTCTTTAGAATCCGCTTGACTCCCCTTGCATAGACCGACTTTGCCTCGCTGTTTGCATACCATCGAACAAGATCAATATCGTGGCTCGAAAGAAACGCCGGAGGTGTAGAATCTGCCAACCAAGGCCAAAGATCCGTTACCACTTTCATGGTGTCATTCTTGCGTGCATAGGCCATGATTAGGTTTCCCATCTTGCCTTCATCCAACAACTCTTTAGCCTTTGCATAAGGAGGAGCCCAACGGTGGGTATAGTTGACCATAAGGATTTTCTTTGATTCCCGTG
>JAAZEW010000268.1 GCA_012512055.1 Bacillota bacterium | reverse complement strand
TCGCCCCCTTGTTGGATCCGTAATCACATACAGGACCCATTGGACTGATGCACACGTTTTGGAAGGATGTAGTTCGCATCGTTTCGATAATCTTGTCGGGATCCTTGGTCCCAGCCTTCTCAAACACCGTCTTTATCCACCAGACAAGCTGGTAGTAGTTGTTGGTGTAGGCTTCCGGGAAAGCACGTTCACCGTAAGCTGCTTTCCACTTTTTCACGAAGTCGACCCATTCCTGGCTTGTGGGGTCGTGATCCGCTAGGGTGTATACATTCTCTGCGCCGTACTCTCCTGTAATCATGGCGCCTCCAAGGTTAGAGTACGTTGGGCAATAGAGGAACACCTCCGGTTGTGCGTTAGCGTCCCTGAGCTGAGTTGGAAAGCTGAACCACCCTGCTCCCATATAGGGGCAGAACAAGCCATCAGGTTTGGCTGCTTTCAGGACTGAAACCTCGGTGGAAAAATCCGTCTTGTCCAGCGGAGTGTATATGACCGGGTCAATTTCAAATGGTTTCCCGTGTTTCTCCCAGTACGCCTTCATCCCTATACCGCATCCATATCCCCAGTCGTAGTCGCCGGCCACAAGAGCGACTTTCTTTAAGCCGAGTTCGTGGAAGAACTCTCCTGCGGCCCATCCCGCGAAGAACTCGGCATAACCGTAGTAACTCACCCACTTACTCACCGGAACCTCTCCCGGAGGCACGTACTTGGCAGTACCCAGATGGCCGCCGACAAACATAGGAAGCTGATATCTTACTCCTCCCTCACAAAGAACCCTGATGGTAGTCTCAAGCGCTGAGCCTCCCGCGATATCCGGCTTCCACGTTTCAATTTCCCTCATGAGTTTCCTTTCCATGACTGAAGGCTTGGTCTCCGTGTCTATCAGCTTGTATTCTATCTTCGAGAACCCCTTTATGCCCTGTTCATTGATGTCATTGACAGCAAGACGGATTGCTCTGTCATACGCCGGCCCTAGGTTACCGGCTTCTCCTGTCATGGGGATTGTACCCAGAAGCTTAATCGGCTCCTCCGCTGCCAGTGCATGCCCTAATTGAAGAGTTAAGGCTAACAGTAAGACACACAACACCAACACTCGCGCTCCGGCCCAGAAGACTCGTTGTCTCATAGGTTTCTCCCCCCCCCCCATATAGCTATCATACTCAGCTATACTCCATAGTGGAGTCACTGAGTCAGTCATACCCTCAAACGACATGCCCTTAGACAATCCCCAAACAACTCAGGTATGCCCCTTTAATCTCTTTCGAAGGTGCCGCCGGGTAGCATTTCCGACTATGACTGACCCTCATCCTGGCAAGGGATTCGGCCACCCTTATTCCTGCTTCTGCAGGATCCACCACAGGAACGTCCAGCGAGGCTCGCAAACGGTTCATCGACGACGACATGCCGGTGCATCCTAAGACAATGACATCGGCGCCATCCATCTCGACCGCAGAGCCTGCCTCCTTTAAGATCGCATCTGTAGCTCTGTCAAGATCATCCAACGCCAGCACCGGGATGCCAACAGCCCTTACCGATGCACACCGTCCTGTCAACGAGCACTTCCGAATATTTCCCTCAATAATCCTACGAGTACTGTCCAACACGGTAATGACGGAGAATCGGTCACCGAGAACAAGAGCGATGGCGATCGCAGCCTCGCCTGCGCTGATCACAGGGATATGGATGAGCTCCCGGATAGCCCTGGGAATGGGGTCTGCGGCGCAGTCTATACAGATTGCGTCGTACCCCTCAGCTTCTGCAACTTTTACTTTCCTTAGAACCGGTCCGGCCACCAATGCCTCATCGCACGGGCTCTCAAGTGGTACAGGTCCTTCTCGGAGACATATCACCTCCCCCGTGAAGTCCGGACTCAGCATTGCAGTACGTGAGTCTTTTTGGCTGAGAAGGAAGTCATTGGACGAATTCGGAATGATGATCTTGAGTCTCACCTGATCACCCCCAGCTAGAACCCTCGTTTACATTCCTCTGCGAGGCCCATTAGTTCTGGGTGAACTGGAACCCCACCCTCGATAACAACTTTCCCATCCATGTACACCGTAGTATTG
>JAAZEW010000267.1 GCA_012512055.1 Bacillota bacterium | reverse complement strand
GGCATGGCACCGCGTTCTCCTGATGCGACGATTACCTCAAACCCAATACCTTCTGCGCCATTCTTCCTCATGAACCATTCTATCTCAAGGGCTACGTCGATTTCAGTCATTCCCGGTTTGATTATGTCAAGAACATGAGAAAAAGCAGCATCTCCTATAGCCTCTGCCCGGCAAATCGCCTCGATCTCACTCTCATCCTTTACCGCGCGGAGGGTTTCAACCAAACCTTCGCAAGGCACAAGCTCCACTCCGGCAAGAGCGGATGAAAAGGTCTCATGTTGCTTATATGTGATTACATTTTTCTCAAATCCCAGCCTGCTGATACCTGCCTCTTCTACTATCTCTCGTAGAGTATCCACGATTTTCAGTCCGTGCTCGATTACACGGAATTCAGGCGCCTGATAGGTAGCTTGCTCAACATATCGAAAATCCGTAACAAAACAGGCGTGGTCTCGGGAAACAACAACGACTCCTGCAGAGCCGGTAAACCCGGTTATGTAGCGTCTGTTCTCAGGCCTTGTAATGAGAAGCCCGTCAATTCCTGCGGATGATAACCGTTCTCTGAGCGCAACCAGTCTATTCTTCATCATTGTCTTCTAACCCCTCTAAGTGCATGTTGTGTTCATCATCAAAGTAGTTAGGGTGTAAGCCCTCTTCGTCCACTGTTACTATGCGTGGTGTCACGAATATAACCATCTCCGTCTCTTTTGTGTCAAGCTTCCTGTTTTGGAAAAGCAACCCCAGCAGGGGAAGATCCCCGAGGATAGGAAGCTTTAAGACGCTCTCTATCTCCTCACGCTGGAGGAGGCCTGCTATGGCAATGGTCTCGCCGTCACGGACAGTGGCGACAAGGTCAGCTTCTCTGGTTCTCACATGGGGGAACCCTTGGGTCTGGTCGGTCCTGAGAATCGACGACACCTCAGGCCGTATTCTTACTGTTATGAGACCGTCTCTGTTCACCCGAGGCGTTATAACCAATTTGACTCCTGCCTCGATGAAAGATACGGATTTGGTATCACCGCCGTCCTCAGATATGATCACAGGTATCTTATCACCTATGAATACCCTGGCTTCTGTCCCGTCAAGCGTAGTTGTGCTCGGCCTGGCAATCGTCACAGCCTTCCCGGAATCCTCCAACATCTTTAAGAACGCGCCTACTGCAAGGGAAAGACCCTGGAAAACTCCGGTCGTCGGGTCTGTCCTTATGTACACTTTCCCGAACCCGCCATACTCTCCCATTTCCTGAAAGCTGATTCCGAACTGGTCCAATGCATCTTGTGCAATTTCTTCAAGCCTTGCATCAATTCGTACCATGGGAATGGGAACATCGAGTTTTCTTGCAATTTCTTCTGCTTCGTCGAGTTCAACGGATACCCCTGTCACTATAACAGAGTTTGTGCGCGAATCCAGCTGAATCTTGTCTGGAGGAACTACTAGTTTCAGCGCGTCCTTCATGTCTTCAGGGGATGCATAGTCAAGCTTGAGAATCCTGGTCTCAATATGATCGAACCCAGACTTGAACCGATCCGGCAGGCCCACTACAAGAGTATTTCCCACATGCCTGTAGGCAAGCCCTGTAGCCCTTGTCACCAGCTCGACTGCATCAGCAATAGGGACTTCCTTCAGCGAAAGCGAAATCTCGCCCCGCACGGAAGGGTCGGAAACGATATTGACATTACCTAGCTCTGCCAGGATCTTTAAAACGTCCCTTACATCAGCGCCTTTGAGCTCGATTGTGACCCGGCAGTCCAAAGGCCCTTCGCCTGCCGCCAAGGAGGCAAAGCCCGTGTTCGACGCTGCAATTGCCAACAGAAGGACTAAGGCGATAAGTCTAATACATTTGGCGCCCCTTGCTCCGTTCATCATGATTCTCCCCCTCCGCCTAGTTCAAGCACAAACTCCTCATTTTGCTTAACGACAACGACAGCTTTCTCCTCAACGGACTTGACCGTCGCGCCTTCGATTTCGTCTCCGGGCTGCACTATCACGCTGGAAGTAGACGTTTTTACAATTGCGTATGACGCATCGTCAGACACTATAATCCCACTTACGAACAGTCTCGGAGGATCCACCGTAGGTTTTACTTCTTGCTCCCCTGCTTCGTCGCCTCCGACAGTATCTCCGTTAGTCTGCCATTCTACAGCAGTCTCCGTTTCGCGCGGCTTGGGCTCAGGAGGCACATCCTCAGTCACGATATGCGTCTTTTCGACTTCTTCCGGGATACCTTCCGTCTCAGGCACAATGCCTTCTGATCCAGCGTCCCCCAGGATGCCTTCCGATTCAGGCTCCTTACTGACGCCTTGTGATTCAGCGTCCTCACTGCTGTCTTCTGATCCGGCGTCCTCCCTGTGGCTAATCTCAGATACAGACTGTCTTTCTGTATCCTCAAGAAAATCCTCATCCGCGACAGGTTGTGTTGTGGGTACCGGAGGCAGTGTTTCAGGCACGAAATCAGTGATTTCAACAGAGCCGTTAATATCTTTCTTGTCTTCTCTGGGCCTTATAGGCCAATCAGGGACAAAGACACCCTTTTTCTTTGCCGCAAAAGTCATAGGAGTCTCTTGTTTGTATTCTGTGGTTACCTGGGGAAGCGGATCTCTGAGCCCCTCAGGCTGAACAGAAGGTGCAGTCGCCCCTTGCAGGCTTCCGGTTGTCTGCTGAGATGTAGGCTTCATCTGCGTTGTCAGCCAGACGCAGGTTGATACAGCGACTATCGCAATGAGGACTATGACCCCGGCCCTAATGTCAAAACCCGAAAAACGCCGTCCGTGCATTAGCTGTCACCACCTTTGGGGACCACATAAACAACCAGCGAAAGAGCTGCATCGAGGACGTGTTCATTGCCGGTGTCCTCATGCTCGGTGAAGCCGGGCGATTCCAGAGACAAGTCGCTCACGCTAACCGCGCGTTCCAGCTTCGCCAGCCCCTGAATAAAGCGTTCCACTTGCCGGTAAGATCCTTGGAAGGTTATAGTCATGGGAATCCTGGAATAGCAAGACCCGGCAGCCAGAGTCCCTGCAGATACACTTGATATGTTTGTCCCTGCTTGTTTTGATACATCCTCCAGCTCCCGGATGAAGTATGGTAGTGCCGCCTCTGAGGTTACCCGAGAGTTGATACTCTCCAGGGCAGATTTAGCTTGAGCGTAATCATCTCTCATACGTCGGAGATCATGAATCATAACAGGCAACGTAGCTATCTTCTGATTGATAGCAGAAGTTTCAGCCTTTACGCTGTCCAATTCCATGGACATAGGCACAAAGACAACCCTCTGCAAAATCCATCCTATGATGACCAAGCATATTATCAAGGTCAGTAGCTGCTTTTCAGCCAATTTCCGTAAGACCGCCATGTCTAGTCGCCTCCTATAGGCGACAACTTCCCTGTTGCCTCCAACTTGTAAATCCCGTCTACCTCATTGACTCTTGTGACCTTCAGCAACTTGACATCATGGAACATGCCGGACTGTTCAAGAGAAACCCCAAGCCCGGCTGCTCGAGAAAGCGCAGTGGTCTCTGCATAAAACAGCACCCTGCCTTCATCCGCCAGTGACAACCGTGTCAGGCGAACTCCTTGCGGCATCAAACCAGGCAAGTCCTTTAAGATTTCATCCACCGGAAGATGATTCGCCGTCTCCTTCCTGGCCAGTTCGAGCTTGGACTCAATATCTTTCTTCCGTTTCCCGGTCTTGATTAGTTCCTCCTCGACCCACGCAAAGCCCGCGAAGTCAGACTCCAGGATGGAAAGTGCTTCCTTCGCCCTATTCAGCTCCTCGGTCTTGGCAGTGTAGAGAAAGGACACAAGAAGCACAAAAAGCGATATGATTACAAGAGCTGTCACACTGAATAACGCAGGGCGTTTGGGTTTCGTAACCTCCTGTGGAAGTAGGTCTACCCCGTTCATCAGCTATCCACCCCTCGATGCGCAAGTCCGATAGCGACTGCAAGTGAAGTCCCGTAGGTTGCTAAGTCATC
>JAAZEW010000266.1 GCA_012512055.1 Bacillota bacterium | reverse complement strand
GAGCCCCAGCTTGCCTCTGAGCACGTCAATGAGTCTGTCGCAGGCGGATATTTCAACCTCAAAATCATCGCCGTTTACTGTAAGGGATATGAATCTCTTCTGCTCCGTCTCAGCTTTCTTCAATCTACATCCACCCCCAGAGCCTTCCAAATAGCCCGCTTTGTAAGGGCGCACACAACAGGCTTTTTATACTCTGTAGACCATCTTACACCGCTGACTCTCACCATTTCCTCTCCCACTTCCCGAGAGGCGGAAGCAACTACTTCTTCATCAGGGATTCTCCCGGCGAGAGCCTGTTCCGCCCGGGCGATCCTGGCAGGCATGGGAAGGCATGCTCCCGGAGCTATTGCAGCTTCTGATATTTTGCGTGACTCATCTACGTCAAGGAGCACGGCTACGCTAAGGCGGGCTATGGCAAGGGACTCGCGTCTGCCAAGCTTCAAAAATGCACAGCGAGAAGACGGTTTGGGAGCACGGAAGTACACTTCTTCAAGTATTTCGTCAGGTTCGATTGTCGTCTTGTAAGGGCCTTTGAAGAAGTCGCAAAGGGCAACATCTCGCGAACCCCTCCTGCTGGCTAAGCGCAGTCGTGCCGAAAGGGCGGCAAGCGGCGGAAGAGAGTCTGCGGCAGGTGACGCATTGACAATGTTCCCTCCTATTGTGCCTCGTGTCCTGATTTGAGGAGAACCCACACTGAGACATGCATCAGCGAGAAATGGCGCTACATCATGGATAACAGCGCTCCTTGCAATATCCCTGTGGGTGGTCATGGCTCCGATTCTTACAATGCCGTTCCCAAGATTAACATAGGACAGCTCGGGGATATCTGTGATATCCACCAGCCAGAGAGTCCTCTCTTCGGTGGGTTTCGCGCTCCTCATCTGAACCATGACGTCGGTTGCGCCTGCGACTATCCTTGAATTGTCCTTGTGTTTACTGAGGACTTCCATTGCTTCACGGACTGTCTTAGGCCGAATGAATCCAAGGGTCATGCCTGTTCACTTCCCCTCTTGCCCCGGGCTGCTCTAAGCGAATAACCTAGGAGCACTCGCTCAAGGTCAAGCGGCAACTTACGAATTCTTTTGCCGCAAGCGTTATACACTGCGTTGGCTATTGCCGGCGCCAGCAATTCGCAGGTAGGTTCACCTATTGTCTTTGCTCCGTAGGGCCCGTATGAGTCAGGGTTTTCCACGATAATCGGAATGATTTCCGGTACGTCCATAGATGTAGGGATGAGATACTCATCAAAATTTCGGGTCTTTGTGACGCCGTCCTGAAGCTCCACTTCTTCTAAGATGCCATAACCCATTCCCATTGTGACGCCGCCATATATCTGGCCTTCCACCGTGGCAGGGTTAATGGCACGGCCCACGTCATGCGCTGCCACGACTTTTACGACCTTAACTTGCCCGGTATCACAATCCACCTCAACTTCAGCCGCCTGGCACCCGTAAACATACGTGAAGTATGCTTTGCCTTGTCCTGTCTTTTCGTCCCATGACACCTTTGGCGCCTGGTACCATCCGAGGGCAGCCATGAGTTGGCCTTTACCGTAGGCAGCCTTGGCTACGTCCTTAAAGTCCACGCACCTTGCAGGGTCGTCGTTTACATACACTTTTCCGCCGGCTGCTGTTATCTCTTCGTGCGGTGCATTAAGAAGCCGAGATGCGACCCCGAAGAGCACCTCTTTAACCTTTTTCGCAGCATCCCGCACAGCGCTTCCGCCCATTGTTGTGCTGCGGGAGGCGACTGTAGCTCCGCTGTCAGGTATGACGGATGTATCCGTATCCATAAACACGATATCCTCAAACCTGCAACCAAGCTCTTCGGCTGCGATTTGTGAGAAGATGGTCTTAAGCCCTTGTCCGTTTTCTGCAAGCCCGGAGTGTACATATACGCTTCCGTCAGGTTGCACTGACACCAGCGCTCCTGCGGCGTCCACTCCTTCCGCACCCAGGCTCACTCCGCGGTAACTTGCTGCAAAACCTACTCCTCGGACTCTCCCTTTTGCTGCCTTATTTCTCTCATAGGCTTTTCGTTTCTCGGAGTAACCTATGGCTTCCGTCGCTTTCTTGATGACGTTCCGAAGACTTACCGTATGCTCATCCAAAACCTGTCCGCTGGCGGTTACTGACCCTTGCCTGAACGCGTTCTTTAAGCGGAATTCTAAGGGATCCATGCCCAGCTCTTCTGCGAGTTCGTCCATGAGAGATTCTTGCGCAAATATAATCTGCGGGCTTCCGAATCCTCTCATTGCACCGGTATATGTGTTGTTTGTGTAGACTCCGTATACATCTGTCTTGACGTTGGGAACCTCATACGGGCCTGTTGCCTGAACCACGGAACGCCATGTGACAAAAGGCGTCATTGAAGCGTAAGGGCCTGCGTCTGCCAGGATGTATATCTCCATTGCCAGGAGCTTGCCGTCACGGGTTGCTCCGACCTTATACTTCATGACATATGGGTGCCGTTTGTAACTCTCCATGAGCGACTCTTCCCTGGTATAGACTATCTTGACAGGCCGTCCGGTTTTGAGAGCTGCTACAGCAGCCCTTGCGCAGATTGCAGACACCACGTCGTCTTTGCCTCCGAATGAGCCTCCCATGGCGCACTGGATGATTCTCACCTTATTGAGGCTTACTCCGAGGACTTGAGCTACGTGCCGCCTGGCTGTAAAAGGGTTCTGGATGGACCCGTATACAGTGACAGTGCAGTCAGATGCCCCCGGCACAGCGACTGCTGCTTCAGGTTCAATGTATGCATGCTCTATCAGTTGCGTAGTGTAGGTCCGCTCCAGGACGACGTCTGAGGCTTTGAGCCCGTCTCCTACATTACCCTTTCTAAGGGGATAGTGGTTCACAATATTGCCGGGATAGTCTTTGTGAAGCCGGAGCGCGCCTTCGGATACTGCTTCTTCCACATCAAATATGGTTGGGAGTTCCTCGTAATCTACGCGTATCAGGTCAAGGGCTCGATTTGCAATCTCAGGCGTCTCCGCTACCACCATGGCAACTGCATCGCCTAAGTACATTGTCTGCGTGGATACGAAAATAGGCATATCAGGACGGACGGGACCGATTGCCTGCGCTCCCGGAATATCGGCGCAGGTAATGACTGCAGCCACGCCAGGCGCCTCTTCCGCTTTGCGGGTGTCCAGCTCAAGAATTTTCGCATGTGGGTACTTTGCCCGGAGAACCCGTCCATGGAGCATTCTGTCAAAGGCGAGGTCGTCTGCGAACTTAGCCCTGCCTGTTACCTTAGTAGTGGCGTCTATTCGGCTTATCGGATGGTTCACTACCGTAAACGAGCTCATGTTGTCTATCGCCTCCATTCTCCTGCCATAGCCTAGGAGACCTCTTTATCTTTGAGCGCGGTATATACGCGCTCAGGCGTGGCGGGAATTCGCTTCATCCATACCTTGACAGCATCATGGATGGCATTGGTAATAGCAGGACTTATCGGGACACATACTGCTTCGCCTATACCTTTTGCGCCGAACGGCCCGGAAGGCTCGAGTTCTTCAGCGATGATTGTCTCGATTTTAGAAGGCATATCCAGGCTGGTGGGAAGTATATATGTAGAGAAGTTCCCGGTCCGGGTTATTCCTTTTTCGATAATTGTGTCCTCAGTTAAGGCATAGCCCATGCCCATGACTACTCCGCCTTCGGATTGGCCTTCCACTCCCTGTGGGTTTATGGCTTTACCCGGATCAGGGACAGATACTGCTTCGATGACTTCTGTTTCACCTGTCAGGGTGTTGACTTCAACCAGAGCTATCTGAGTGATATAGCTGTAGAGCAGGTGGGGTATACCGACATAACCCTCAAGCTCGGTCTCTGAGACAGGCCATATGAAATGACCTTCACCTCTTATTGACAACCCTCTTCCTTTCATATACTCAGCGATGTCCTTAAATGAAAGCATCTTATCCGGGCAAGATTTCGAGACTATTTTGCCATACCTAAAAGAGATGTCATCTTCAGGCACACCGAGGATTTCGGCTGCCATAGGAGATATGGCATTATGGAGGTTTTCGGCTGCACGCTTCAGTGCATTTCCGCCGGTATAGACAGAACGGGAAGCAGTGGACGTGCCTGAATCCAGGGTATGCCCTGTATCGCCTGATAGTACCACTATGTCGTCAATAGGACACCTTATGTAGTCTGCTGCCATTTGCGCAAATGCAGTGGTGTTGCCTTGTCCTATTTCAGGACAGCTTACACCTATGGCAAACTGCCCGTTAGGTAAGAGCTCCACCGAGGCTGCGCCATAGTCCGGGAGCCCTTTCCCAAGGCCACACCCTTGGAATGAGCAGGCTATACCGATACCGCGCTTCTTGTGAGGAGCGCCGGGTTTTGCCTTGAGCTCTTCTTTACGTTGCCATAGGCTCGAGTTTTCGGCTGCTTCCAGTGTGCGCAGCAATCCTACTGAAGCCTCCATCTTATGGCCTAACGGAGCTATGTCACCTTCTCGCAAGGCATTCTTCTTGCGAATCTCAAGCTTATCCATGCCGAGTTCTTCTGCAATCATGTCAAGCTGGGTCTCCACGGCAAAGGTGACCTGGTTTGCTCCGAATCCTCTAAACGCTCCTGCCACGCCGTTATTTGTGTATACACAGAAGCCTTCCAATTTCACGCTATCCACCCTGTACGCGCCGCAAGAGTGCTCTATTGCAAACCCGATAACCGGGCCTCCGAGAGATGCGTACGCGCCTGTGTCAGAAATGACCCTCGCTTCATTGGCGAGAATGGTTCCATCGGCTGCCGCTGCAGTTTTCATGTGGATCTTCATGGGGTGACGTTTCATCCCGGCGATGACCGACTCTTCCCGCGAAAGCACAATTTTCGCCGGGCGCCCTGTGTGCAGCACGAGAAGCGCCAGGTATATTTGAACTGTAATCTCATCTTTACCGCCGAACGCCCCTCCTGTGGGTGTGTTGACTATACGGATTTTTCTTGGATTCATGCCGAGGGCCCGCGCCACTTGGAGCTGATCTCTATATGGATGCTGCCCTCCGCACCGGATGGTGATGTTCTTGTCCTCGTCTATAGTTGCCACTCCGCTTTCAGGCTCAAGAAAGGCATGCATCTGCCTGGGTGTAAAGTAGGTATTTTCAACTATGACTCGAGCTTCTTTGAATGCTGCCTCTACGTCACCTCGTTGGATCTTGACATGGTTATGGATGTTTCCGGTTTCATGCACGAGAGGGGACGACTCGAGCATTGCTTGCTCGGGGTCTGAAACAACAGGTAAAGGCTGGTATTCAACTTCTATGAGCTCCAGGGCACGTTCTGCTATTTCCTTTGATTCCGCCCCAACAAGAGCAACGGCATCCCCCATGTATCGCACCTTATCACTGCATAACACCGGTTGATCCGGGATAGCGATACCGAACCCATTCAAGCCTGGGACGTCCTCATGAGTTAGGACTGCCACCACTCCGTCCAGTTCTTTCGCACGTTTGGTGTCGATCTTCTTTATCAGGGCGTGAGGATGTTTACTTCGTAACACGGCCCCGTATATCATGTTTGGAAAGGAAAGATCCGACATGTACTTGAGAACGCCTCGGGCTTTGTCCTTTGCGTCAATTCTTGTGACGCCGGCACCAACCCATTCGGTCTTTGTCATCTGTGTTACCCCCTCCTCATCCAGCCAGAGCCCATTGGCACCTTCAGCCTCCCCCTTAACCGCCGCCGGTCGGGGCCATAATGAACACCTCGGCGCCGTCTGAGAGAGGCTCATCTTCTTCATAGGCTCGCCTACCATTAATGAGGATGACAATGTAGATTCTGTCTTCGATTTTCAGGTGATCCAGAAGATGGGAAAGTGTCGCGCCCTCCTCGAGTTCCAATTGGAATTTATCTTTGTCTCCGTATTTTCGCATTGGACCGAAGAGACATACATTGACTTTCACGCCTTCCGAACCCTCCCCAGTTCAAGCAATCCTTCATAGAGGAGATTGCATGCCATCGCCGCGCGATAGCTCTGGGAACCCCTTACATCCGTTATAGGCACACAGTCGCGAAATGCCAGTTTTGAAATGTATCCCAGGGATTTCAGATCCAGTTTCGTATTGGATATTGCCTTTTCCACTGTGCGCGCCCGGACCACTGTCGGCGCCACCGCGCCAAGGGCAATTCTAACGTCGGTAAGAAGCCCGGGCTCCTGACATCTTCCGGCAAACGCTACGCTTACTATTGATATTGCCAGTGATTTCCGCTGCCCCAGTTTTCTGAAGAACGAAACATACTCCTTGCCCAACTTTGGGAACTTGACCCCAAGGACTACTTCGTCAGGCGCTAAGGCAGATTTCTTCGGGCCTTGGAAGAACGACTCTATGGGCACGATGCGCTTCCCTTTTGGCCCTGCGATTTCGAGAGACGCTTCCAGGACATACAGGGCAGGTATTGTATCGCCTGCCGGTGACGCAGTGGAAATGTTCCCCCCTATAGTGCCCCTGTTCCTTATCTGAGGGGATCCCACCAGAGCGCAGGCATCGGCCAAGAGAGGGGCAGCTTCCTTCACGTTATTTGACGAAGCTATTTCAGCATGTGTGGAGAGGGCGCCTATCCACACACCACCGCCCTCCACCTCTCTTATTCCGCTGAGCTCAGGGACACGTCCGATATCTATCAGAGCTTTCGGAGACTTCACCCTGTCTTTCAGCTCGACAACAAGGTCGGTGCCGCCGGCAATTACAACCGCGTCAGGCCCCCACTTTTCAAGTAGTCCAAGGGTTTCGTCAATGCTTGTGGGAATTGCCACATGGAGTCCGGTCATACTCAACTCTCCCTTGGTTTAAGAGTTATGCACTCCTCGACAGGACATACTGTTTCGCACATTCCGCAGCCTTTACACTTATCTTCGTCAATCACGGGAATCCTGGTCTCATCCAGCTTTATGGCTTGATGAGCTCCGTCCATACACGCGATGTAGCAGACATCGCACTTGATGCATGTTTCACGATTTACGGTAGAGACAACCTTGTAGTCTCTGGATAGATGGGAGTGGTCGACAATATACGGCAATGCCTTGCCAACCAATTCCTTAACGGAATCCATCCCCTTTTCCTCGAGATAAACAGTGAGCCCGTCAATAAGGTCCTCAATAATCCTGAACCCGTTATGCATTACCGCTGTGCAGAGCTGAATGTTAGTGGCTCCTAAGAGGAGGAACTCCACTGCATCGCTCCATGTACTGATTCCGCCTACCGCAGCTATGGGAATATCCACTGATTTGGCGATCTCAGCCACGCATCTCAAAGTCACAGGTTTAATTGCAGGCCCTGAGTAGCCGCCGTATGTGGAATATCCTCCGACGTTGGGGTAGGGTATGAATGTTTCGAGATCGACGCCTATCAGACTTTTCAGCGTGTTAATGGCGCATACCCCGTCAGCGCCTGACCTTTTTACTGCCCGGGCTGCTGCCGTAATGTCAGCAATCTGCGGGGTGAGTTTGATGATTACGGGCACCCTTTTGGCAGCCTCCTTTACCCAGCGGGCCGTGCGCTCTGTAAGTTCAGGGTCTTGTCCTATGGTAGAGCCCATGCCACGCTCAGGCATACCGTGCGGGCAGGAGAAGCTGCACTCAATAAGATCCACGCCGGCAGCTTCCAGGCGCCTGACCAATTCTTGCCAGTCTTCCTTCTTTGCCCCCATAATGCTGGCGGCTACCACTTTGTCGGGAAACTCCTTCTTTAGGGCTTTTACGTCCTCCTCAACTTCGTCAATGTGCCGTTCGGAAATCAAGTCGATGTTCTGCAGCCCCATGAGTTTCTTGTCTTCTAAGTCTATACCTGACATCATGGGATAGACCAGTTCAACTACTTCTGTTTCCACTGATGTGGTTTTTAAGATTGCTCCGCCCCAACCGGCTTCGAAGGCTCTTGCCACCATTTCGGCAGAGTCGGTGGTTGGCGCTGCAGCAAGGGTAAACGGGTTAGGGAACTTCACGCCACAGAATTCTAAAGATAAATCAACCACGTACGGTCCCTCCTCGTATCCATTTTAAGTCTTTCCACGACCAAAGCCACAAGTGTGCGGCCGGTATTTCGTCTCCTATGAAAGGAAATCATTAATGGATTTCGCTGCCAATTTGCCGTCGGCGACAGCTTGAACCACGGTTCTGCCTCCGTTGACTGCGTCTCCTCCTGCAAAGACCCCTTCTACTGAGGCAGCCAGAGTCTCCGGCCCCACCTTAACAGTGCCGGAAGGGCTGAGTTCTATACCTCCGAATACTTGTGAGACCTCAGGCCACGGCGCCTGGCCTGTAGCCAGGATGACGTGGGAGACATCAATAATATGTTCGCTGCCTGGGATGTCCTCCGGCCTGGGACGTCCGCTCGAATCAGGCTCTCCCAGCCTGGTGGAGACACACTCAATTGCGGCCACTCTGCCGTCTTTTGCAATGAATTTCCGAGGAGCAGTCAGATACCGGAATTTCACGCCTTCCTTTTGGGCAAACTCTCGTTCCCGCTTCCATGCAGGCATTTCTTCTTGCCGACGTCTGTAAAGAACAACAACCTCACTTGCACCTGCCCGGACAGCGGAGCAAGCTGCGTCCATGGCTACATTGCCGCCGCCGATAACCGCGACTGTCCCTGATAGTCCAGGCGCATCTCCCAGCGCTGCCTTACGCAAGAACTCTCCCGCCTGGAGCACGCCGGGGAGATCGTGTCCGGGAATGTCTAATTGGGATCTGTAACCTAAGCCTATGCCGATGAAAACAGCATCGCTGCCTCTCTTTATCTTATCAAATGAAACATCTTTGCCAACCGAGATACCTGTCTTCAGGCGAACGCCGGGCGACAGGGCATAGTCGATCTCTTGGCTTACGATTTCACGGGGAAGCCTGTATCTTGGTATCCCGTGGGTCATGAGCCCCCCGGGGGTATCCTCTGCCTCAAAGACTGTGACTTCATGCCCCAGCCTGGCAAGCTCGTGGGCACATGTAAGGCCTGCAGGCCCTGCTCCTATTATTGCGACTTTCTTACCTGTGGGCGCGCCTGCTTTCTGAGGGCGTATGCCTCTTTTTAATTCTTCGTCAGTGACAAACCGGTGCAGGGCTGAAATGGCAATCGGTTCAGCCAGATTAGTGCTGGAGCACGGTTTTTCGCACTGTTCTTCTGACGGGCACACTCTTGCGCATACTGCGGAAAAAACGTTAGCTTCCCTTGCAAGCCTTGCAGCTCCCACAAAATTCCTTGTTTTGAGACGACGTATGAAACCAACCACATCGATTCCGGCAATACAGCCGGTTACACAAGGTGCTTCGTGACAAAAAAGGCATCTTGAGGCTTCAGGAAGCGCTTGATGAAGGGCAAGCCCCTTTTCTACCTCGTCAAATCCGGATTTCCGTTCTTGCTCCGAAAGCTCTTTCATTTTTGGTCGGACGCTCACTTCGATTTGCCTCCTTGCAACCAATGCCGGGATTCTATTGACTGCCATTCTTTACCATAACCATCTCAGCAACAATGGCTACGGCTATTTCTTGGGCGGTCTTCGCCCCGATTGAAAGTCCGATTGGGGAGTGCACCCGCTCGATATCTTCTTGAGAAATCCCTTCGCTTTTCAACGCATCGAAAGTCTTCCGTACTTTCGTTTTACTGCCAATCATGCCGATGTATGCAGGATGAGGCACACCTTTCTTAAGACATGCTGCCAGAGTTTCTTTGTCATGGCTGTGACCGCGTGTGACAATGACTATGTACGTTCCGGAATCCGCTTGCAACTTGCTGACAGCTTCCTCGAAATCGGATATTATGACTTCATCAGCCGCATATTGGGCTGCCTCAGCAAACTCAGGCCTATCGTCAACCAGAGTCACCCGGAATCCTGCGATCCCGGCGATATGGGCGGTTGCAACTCCTACATGGCCTGCCCCGAATATAACGGCTCTCGGGCGGGGGACGATAGGTTCAATGTAGACCTTGGCCCGCCCGCCGCAAATCATTCCCAGACTGTCTCTGTCCATCGGAGTAAGATCAATTTCCATGAACTTCGGCGTGTTTTCCACAAGAACGTGAGTGCTTTCCTTAATGATCCGGGCTTCCAGTTCTCCTCCGCCTACAGTCCCGATTGACGTTCCGTCAGCGAAAATCAGCATCTTGAAACCGGGCAAGCCCGGTGTCGACCCGCCGGTTGCCACCACAATTGCGAGAGCGGCAGTACGTCCTTCGCAAATGGCGCGGTTTATTGCTTCGTATATAGCTATGGAGTCGTCATGTTTGGTTGTCATGTCCCGCCCCTCCTATTCATTGCCTTAAGGTAGTCCTCTTTAGTGTCAAGATCGTGGATAATACCCGGATGCTCCATGTTCACGCGGACTACATCAGCTTTGTGGTTCCGGATTACATCGCGTAATCCGTTTCCATTGTAGGGCATGCCCAGGATTTCACTGCAAAGGGAAGCACGAAACAGCGTAGGGTGTCCCCCTCGGCCTTGATATACAGGGATTACTATGTCTACAGGCTGCTTTCGGCCTCGGAAGGCCCGAAGCATCTCGTCGTACTCTTCAGATCGTATCTCCGGCTGATCCCCGGGCGTAACAAAGAACGCCTCGATTCCTGGATCAAGGGAGCTAATTCCCGCCTTGACTGATGAAAACATGCCCAACTTGTAGTCAGGGTTCAACGTGAGGCTCAATTTGGGCCGGCTTTTCTTATCCAGAACAGCCTGAATCCTGTCCGCTTCATGTCCGAGCACTGTTACGACTCGGCCTATGCCCCGGGCATCGCAAGCTGCGTCCACTGACGCTTCAATTACAGTCGCCTTACCCCATGGCAGAAGCTGTTTCAGCGTCCCCATTCTCGTCGATTCTCCGGCTGCCAGAATGATTGCTGCTATCAACTGACTGTTCACCCCAGCATTGAGCCTTTCTTGCACCCTGCCTTCGCAGCAACTTCTATGGCGTTGATTATCTTGACATATCCTGTGCATCTACAGAGGTTCCCTGAAATTCCGGTGCGAATCTCTTCGCGAGTCGGTTCAGGGTTAGCATCCAGGATGGCTTTGGCAGCCATAATCATCCCCGGTGTGCAGAATCCGCATTGCACTGCGCCTTCTTCAATAAATGCTTCCTGCAGCGGGTGCAGCTCTCCGTTTTTCTCTAATCCTTCGATAGTCGTAACTTTGCATCCGTTTGCTTGGTATGCCAACATTAAGCATGAGTTTACAGGCTTGCCGTTAACAAGAACAGTGCAAGCACCGCATTCTCCTTTACCACAACCTTCTTTTGTGCCTGTGAGGCCCAAGTCGTCCCGCAAAAAGTCCAGTAGAGTGCGGGATGCCGGGACCTCCCTTCGTACATCATCTCCGTTGATTTCCAAAGACACCTCAACCGGTGACTTCACGGAAAATGGCGTACCTATGTCAGTGGCGCCCGGCACATCACCCATATGAATCACCTTCTCCTCAAATTCGGACATCCCGTGAGGCGGTTGTCTACGGCCTGCCTCCCACCGTCAGTGCCATTATTGCTTTGGCTACATGGAGCCTGTTTTCTGTTGTATTGCAATCAGCATGCTCTGTCCGCCGTGTATTACTTGACACGCTTAGAGTATACAGCAGGGAATAAGGCGTAGAACATGGCTGATTTTGTCAGATGATCGATTCTGACCTGGTCATCAACGGAGTGGGCATGCCGCTCTTCCGCGGGGCCGAACCCTATTGTGGGTATGCCCAGTCTGCCCATGGTGGATATACCGTCAGTTGAGAACACCCATCTGCTTGTCGGGGGCATTTCATCAAACAAGATCTCGCCGCATTCCGTCCCTGCCCGGACCACGGGATGGTCATCATCCAGCACCCATGTGGGGAAGTACTTGTCCCACTTAGGCTGATACCCTGTCCAGCTTGGTGTCTCATACTGGAGAAGGCTTACTTCAGCGTCTTCCGCGCCTGGAAGAGACTTAATCTCTTCTATGGAAGACTCGGTTGTTTCGCCTACAGTCATGCGCCTGTCAACATAGATGGTGCACTCATCAGGCACGACGTTCAGCGAACCGGTCTTGCACTCGATGGACGTAACAGCGATACTGCCAGGCCCTATGAAGGGATCATCTTTCAGATTACCCTGTAGCTTTTCGATCCCTTGTATTATGGGAACCATCTTGTAGATTGCATTGACTCCGCGCTCAGGAGCGCTTGCATGACAGGAGACCCCTTTTGTGGTTACTTTGATTTCGCAACGTCCACGATGGCCGCGGTTGATTGCCAGATTCGTGCATTCTCCCAAAACGACACAGTCAGGTTTGATTCCCTGCGTAGTGATCATCTCATACACTGCCCAACCGTCACAGTCTTCCTCCTGAACGACTCCTGCGATATAGAGGGTGGCGTCTTCAGGGAGGAGATCGAGTTCCTTGATGATTTTTCCTGCATAAACCATGCACGCTATCGCTGCCTTATTGTCCGAAGCGCCGCGTCCGTAAATGATATCGTCTTTTAGCGCGCCTTTGAATGGATCGTGCTTCCATGCAGTTGGGTCTGCGATTGCGACTGTGTCAATGTGAGAGTCGTAGAGGATCTTCTTTGGGCCGTTTCCGATTGTGCCAATGACGTTGCCTATGGCGTCAATTTGCACCTCATCAAACCCGACCTTCTCCATTTCTTCCTTGATCCTCTTGATACAGTCGCCTTCTTGTGAACTGAAACTCGGTATTTCGATAAGGTCTCTGAGAAATGCCACAATATCATCAGTATACTTTTCCGATGCTTTCTTAATCTCGGCCACTTGTTCCTTGGTAAATTTCATGAAACGTCCCCCTTCATACATGATTATTGAATTGCCAACCTGTCCACGCGCGATGAAGTTTTGCGCGAGACAGTCAATCTAAATACGACTGCCCCTTTGAGGCGACGAATTTGCCGCTTCCCGCAACTCCGAGAAATGTTCCGTTGTCGTATACTACTTCACCCCTCAGAAGGACAGTGGAGGGGTATCCGTTTACTGTCATGCCTTCATACGGCGAGTAATCAGTCTTAGAGTGTTGTGAAGGAGAAGTAATGGTCTTCGACAGGTTCGGATCAAAGATAACTATGTCCGCGTCCGCGTCCGGGGCGATTACGCCCTTACGGGGATATAGTCCGAACAACTTCGCCGGGTCGCATGAAAGCATTCTCATAAGCTCGGAAAGAGGCATGCCTCGTCGCGTCACCCCTTCGTGGTGAACCAGGGGAAGCAAGGTTTCAACCCCGGGAATCCCGGGAAAAGTATCAAAGCAGGACGTCCCTTGCGCTTTTTGCTCCCGTGTAAAACTGCAATGGTCAGTTGCGATAACCTGGAACTCACGGTTCAGCACCCCATCCCAAAGAGCGTCTATATCGCAAGATTCTCGGAGCGGGGGAGTCATAATGAACTCTCGCGCGCTATCTCCGCCGTACAGGCGGGAAGTGAGCGTCAAGTAATGGGGTGTTGTCTCAGCATAGACTGAGTAACCTTTCCTTCTTGCCTCCCTGACTGCTTCCAAGCCCTGCCCGCTGGATACATGAACGAAGTAAACAGGCACTCCTGCTTCCCCGAGAATGGATGATGTGTTCTTGATTGCCAATGCTTCTGCCTGCGCAGGCCTTGATGCAGCATGGTACGAAGGGGCGGTCATGCCGGCTGCTTTCATCTGGGTTTCAAGGCTCTCAACAAGATAATTGTCTTCAGCATGGACTGTTACAAGGAGCCCGGCCCGGTGAGCAGCCTTTGAAACCCGGATGAAGACGTCCTTCTCAAGGAGGTATCCTGCAGCTCTGTACGTTGTAAATAGCTTTACCGAGCCCACGCCCAGTTTGAGGAGACCTCCAAGTTCTCCCGCAAGATTGTCAGGGGCTTTCGTCATAGTCATATGTAAGGCAAAGTCTGTGGCGACGTGGGGTTTCGCTTCATCAATGCGGGCTTGGGCTGCTTCGGCCAGGCTTAGGCCTGGAAGCTGATCTGCGAAATCAATGACAGTTGTGACTCCGCCGCATATGGCAGCCTTTGTCCCCGACTCAAAATCATCTGCCGTGATTGTGCCTCGGGAGCGGAGGGCAAAATGGGTATGAGCATCAATTACGCCGGGAACCACGTATTTCCCTCCGGCATCCAGTGTGATTCTGCCGGGAGAATCCGGTAGATCTCTCCCTACTGCCGATATCCGTTGATTATCGATAGCTACGTCTGCTAAGGTTTCGCCTTTTTCCGTTATTACGATGCCACCCTTGATGAGGTAACTCACGATGTTGCCCACCTTTTTCGTGTTCGCTATAAGGTGATCCTCGTGCCGGTCTTACCCTCCAGAGCATCCAAGCTCCGGTTGAGAGACGCAATGATGGAAGCCTTGCCACAAGAGGCAAAGTCAATAGCGGCTTGAACCTTTGGGCCCATACTGCCTGCACCGAATTGCCCTTCGTCCATATATTTCTTGGCTTCGTCAACGGTAATTGCAGTAAGATAGGCTTCAGACGGAGTGCGGTAATTGATTGCCACTCTTTCAACATCTGTGAGGATCATCAGGATATCGGCGTTGATATCTCTTGCCAGCTTAGAGCTGGCAAGATCCTTGTCTATTACAGCCTCAATCCCGTGTAGCGTATTGCCTTTCCGAATAACAGGTATGCCTCCGCCACCTGCAGCGATTACTACTGAGCCTTCTCGGATAAGGGCTCCGATTGCGGATTTTTCGAAGATCTCAACCGGGAGAGGAGACGGGACAACCTTGCGCCAACCCCTGCCTGAGTCTTCCTTCCATGTTTCGCCTCTCTCTCTCGCGAAACGCTGCGCTTCTTCCTCTGTGTAGAAAGGCCCTATGGGTTTCGTGGGGTTTTGGAATGCAGGATCATTTTCATCGACTATTACCTGAGTGAGGACAGTGACAACAGGTGCATTTATGTTTTCTTTGGCAAGCTCGTTGTGGAGAGACTGCTGAATCATGTATCCTATGAGCCCTTGGCTCTTTGCGCCACAAACGTCTAAGGGCATGGCAGGGACAAGGTCCTGTGAATGTAGATTCTGAATGAGTATGTTCCCGACCTGCGGGCCGTTACCGTGGGTTATGACTACACGATAGCCTTGTCTGGCCATGCGAGCGATGCTTTTACACGTTGTTTTGACATTAGCGAATTGATCTTGGGCGGTTCCCGCTTGGCCGGGCCTCAGAATAGCATTACCGCCTAGCGCTACGACGATTGTCTGTTGCACTGAAATAATCCCCCTCCTCCAACCCTCCTCTAACCCTCGGCCCAACCTATTTCACAAAGTTCATCTTTTAATCGTTGTCATCCGCCGGTGTAGAGCGCCAAGCCGCAAGTTCGCTAGAAGGACGGCGGTGTGATTGCTGATATGAAAATCAGGTCTTTATCACCTACGCTCGTGATTTTATGGGGAATTGCGCAGTAGTAGTAAATACTGTCGCCTTCCTTTAGGTGATAAATATCTTCACCGATTTGGATCTCCATCTCCCCCTGAAGGACGAGTGTGCACTCTTCACCCGGGTGAGTAAGGGGTTCATCACAAGTGGAGATGTTCGGTTCAAGAGTAGCGATCATCAGTTCCATTTGCCTGCTAAGGTCCGGAGTCAAGAGTTCAAATGTTAAATGGGACTGGGGGAACTTCAGGACCTTGCGGTTTTCGGATCTTACGACCGGACTGTATTCTTCAGTATCCAGCAGGAAATAGAATATTGGAACATCGAGAGCCTTTGCAATCTTGCGCAAAGATGTGATAGACGGTTCTGTCACATCCCTTTCAACTTGACTCAGGAAGCTGGCAGTCAATCCGGTCAGAGCAGAGAGTTGGCTAAGGCTCTTGCCTCGCTCTTTTCTTTTTGCGCGTATTCTCTCACCAAGCAAGTCTCATTCCTCCTTGAGCAGATCCGGCGCCTTGATCTTAAGGTTGTTTTCCAGCTCCTCCACGGACGGGAGCACTTCGATGGGCGGAGGCGCTGCACGCTGGGCATTGACAATGTCTTTTAGTCCGTTTCCCGTTGATATCACTACTATAGATTCCCCCGGATCTATGTAACCTTTCCTGAGAGCTGCCTTTAGCCCTGCAAGGCTTGCAGCTCCGGCAGGCTCAGTGAACACTCCGGTCGTCCTACCGAGAAGAGGCATTGCTTGTAGGATGTCTTCATCGCTTACTGCAACCATTGTCCCATGGGATAGCTTGACAGCATTCAGCGCTTTGATAGGGTTGCGCGGCACACCTACTGCAATGCTGTCTGCAATTGTGTTTTCTTCCGCCGGCTCAAAGGGCTTGTTTGCGAAGAAGGCTTTAACCAGCGGCTGGCATCCGACTGCTTGAACTCCCAGAATCTTCGGGATGCAGGGGATGAGCCCTGCTGAGTGGAAATCATGAAATCCTTTATACACGCCGCCTATTGTACACCCGTCTCCGACAGCCACAACTACCCAGTCCGGGACTTCCCAGTTCAATTGCTCACATATCTCAAAGCTTACGGTTTTCTTGCCTTCAAGAAGGAAGGGGTTTATGGCAGCATTACGATTGTACCATCCCCACTTATTGATTGCTTCCGCTGAGAGGGAAAAGGCGTCATGGTACGACCCTTCAACTGACACGACTGTCGCGCCGTAGATCAAGAGTTGCATCAGTTTCCCTCTGGGCGCTCTGCGCGGCACGAAAATACAGGAGCGAAGCCCGATGGATGCTGCGGACCCTGCCAGGGACGAAGCTGCATTGCCTGTCGACGCGCATGCCACTATTCGCTTACCTGCAGCATACGCCCGTGTAGTAGCGATAGCTGAAGCTCTGTCCTTCATGGATGCTGTGGGATTTACCCCCTCGTCCTTTACAAATAAAGTCTTTACCCCGATTTCAGCGGCTAAACTCTGAGCTTTGTAGAGGGGAGTCCAGCCCACCCGGAGAAAGGGTTTTATCGAGTGTGGCTCTACAGGGAGAAAAGGCATGTATCGCCACATGGAGATTTCTTTGTTCTTCTCAATTGACTCTCTGTCTGTCACCTTGGATATTTTGTCATAATCGTAGATGACATCGAGAATTCCTTTGTCTCCGCAAAGAGGGCACGTAAGTATGGTGTCTTCTTCTCTAAACGTTGAACCGCACACGATGCACTTTAGGTATTTTACGTAGCTCACTTAGAATCCTCCGCATCCCGGAATTCCGGTGTTAGGCCTTCTCAGGCTCTTTCGGGAACATGCTTGCTGAATACGGCACACAAGTGAAATTGCAAATCGCAAGAGATGTACGGAATATAAGTCAGATATGTAGCAAGACTGAATTCTAGGTATAGATATTCAACTCGTATAGAAAGAATCCTCCTTTGAATTGACAAAATCGTCGTGGAGAAACGAAGAGATTTACTGTATTGACAAGGATTTTTAGAATTGTCATCGAATGTCTAATATCACAGCCGGATACGATGATTTATGGAATGGCTTTCGTAAGCTTGCTTACAACTCGTAAACGTATTGTTCCCCGTTACGGTTTCAATCGCGGGCATGAGGTTCTTGAGTGGAGTTCCGGACTCGGGATTTTTCGGAGGGTGAATTTGTGACTTATGAAGCTTATCGGGGAGTCGCATTTAGATACGGAACTCTTTCCGCCTTATTAGGCCTGTTCTTCTCTTGGTTGCTGAGCTTTCCATTGCTCGGACCTTCCCTGTATGCTTTCGCCGAAGCCGGCGGTATGCATGCTATGAGCATTGGAGCCGCCTTTACCCTGTTTCATGGTCTTGGACTGGTAGGGTATGGCATATGGGGGAGACGTTATCTTATTACCCTGAGTCAGAGAATCTCCGGAAAGGACGAGATATGCCTGACTGACAACATCACAGGGGAAGGCGCTATTGATATTGTCGTGATGGGCCTTTCTTGCCTTATTTGTTTCGGGCTTACAGTTGCTTTTGTTTGTGTCCCTTACAGGCTTTGGTCTTGGCCTGCTGTTTTCCTAGGCCTTGTATCCGGCGCATTTGTCGTGACGTGCGCCAAAGAGATGGCAAGGACCATTCCCCGGGACGAGTTGGGCCGGGGGTTTGCACTGTCTATGGCCATAGCCAATATCGCTCTCTATATTCATACTGCATTTCTTGCTCACTTGGAGCCGCTCGTTACAGTATCTGTAAGCTCGGTTTGGCTGCTTGTTGCGTTTCTTGCTGTTTGTCGCTATGGTATGGAGCTTCCGGTTACGGGTTCCGGAAGCAGGCTGAATTATGAAAAAGCCTTATCCGGCGAGAAACGTCGACTCCGGATGTTCTTTCTTGCCTTAGCCGTCGTGCTAACGTCTACATCTATCATAGGAGGGTTTGCGTATGCAGTTGTCCTTCCTAATCTGACTCTCACAGGTGACTTCGCACGTTTCTACAATGTCATGCCGTACATACTAATGTGTTTTCTTTGCGGGTGGATCGCTGATCACGTGGGAAGGCGTCACGTAGCAAATATGGGTTTTATCTGCCTCGGGTTATCCATGCCTTTGCTTTCACTCTTGCCGTTGTCGGGTATCCCCGGATACCTGATTGCCCAAACGCTTATCCAAGGCGGTTATGCATGTATCGATGTCT
>JAAZEW010000265.1 GCA_012512055.1 Bacillota bacterium | reverse complement strand
TAGACGACTTTAGTGTGTATGCGGGTTATGTCCCAGGATCCCTTCCTCTGGGGGGAGGAGAAGCAGGACCGGCCATGTTAGAAGTAGGCGCAATTCTCAATGTCGGATCGAACACCCTAGAGATCGAAGTGCAGAATCGCTATGGCATCCTGTCACAATGGCATGTAGACTTTACATTCATGTCCGGACGCGGTTTTGGCACTACGTTGGGGCTTACCAAAGGCGTAGGGTCAGATGCAGGTATCTTCTGGCTTGGTTTCAAGGGGGCATTCTAGCGGAGATATCGGCGCCGGCTCAGAGAGGAATATCAACCATCAGAAACAGGGTGCAGACTCCGGCCGGCCCGCACCCTGTTTTTTCGTGTGCCGGGCATGGCGCTTCATACGGGGTGAAAGCCCCCGCACGAGTAGGTAACGACCAAGTGCAAGCCAAGGGCAGGGGTGTCCGTCGCGAGCTGGAATCTGAATCTTGATCCTTCTTTGTCCTAATTTCCATTTCCATTCTTGATCGTCAACAATTTTGGCATTCAATGAATAAATTAGATCCGAATTAGCTATATATAGCTATGTAGTCAGCGTGTCTTATTCCAAGCTGTCTACGTACTCACGTAGGTGTCTACAGACGAGCACACCTTATTTAGTGTACTACTTGCTGCTCACTGACAGTTCCAAAGGAGAGATGGTTCAGGCATGTCTATGAACTTAGACACACTGGTGTTCGCGACTTTCAGCCTCTTTTCTCGTCACCCGGTAAGTTCCAGCTTCAACTGGTTTGAAGGAAGCCTAGTTATAAAAGACCGAATGGCATGATAATTGCGATAATAATTTGTGTACTGCTGATAGAGACATTCTCTAGCTAATACAGTGAAGGTACGTAAATGCATGAATGTCACAATGCCCGCTTAGGGAGGGTTCAGGATGGCGCGTAGGATGATGCTTGGGTTAATCGCCGCATTAGCCCTCTTAGTGTTTACTCTTCCTGCCTTAGGAGCGCCCCTTACTGCGTTTAGGTTAGTCCCTATGATTGGGTGGGAGAGGTTAGAGCAGGTAAATCCCTATGCCACTATTGACTCGGATTACGTCATGGAACTTGCGAGTCCAATGGCAGGACCAAGAAATGCTGAGGCCTCCGTTATGCAGGTAACTGCACGGGCCAGGGTGGATTTGGATACGAGTGAAGCTGAGATCAGTGCAGACTTCATCCCTGTATCCGGGGAAATAGTCCAAGTCGGTTCAAGGCTGTTTGCAGCGCCAATAGGACGACAGTTGAAAGGGACAATTGTGCTGACTGTTAGGAATCCAAACGACTTTCCTATGGAAAGCGCAAGAGTGGAGGGCAGCGTGGGCTCTGCTTTTCAAGCGACGGTTGCGGGGAGATCCCAGGGTAACGTACGTCTTGAGAGTAATGATTCACGCGGACCTTCAGAACCAGACACAACATTCATATGGGATGTCGGCAGCCTGTTGCCTAATGAAGCTGCTCGTTGTGAGATTAGTGTAACGACAAGGCGCAGCGACACGGGAGGATTCGGGTTTTCCAAAGAAGGATCGCATACTATCGACAGCGGTTTTTTGCTTACATATACCATGCGCGGGAAGACTGAGCGGCAAAGGACAGCGCCACACT
This sequence comes from Bacillota bacterium, assembly GCA_012512055.1. Next base: position 936 of record JAAZEW010000265.1, on the reverse strand, counting down.
CAATAATCGCCCACAAGAATCCTAAGGGCCTTGGGCTTGATACGGGTTCTTCTAGCGTAGTCAGCAATCCGTTTGAACGCCAATGGCCTTATCCTGAAAGGCCTTTCCCGGAGAGGTCATCTCCGATAGCGCCTGTGCCAGGAGACCCTGCGAAGGGTGGGCAGAAGCCCGTAGAAGAGCCACAAGCAAGTACTTCTCTCATGGCCTTGGTTAGGCAGCTTGCGGAACCCGTTAAGATTGAGAGGGTTCACGAGTCAGGACTGTTCAAACTCGTAGCCACAGGAGTTTCAGACAACATAGGAGTCGAAGACGATAAGTTCACTGTGCCTTCAGGCGAGGAAGCCGAGTGGATAATCGAGCTGTGGGTGAATTGCCCAGCAGAAGAGTCGGGGTCAACAGTGCAGCAGGAAGCTCCGTCCGCAGGGCAGCCGGAAGTACAGCCACAAGACCAACCGAAAGGGTGGAACGGTTGGATAGTCACCCTTCTCCTGGGTGAGCATCTGACTGCAGAGGAGATAGAGAAGCTTGTATTTGTGCCTGGACATCCTGATATACAAGACGGGATCTTGACAATAGAAGTGACGTACCCCGAGCCGGGAATCACGCGCGTAACAATCATCTGGGACTGGCACCAGACTGCCGGTAATAGGTTCCTGCCAGGTTCTTACGCTTACCTTGCTTTGAAGGTGACAACCAATGGATTGCCGCCGAGTGATAAGGATTTGATTTTCTGTGACCACATCAACATGGAATACAACCCAGTGGGGAGTGGCTACTGGCACCAGGTGCCACTGGATCCCATATATATCAAGGCAGTCCAAGAGGCTTACGCAGATGTCAATGTGACTGCATCACGCCTTGATTGGCGGGTGCAAAAGCCTGGGACATATGCTGCGATTGCTACGGAGATTAGCGCCACAGGCAAAGGGGGCCTAT
>JAAZEW010000034.1 GCA_012512055.1 Bacillota bacterium | reverse complement strand
TTGAGACTTATAAGAAAAGCCTAATACCGGATGTCTAAAAATCCATGCCCACAAGCACCCTGAACCCTGTAGTGCTGGGTGCATTCTGGGTCTTGAGGATAATCTCGCCGGCCAGCCAGAACGGGGCGTAGATATCGGCCATAACGCCGCCTGAAGCCTCCAGCCACGCCTTGGCGCTGCCGGAACCGAATCTGACGCCGAGGCCTGCATCGCCATAGACCACGAGTTGCGGGTGTACAGGCTGTTCTCCCCATACGCCCACTAGGAAAGCAGGGGAAACTCCGCCGCCGGTATGTAGTCTGATTCCTCCGTATGCGCCGACAAGAGCATCGCCGAACTCCTTAAGATCCATCGATCCCCAAATATCGGTCCAGCCTGCGTTTTCAATACCGAAGTAATCCAGGCCCACACCTATCGTGTCAGTAAGCGCCAATTCGCCTTTTAGGGTCAAACCTCTTGCATCTCCCTGAAAGTAGTAGCCGACGCCGATGTGGTTTGCTGCAGATGCTACACCGGCAAGCGCCATCGCGCCTATAATCACCACAGCTATAAGCAGCTTCTTCTTCATCCGTATCCCTCCTTTTCTTGTGACATTCAAGAATAGGGTTCGACAGCATAACGGGAACTCCTTCAAAAACACTCCCAAAACATTGTTTTCTTGGATCAGGACAAGATCGTACAGGGCACTCTTGTCCGACAGAAGCAATTAAGTCTGAATAATGTGGATAGGGGCGCCGCAATACTTGCACTCGCCGTCCCTCAAACTGAATCTGGCCACACCGAAGACAGTGCGCTTGATCACTTTGTTGCCACACTCATAACAGAAAGTGTCACTGCCTTCCATGCCCGGGACATTCCCAAGGTAGACGTACTTTAGGCTCTGCTTCGCGATATCAGCCGCCTTTCGTAGTGTTTCAATCGGAGTCGGAGGCTGACTGAACTTATATGCCGGGTAGTACCTGGAGAAATGCAAAGGCGTTGTGTCGCCAAGCTCTGTAGCAACCCACTTGACCAACTTCCGGATTTCATCCTCAGAGTCATTCAAGCCGGGTATCAAAAGGTTCGTAATTTCGATATGACAACCTGCTTTCCGTGCAGTTTCGGCTGTTCGCAACACGGGTTCAAGCTTCCCATGGCATACCTTGGTATAGAAGGCAGGAGAGAATGATTTTACGTCAATATTCATGGCGTCTATGTATGGAAGCAGCTCCAGGAGCGGTTCCTCGTTAACATGGCCATTTGTCACCAGCACGTTCTTGAAACCTTTTCCACGCACAAGCCTGGCAGTGTTCAACACGAATTCGAACCAAATCAAAGGCTCGGAATAAGTGTATGAGAGCCCGACAGACTGCTTCTTCCTGCCGTAGTCCTCGACAACCTCAGCCAGTCTTGCAGGAGTAATCTCATGGGTTTCCGCGTCAGCCTGGGAAATTTGCCAGTTTTGACAGAACCCGCAAGAAAGGTTGCACCCCTTGGTTCCAACTGATAGAATCTGGGAACCCGGGTAGAAATGATAAAGGGGTTTCTTCTCGATGGGATCCAACGCAAAAGACGTCACCTCGCCGTAGTTCAATGAAATGAGCTGCCCGGCTACGTTCTTCCTTGCACGACACACCCCGACGTTGCCCGGATGAATCTTGCAGTATTGTGGACAAAGAAGACACAAAACGACCTTCTTTGGCCCTGCCTCCCAGTAAGATGCCTTCTTCATCAAGTATGCCTCTTAACTTCAAATCTCTCGATTTCTATGTCTTCATTCGGACCTATGCCGGCCTTACGTCTTGCTATCGCCACTTGCTCCAGAGGAGTATCCACTCCCTCAATGTCAGGTAGAAGCAATCCCCGCTTCCGTCCCTTACGGACTATGACGCCGTAGAGTCCGGGGTTCAACTGGTCGAGTCCGGAAACAGGCTCGCTGGGCATCAAGACATCCACGGAATAGCTAAGACTTCTCAGTTCATTCTCCTTAACGGGATGGAACCGCGGATCTTGAGTCGCAGCAGCAATGGCATTCCCAATAATCTCCCGGGCGATGCTGCCGGTCGCCGGTTCTATTGTCCCTATGCAGCCCCTTAGCTCGCCACCTATCTTTAGGGTGCAGAATACTCCTGCCCGTCCCTGGAATTCGGGAGGGATCTCTTCAGGGGGATTTATCTTTTTCCCGGATCTTACGTAGGTTTCAACCGCAGCACGAGCCAGTTTTACGGGAAAGCTCTCACCGGACGGGCATCTCCCGGAACCACAGTTTTCACCAGAATCCACCTCCGGGCCGAAAAGCGCACATCCATAACCCACTCCGAACGGACCTTCGTATGACAGTACATCTGACCTCAGGTCATCACCGGAGACAGCCCCAAGCGCAGTCACCACCGGACGGTACCCGCACTCGCCTGCCTCATCCAGCAAGGAATCATCCAGGGACAGAATCCCTTGGACATCCGCATCTCGTAAGCACTGAATAAGCCTTTCGTCAAATTCCCTGCCCCGCGGGTTATAGCCTGCAGGCGCATGCCTGGTTAAGCGGTGTGATAAGTCTCCGCTTGCAACAAGGACAGCCCTTCGCTCCAGCCTCCGGGCAGCCTCATCTATAGCCTGTCCCAAAGCATAAAGCGCATGACGAGGCAGCAGAGCAGTGCCCATGACTACTATTGGAACAGCCTGTCCTATCTCTTTACTTATGAAGTGCATAGGGACCAGCACTCCATGATCCAGCCCTTCGGACCTCCTCGATATTCTTCGGCCCTCTCCGTCGAACCTGTAAATTCTTACGCCTATCTTGCCGGCTTCGTCGGCGATGGCTGAGATAAGCTCAAGATCATTCCTGAAGCGGTATTGGGCTTCGGCAACACCGAAAGCGGAAAAATCCCCGCAAAGCGGGTCATCTACCAAAACCGCTATGGCATCGCGGAACAGAGGCGCATGAGGACTGATGACAATTATCACATCAGGCTTAGCTTGATTTACACGGCAAGCCAGCTCTTTCATGGCTTCCTGCGTGGCCTTGACAGCACGGATATCGCCTTTCCCTATCTCCGGAATGAGAAGGGGCGGATGAGGGGCAAGGACACACAACACAACGCCTGCTCGCTTCACGGAAACCACACCTCGACTTTCTCTGCGCAAAGCGCTCTTCTCAGTCGTAGGGTAATCCCTAAGATGCTATGATATTCTGTAAGTCGTCAGTTATTTCCTCTTTACCCCATCCTAGAATTGCTCAAACTCAATAATGTCGAAGTTAGCGGAAAGAGGCCCATCGAGGATAATGTGGCCTGCAATAGTGGAGGACGCCAAACCCTCGATGAGAATCTGGACTTCTTTGATTCCGGGGACGTCGGTTAGTGTATTTACAATGGAATAGACAGTCAACTCCTCAGCCCTGCTCCCTCCCCAGTGATTCTCCATAAGCTCCTTGCTGAAGTCTACGTAAGCTACGTTATCCACGATTTTGACAGACTTAACGCATGTGCCTCGCGGCAACGTAGGACACAGTACGCTCCCGCGCGCAGGCCCTTTTGTGAGTTCCTGGACCACTCGAAAGGCGCGTGAGCCCAAATCGCGCTCATCTCCCAAGCCGGGGATTTTGCGAATCTCAAGCATGAGATCATCATCGAAATTGGTAGGCCCTGCAAAGTACAGGGCTGCTTCATCTTCCTCCAGGTTCAAGGCTGACCTGGCTCTTGAGTATAAAGAGGCATGGTCCTCGCTGCCTGTGAACTCACTCGGCAAATCAGAGATTGGCCTGGATTCATCACCCTCCCCGGGCCTGCCTTTCTTGTAAGAGCCCACCAGATGATTGACAGTCCCATAGAAGCTAGCTTCGGCTACTTGCTTCCGGTAATTGGCCTGGGCCAGCAAGGCTTCTTCCCGCGGATTTGACAGGAATCCCACTTCCACAATGACTGCAGTCATCGTCGACTTGCGTAGCACAAAGTAATCGTCGCCGGTTTTCGCTTTTCGAAGATTGGGCCCGAGACGGCTGACAAGTTCCTTCTGTATGGCTATGGCGAGTTCTTTGGCATCACTTGACTTGCTATGATAAAAGGTTTGCGCACCGGACCAAACCGGCTCCGGAAAACTATTGGCGT
>JAAZEW010000264.1 GCA_012512055.1 Bacillota bacterium | reverse complement strand
TGAGGAAAACTCCTAGACTGTCCAAGGATCAAAGGGACATTACGGGGATTGTAGTGTGAGCTAAGTGGTAGTCCGGCCGTCCTAAGGGCAACCTCGGGCTGTAGTCGTAAACGGGAAACCGCCCAAGTGGTGACGCAAGGGAGCACTACAGGGAAAACCTGCCGGACCTCAAGCCACAATATTTACCCATAATGTTACCACCTACCCGGATACGTTATTAAGGTGGGTGTAGCTCGTGAACCCACGTGTGTCACGGGTCCTTTATGTAGCAATTGTCACATTTGTCATGGCCATATCCGTAAGTTTTGTGTCCAAGATACTCCTTGGCCGCGTGGGGTTGATTCTTGGACTTTTTGTTTTGCTTTTAATAGTTGGCATCGGTGTCATTTTTGACGTAATCGGCACTGCTGTCACAGCAGCGAAAGAACGGCCATTGAATGCCATGGCTTCGAAGAAAGTATACGGGGCGAAGCAGGCTCTTCGTATGACAAGATCTGCTGACCGTGTGGCGAGCTTCTGCAATGACATCATCGGTGATATGACAGGTACTGTCAGCGGCGCGATAGGAGCCGCAATTGCCCTTGAACTGGTGATGCCGGCGGGGCGAAGCCCTGCCGGCGAGACAGTGGCAAGTACGGTTATCGTGGGATTCATTGCAGCTCTCACAGTCGGTGGCAAGGCGTGGGGAAAGAACGTTGCCATCAGCGAACCGGAGCAGATCATTCTTGCCGTAGGTAAAGTCCTGGCCTGGCTTGAAGGCTCGACAGGCCTTGTTATCCTGCCTGACCCGAAAGCTTCGAACAGAAAGAAGAATCTTTGCCCGGCAAAGAAGTATGCTGAAGGAGACTCGAATAGTGGCAAGACTTCTTGATGCGTTGGATCTGCCCGAAGGGCTCAAACACCTTACACTGGGCCAGCTTCAGCAAGTTGCAGGTGAAATCAGGGAGGAAATCATAAACACTGTTTCGGAGACCGGTGGCCATCTGGCTTCCAGCCTCGGAGTGGTGGAACTCGCCTTGAGCATTCATACTGTTCTTGCAAGTCCCAATGATAAAGTGATATGGGATGTGGGCCACCAGGCATATGCCCATAAAATCCTTACGGGAAGGCTCAGCGAATTCTCGTCTCTCAGGCAGTACGGCGGCATCAGCGGTTTTCCGAGAACGGACGAAAGCCCTCATGACGTGTATAATACGGGACACTCCAGCACTTCAATATCTGCAGCTCTCGGTATTGCCAAAGCCAGAGATCTGAGAAATGGAGACTACAGTGTTCTCGCAGTGATCGGAGACGGATCCTTTACCGGGGGGATGGCATTTGAGGCCCTGAACCATGCAGGGCAACTCGGCACAGACATTATTGTTGTGTTGAACGACAACGAAATGTCTATTTCCCGGAATGTGGGAGGCCTTGCGTCCTACCTTTCTCGCATTAGGACAGAGCCTCATCTTTTGAGTGCCCGCCGCGAGTTAGAGAGGATCATCCGGAGCATCCCAATCATCGGAAAAGATGTGTCTGAGAGCGTAAGGAAGCTCAAAGGCAGCTTAAAGTATCTAGTCATCCCCAGCATGCTTTTTGAGGACTTAGGTTTCACTTACTTAGGGCCGCTTGACGGACATGACATCCCACTCCTTATTCGCACAATTCAGCAAGCCAGAGCCAAAGGCGGACCTGTGTTGATCCATGTGGTCACCAAGAAAGGCAAGGGATATCCTCCGGCAGAGGCGGACCCCAGGGCTTTTCACGGGGTAGGCAAGTTCCATGTGCCGTCAGGCAGGATGCTTTCATCCGGCAATTCTAAGAGCCTATCTGCGATATTTGGTGAGGCTGTGGTAAAAGCGGCGTCCAAGGATCCTCGCATTATTGCCATTACTGCTGCGATGCCTGATGGTACAGGCCTCAGCGCATTTATGAAAGCATATCCTAACCGCTTCTTTGACGTGGGTATTGCGGAGCAGCATGCAGTGACGATGGCAGGGGGCTTGGCAAGCCAGGGTTTTATTCCCGTGGTGGCTGTCTACTCCACGTTTCTGCAGAGGGCTTATGATCAGATTGTTCATGACATTGCCCTTCCCGGCCTTCATGTGGTTTTTGCCGTGGACAGGGCGGGGCTTGTAGGCGAGGATGGCCCTACACACCACGGGAATCTTGATATTGCGTTCTTAAGAAGCATTCCCGGTATGACAGTCATGGCGCCTATAGATGAAGATGAGCTCGTCTCTATGCTGGACTTCGCTTTGAACATGGAGGGGCCTTGCGCATTCAGGTACCCTCGCGCGTCTGCCATGGATAAGGCGGGAAGGAGGACATGTCCGCCTATTGAATATGGTAAAGGCGTGCTTCTTGAGGATGGCAAAGACGTGGCGATAATTGCTTTGGGAAGCATGGTGTACCCTTCGCTGGACGCAGCGGCAATCTTAAGGAGGGAAGGCTTATCTGCGGCTGTCTTCAATGCCAGGTTTGCGAAACCGGTGGACGAGCCTCAGATCCTGGAGATTTCAAGGAAATGCAGGAGGCTGCTTGTAGTTGAAGAGGCGAGCGTTGTCGGAGGCCTGGGCAACGAGGTCGCAGATATCATTTCCAGGAAGGCTCAGGGAAAGGTGGAGTTCGCCCATTTGGGTATACCTGACGACTTTGTGACACACGGCCCGCGTGAGATCCTACTTGATAAATGCGGATTGTCGCCTGTGGGTATTGCAGAAGCTGCACTCAGGCTGTGTAAGCCCAGAGGCGCTGTAAGTGTGGCCTGCGAGGTGCAACAATCGTCTGTGTCAAGCAGTATTGAGGGTGTAACGTAGACATGGGAAGAGGAGGTTCTGTGGACGGCCGCCGGCGGGAACGCCTTGATGTGTTGCTGGTCGAAAGGGGCCTGGCAGTTACCAGAGAGAAGGCGCGCCGCGCCATAATGGCGGGAGAAGTCATAGTTGACGGCGTTTCTGAGACTAAACCCGGGACCTTTGTGAAATCTGCTTCGGAAATAGAACTAAGGCCGGTGAAAGGGAAAAGGGTTTTCGTAAGCAGAGGCGGGGAGAAGCTGGCCAAAGCCCTTCTGGAGTTTGAGATTGACGCAAGAGACAAGGTGGTCATGGATATCGGTGCATCCACCGGAGGGTTCACAGACTGCCTGCTACAGCACGGCGCCAGGCGGGTTTATGCAATAGATGTCGGGTATGGGCAGCTTGCCTGGGGACTCCGGAACAACCCGAATGTGGTGGTCATGGAGCGAACGAATGTCAGATACCTTGAACCCGGGTCAATCCCTGAACTGTGTGATTTGGCCACGGTGGACGTGTCTTTCATATCGGTGTCAAAATTCATACGTCATCTACTGACATTTCTTAAGGATGACGGAGGACTCGTTATCCTCATCAAGCCCCAGTTCGAAGCAGGTAGGGAGGAAGTAAGAAGAGGCGGAGTGGTGCGTGACAAGCACGTACACATTGAGACGATTAGAAGCCTCGTGGAATTTATGGAAGGAGAAGGCCTTGAAGTCAAGGGCCTGACACACTCGCCGATAACGGGACCGGCAGGAAACATCGAGTTTTTAGTGTATGCTATAAAGAGAGGCCTGCGGACACTAAGTCCTTATCATCCCGAGATCATATCTCAAGTAGTTGATGCTGCCCACAGGGAACTTGTGAACGGATGATTTATGCAAGGAGACATCATATGATGAGATTCGGCCTAATAGTCCACCTTGGAAAAGATATCGCGATCTCAACTGCAAATGATTTGGCAAAGACTCTTCCCGGGCGCGGTGTCCAAGTGTTCCTGGATCCGGAAACCGCCGATTACCTTGATTTGCCCGAAGCTTCATTCGGTGATCAGGATTTAGCAGGCAAACTGGATGTAGTAGTAGTGTTGGGCGGGGACGGAGCTTTACTTAACGCTGCACGGCGCCTGGCAGGAACAAGCCTCCCTATCCTCGGAGTCAACGTAGGGCATCTCGGTTTCCTTACCGAGGTGGAGCTCAAAGGCATGGGCAATGCGTTGGACAGGATCCTTTCAGGCAGGTATGAAGTGGAAGAGAGAATGATGGTTCACGCTGAAGTAAGGCGTGGGGGAAAAGGCGTTGTAGGAGAGTTTATCGGGCTCAATGACGTGGTCGTCACAAAAGGGGCGTTTGCAAGGATGATCAGGTTGGATACTTACGTAGGCTCCAGCCTCATTGGAACCTATCCTGCAGACGGTGCCATTGTAGCCAGCCCTACCGGCTCTACAGGATATTCACTTTCGGCAGGCGGCCCTATTGTCAACCCTGTCATGAACATGCTGATATTGACGTTTATCTGCCCGCACACCCTGGGAGCAAGGTCTTTTGTGGTATCTCCTGAGGATGATGTGAGAATAGTCCTTGAGGCCCAAAACGAGGACGTAATGTTGACAATCGACGGGCAAGTGGGATTTGCATTGGAGCACCGGGATGAGGTCGTGGTGAAACCTGCAGTTCCGAAAACATATCTTATAAAGCTGGGCAACAGAGATTTCTATGAAGTCTTGAAGACACGTCTTGCGGAGGGCAAGGTGTAATGAGACAAAGACTGTCTAAGACTCGGCGTCATGCGAAGGTGTTGGAGATCATACGGGGGAAACCCATTGAAACCCAGGAAGACCTGGCTGCCTCTTTGCAGAAAGAGGGTTTTGAGGTTACACAAGCCACTGTATCCAGGGATATTAAGGAATTGGGCATAACCAAGACACCCACCGGCAGCGGCAGGTATCGTTACGTCGTGCCGAAAGAGAGAGCTTTCGAAGATTCCGAGCGCAGAATGAGACGACTGCTTAAGGATTCTGTGATATCCATTGACTTCAGCGAGAATCTTCTGGTCATAAGGACGCTGACAGGTAACGCCCATGCGGTGGCTGCAGTCATTGACAACATGGGCATCCCTGAAATAGTAGGCACAATCGCAGGAGATGATACAATACTCATAGTCGTGAAACCGAAATCCGCTGTAATCAGTGTTATGGAGAGGTTCAACAGGCTAAGGCTTCAAGCTGAAGAGTAGGACAGGCAAGTTGCTTCTTAAGGCAGTCTGGTGGTGGATTAAATGCTTCTTGAACTCCATATCAAGGATTATGCCTTGGTGGAAGAGGCCGTGCTTGAGTTCGGC
>JAAZEW010000033.1 GCA_012512055.1 Bacillota bacterium | reverse complement strand
TCGCTCACAGTGAGACGCCTAAAATCAAACCTTTGGCACCTGGACAGGATCGTAGGAAGCACTCTATGAGGTTCAGTTGTCGCAAGAATAAACACCACGCGCTGGGGAGGCTCTTCCAAGGTCTTCAATAAGGCATTGAAGGCTTCCTGGGTCAGCATGTGGACCTCATCAATAATGTAGACCTTGTATCTCTCTTCCACAGGAGCGAATTTGACCTTTTCCCGAAGATCGCGGATTTCGTCTATCCCACGATTGGACGCAGCGTCAATCTCTATAACGTCCATGGAGCGGCCTTCTTGAATCCTGATACACGCTTCACACCGGCCACAAGGATCAGGTGTCGGGCCCGCCTCACAGTTCAAGGCCTTTGCCAGCACCTTCGCGACTGTAGTCTTGCCTGTCCCTCGCGGGCCACAGAAAAGGTATGCATGGGACGTGCGGCCTGCTGCTATAGCATTACGCAGAGTGCGCGTGACATGATCCTGTCCCACGACTTCGGTGAATGTCTGCGGTCTGAAGCGGCGATACAGCGAGACATATGTCACTTATGGTTCCCCCTTACCCCGACGTATGGACTTCTGGCTCCACCTTTCAATTCCTGCAGGGGACACTGCCATGGCTCGTAAATTCAGTTCAGCAAGAACCTATTATGTCCCAAACATGAAGCAGGAGAAGAAAAAACCGGCCTCTGCAGTTCCAGGACAGGGCCGGTCAAGTAATGGTCGTGCACCCACCTTCGAACGCCCTCCCCAGGCGGTAACCTGCCAGCCTGCTCCGGCCAGGCGCCCCTGCGGCACACAGAACATTCCGCTTACCGCTGCTACCTCCCGGTCCTGACGGGGTTCACAGACTTCTGTTGCGCAGGACCCAGTCTTCTTCGCCACTTAACAGGGCCAGGCCCCACGAAGGGTCGGCCTCGGGCGGGAATTCAACCCCGCTATAGCGGGTTGCGGGTTCAGGGCACCGCTACCTCCCCGTCTAGCACGACCAAACCTTCACAAAGGAAACAGACTTAGAAAAATATGGCGGAGAGGGCGGGATTCGAACCCGCGAGACAGAGAGCTTCTGCCTACCCACTTTCCAGGCGGGCGCCTTCAACCAACTCAGCCACCTCTCCGCAAAAAGTCAATGGTGGCGGAGAGAGTGAGATTCGAACTCACGGGGCAGGGGCTACCCGCCCACTCGCTTTCGAGGCGAGCGCTTTCGACCACTCAGCCATCTCTCCGCTTGGTCTACATTTCGTCTGTAGCACTTATTCAGTTTCGACCCTGATTTCCCTTGCCTGACACAGCCCTAACCGGTCCGGGCTAAGTCAGTCATCACGTAACTCCGAGAAAAACTGCTTAAGGATGGCAGAACACTCATCCTGGAGGATTCCGCCGGTTACAGCCACCCTATGGTTTAAGGCCTCATGTTCCGCCAAGTTCATGATTGACCCTACAGCCCCTGACTTAGGATCCGGCGCCCCGTATACCAGACGCGTAACCCTTGCCAGCACCAGAGCGCCGGCGCACATAGAACACGGTTCCAATGTCACATAGAGAGTTGCGCCTACAAGACGCCATGAACGCAGTTTGGCTGAAGCCTCTCTTATTGCCAGCATCTCTGCGTGAGCAGTGGGATCCTGCAATTCCTCTCTACGGTTGTGTGCCCTGGCAATCACCTGTCCGTCAAGGGTAAGGACAGCGCCTACAGGAACTTCACCCTTCAGGTACGCCTTCTTCGCTTCCAGAAGGGCTCTGTGCATAAACGTTTCATCATTCATGTTTTGCTCATACAACATAGTTCTTAACATCCCCCGCCGATTCGCTTTGCTTATCAACGAGGATTCCTTACCGAAAGCCTATGCCACGTTCGTTCTTATAATAACATTACAAAGAGTTCGGGGCAAGACCTGCTGGACTTCGCCGTGAAGCTTGACTTTGCTCCCGGAAAGAATGTCCGGCGAAGGCCATGAGCCTGCCTGAGGCATGGCGCAGAATCAGGGCAAATTGCATCCCAATTAAACCCGAGCATCATAACATACCTGAACACCCAGACGTGCCTGCACATACACATAGTCCTGGGATAAAAACAAAACTGGTAGCCCCGAGACGAATCGAACGTCCGACACGCGGTTTAGGAAACCGCTGCTCTATCCACTGAGCTACGGGGCCACCAAGACTTAAGCAAAAATATTAGCTTAACTATTATATAGCATAATGCGCATCCTCTGTCAATCCGGTTTACAGCCGGTTTACCGCCTGTTTACCGCCGGTTTGTCCGCCGGTTTGCAACCCGAGGGCTTTCAGGTGATTCCCAATGTGCCTCCTGAGGAACTCACTATAAAGCGTCTCATTCTCATAGAGACATCTGTAGATCCTGTCGCGAAAACGATATGCTCCTGACTCATCCTTTTCCTGGAGGATTAAGCCATAGGTGATGTGAATCAATTGTCTGGCATCGTCATGGTTCATTAATCCGTCGAGTTCATCGTCTCTCAGGGAAACCACATCTGGAATTCTGCCGGTATCCAATGTAACATGATAGTAACGCCTTGCCTCAGAGAGATGCTCCAGGGCAAACACATGCAACTCCCGATAAAGCCCCGGGTCTCTGTGGATGATTACCCTGACGGCTTCAAGCCAGTTTGTGCCTGCAGTCTTCACATGGACATGTCCCCGGGTTTCTTCGCCGATAATCGGGAACACACTGAACTTATCACTGCCTGAGTGGACACTCAGCTTGTAGCGGAAGTGTGATGCGATTGCCTGATGCGCCTGGAGTTCTCTCCGGAACTGCGAAAGATCGCCAATGTAATCTATACCCTTTTGGAATTCACCGCAAAAACGCGGAGCGACGCTGTATAAGTCTACACCTGCCTCCCTAAGCTGCAGAGCTACGAAGAAGTGAGCCAGGGGATCCGTAGGCGTCACTGTCTCATCAATCGACATCTCAAAATCCAATTCTCTTGGACATGGCTTGATCATTTCGCAAAAGATATCTATCGCAAAATCTATGGCTTTCTGATAGATTACAGCGTTCAGCCTAAGCGTCTCCGGACTGAACATCAGTTTAAGGCCTGATTCGAGCTTGAATTCTCCGGATAGGAACCGCGTCTCCAGTCTTTCCCGCGTCTCTCTGTCAATTTCCATATACATACGATCTACATCGTCTTTGGATAAACCTGTAGTGTTCTTGATATACGCGGAGCAATCCAGGGTTATCATGGTGTAACCGGTATCTAAGGCAAGCTTCACTTCTTCCTCTGACTTCAAGTGATCCCCGTCCGCACCGAATCCACCGCGGTAGCCTTCTTGAAATACTGCCCAAACCGCATCTGACAGCACATCCTCAAAGGTCCTTCCTGTGAGCGTAAGCTCCCTGATTGACTGCTGAGCGAGGACCGGGCCTACGTCATAGCCCTTTATCAACTCTATGTGTCCCGGTGATGCCACTCCCAGCCTGTCACCCAGGCCCAAAGTGGTTTTAAACTTCCGCAACGAGACCGGGCGCGTATGCGGAAAGTGTTTTCTTATTACATGGCTGTTTGCAGTTGACAAGTCACAGGTTTTCATCCTAAGGCCGTCATTGGAACTGACAGTGCCTTCGAGTTCCCTAAAAACCGCAGAGCCGTCGCCTATTGCTACCAATCTCTTTTCCCGTTCCCCCTTGATGAGGAAAAGGACTGACCCGTCTTTCTCGTGAAGAGAATTTGGATACGCGCATCCTATGTTCAATATCATCTCTTCCTTTCCGTCATCCGTCTCATTTCTTTGCTTTGCCTGTCTCCAATTAACTCATGAATGCGTTCAGCCACATCCCGGACCTTCACCCAATCACCGTTACCGCATCAACGCCGTCCCTATTTGCTCTCCAAGCTCTCCGCAATATCCCCGAGTTCAAGCCATTCGGTATGATAAGTCCCCGGCCTATCCAGCCTTTCATATGTATGAGCACCGAAGTAATCACGTTGAGCCTGTATGAGATTTGCAGGCAGTTTTGGCGCGCGGTAGGAATCGTAATATGAAAGAGCTGAAGCGAAGGCAGGAACGGGTATTCCATGCTGAATTGCCCAGCCTGCCACGAGGCGCCAACTGTTTTGTGAAGAAATAATAACATCCTTAAAATATGGATCCAATATTAAGTTAGTCAGATTAGGATTATTCTTGAACGCGTCAGTTATCCTCTCCAAAAACTGAGCCCTGATGATACATCCGCCTCTCCACAGGAGAGCAACTCCGCCTAGATCAAGATCCCATCCGTACTCTTTCGATGCCTCTTTCATGAGGGCAAACCCTTCTGCGTACGCGCAGATTTTCGAAGCGTAAAGCGCAGCTCTCAAGTGAGATACGCCAAGAGCCCGGTCATGTGCGAATTCGGCCTTTGCCGGCCCTTTGAGCATAGCAGATGCAGATACCCGCTCGTCTTTCAGCGCAGACATACAACGTGCAAACACGGCATGGACCAGGGTTGGAGCAGGAACGCCCAAATCCAACGCTTCTTGGGACGTCCACTTACCTGTGCCCTTTTGTCCGGCTGCATCTTTAATCACATCTACTATCGGCAGTCCTGTGTCCTTGTCCTTTTTACCGAGAATATCCCGGGTAATCTCAATAAGGTATGAACTGAGCTCCCCTTCGCTCCAGTCGGCAAAGGTAGCTTCCATCTCTTCCGCGCTCATGCCAAATAGATTCCTCATGATGGCGTAGGCTTCGGCAATAAGCTCCATATCAGCATATTCAATGCCATTATGCACCATCTTGACGAAGTGGCCTGCCCCATCAGGCCCAAGATATCTACAACATGGTTCACCTGAACCGGCCCTGGCGGCTATGTCAGTAAAAATCCTTTCTACATGTTTCCATGCAGCCTTTGAGCCTCCCGGCATAATACTCGGCCCTTTCAGAGCGCCTTCCTCTCCACCGGAAACCCCGACGCCTAAGTACAAGAATCCCTCTTCCTCCAAGGCCTTGCTGCGTCTGATGGTATCCTTGAAATAGGAGTTCCCGCAGTCAATGATTATATCGCCGGGACTCAAATATGGGATGAGCTGCTCAATCACTGCGTCCACAGCCCGGCCGGCTTTCACCATGAGCATTATCCGCCGTGGTTTTGCCAGTGATTCAACAAGCTCCGAAATCGAGTGTGTGCCCCGGATAGTCTCGTAGCCTTCGGCTTTACCAGCAATAAACTCATCTACCACACGCAAAGTACGATTAAAGACCGAGACGGAGTAACCATGATTTGCCATATTCAGGACAAGGTTTTGTCCCATTACGCCCAACCCTATTAAGCCGATATCTGATTTCACACGCCTTCACCTGCCTAGCCCTCGTTAGAGAATCTGCTCCTTAATGCCCAAAGGCCTTTACCCGGATTACCGATGAAAAAGACTTCCTTGCCGTCCACAGTGTTATATCCCTCACGCAGCGTATCAGGTTCATACAGCTTCACCGCTTGCGATAAGGACATGTACTCGAAGTTTACTCTTTCAATCTCCTCACGGGTGAGATGTCCCGGGGCGTAGGTTATTCGGAATCTTCCCTCAGAAGAGCCGTGGATAAGGTGAGCGGCTGCAGAAAGGTTATCCTTCAGATCGTCTTCCTTATTTGTCAGCTCGAGAATACGCGGGGTGCCCGAGTAACCATATTTTCGTATCAAGGCGTCAATAGCCTTGTCCTCACCGAACTGCTTGACACCGGGCGCTATAATGATAAGCTCTCCGTCATCGGCAATTGCCATCCTTGTGCGGTACACTGCCTTGTTTCCCAACCACGTGCTCTTATAGTGCTCAGGATCAAGGTAAACGACCACTGTCTCAAGGGGCTCATCCAGCAAGGTGAAATTGAGTTCCTGACTGAGGACCACAGCCTCCTCAAAAGACTCCCGGCGCCTGCCTGCCCAAAGCCCGCGAACCTTCGTTTCCTCATCATCTGTTGTGGTGACTGTAAGGATATACTGAAGCGGGATGTCTTGAAGGAAGTTTGCCTCAGCGTAATCAAAAGCCTTGCGCACAGGGGAATGATCCTTGCCCATAAGATTCTCCAAGCCATATACGGCACCGAGGAAATGGGACTTATCGATTATTTCTTTACCCCCGCAACCTACGAGGATATTCTTAGTGTAATTCGCCATACCGACTACTTCATGGGGAACTACCTGGCCAATGGAGATGATCAAGTCATAACTCCTGTCAAAAAGCCTCTTGTTAACCTGGACGGAAATGGAAAAGTCAACGAGGCCTTGTGAGATTTCCCTTACATATGAATCAGGAATCGTGCCGATTTCCTCCACATCGTCACGCCAGTTGTGGACGATGAACCGCTCCTTCGGGATGTCCGGACTGAACATCTTAAGCCTCTCTTCGTCTGATACCGGGACATGAGTTCCTAAGGCAGGCATTATGTCCACCTGAGTATCGGGAGAGAGCTTCTCATACAGTATCTCTGTGATGAGTCCTGCCTGAGAAAGACTGCGAGTATAGTCAGGTGGTAGAAGCAGCACTTTTCCGGGTATGTGCCCGAAACTTTCAAGCCATGTGGTAAGAGCCTCCTCTATCTCCTTGCGCGTTATGTCTTCTCCTACTATTCTCACTTCCTTCATTGACCCCAGCCTCCATAAAACACAAATTACCAAAGACCTTGGACCGTCGTGAACCGGGACGCTTGTTTCATCTATGAAGTCTGCCTCGGCTCAGCGTATAGGTCCAGATAGGTTCTGAATCTCCTTTCATAGATCCGCGTCTCATCGTCTCGCGGCGTAAACACCATGGTAACATCGGGCTGATAGTCCCGAACTGAATCAATGCCGCCACAAGACTCCAATGCTACAAGCGCTGCGCCCACCGTTGAGTCATTTGCTGCACCTGTAGCCAGAAGCTCGCGTTGGAAAATATCTGCTGCCATCTGCGACCATAGCGGGGAATTCAGTATGCCCCCTGACATTAGGACATCATGAGGCGTGCCGCCGATTTCAACAAGAATCAGATAACACTGATACATATTAAAAAGGACTCCCTCAAGGATGGAGTAGTAAAGATCAAACTCGCTGTGTGACCCTTTTAGCTTACAGAAGCTGCCTGTCTTTTCTTCGTGCCAGCCGGGACACCTTTCACCGAAAAGAAACGGTAGAAAATAGGGGGCTTCCTCCGGGCAAACCCCGGACGCTCCTTCTGTGAACCCCCGGTAATCACGATGACCGGTTTCTCTGCCACTGACACAATCAAGATACCAGTCCACGCAGTTTGTTGCTCCGTTGATGGCAGCGCCTGCTAACCTCTTGCCGCCAAAGAGATAGTAACACCATGTAGACGGCTTATCAGGAATCTTCGGTTCCTTATGCGCCACCCTTAGCGCACCTGAAGTCCCCACAGACATGGACATGATTCCTTCAGCCACCCCTCCAATCCCCACCTGGTTCATGGCACCGTCAGATGCACCCACCGTCACAGGAAGCCCTGACGGCAGGCCCACCTCACTTGCAACAGACGATAAGAGAGGCGCTGTATGGAACGCTTCCACAAGTTCACCTAATTGGCTCCGATCTATCCCTGCGAATTTCAGTATTTCGTCATCCCAGTCCAAGGAGTTGATGTTCATTAAGCCTGTGCCTGAAGCTGCACACTTGGATATGGATCTCTCAGATGTCAACGCCTGATAGACGTATTCAAGCTGGGATGAAAGGTAGGCGGTCTTCCGGGTGATTTCCGGCTGAGTCCGAGCCAGATGCATCCACTTCCATACAGGGTAAAGAGCATGAACCATGCATCCTGTCTTATGGTAGAACTCGCCTACGGCTGCCTCGTCCTTACGGAGAGGGGCAACAGTCGGTACAGCGCTTAAGTCCGCCCATGTCCTAATCCTATCCAAAGGCCGTAAGTCACGATCTAAGAATAGCAGGCTATGCCAGGTCCCGCTCAAGCCGATAGCCCCGATAGACTTCACGTCAACTCCGGAAGAGATGACTACTTCTTTAAGGACGCTAATCGCAGTAGCCACAATCCCGTCTGCATGCTGAGTGGGGCCGTCGGCTATATCTTTAGGGAAAGGCAGAGTAGCCTCGGCTATGACCCCTTTCTTCGGACAGAACATGATGGATTTCGCAGATGAGGTGCTGACCTCTAAGCCTATAGCTTTCATGCTTCTCACCACAGTGTGTTTATTTGTGTGTCCTGCTCTTGGTGGAACGATGGGATCAAACACCGCTGTAGGCGGCAAACCCACCGTCAATCGGCACCACTATGCCGTTTACGAATTGGGAGGCGTCAGAAACCAGCCAAATAAGTGTCCCGATAAGATCTTCGGGGACACCGTAACGCCCCATAGGTGTATGAGCAATTATCTGTCTGCCTCGCTCGGTCGGTTCTCCGGTAGCTTCATCTGTAAGGAGGAAGCGGTTCTGATTCGTCAGGAAAAACCCGGGCGCGAGCGCATTTACACGGATATTCTTAGAATAATTCAGGTTGAAGTGAACAGCCATCCATGCAGTGAAGTTATTTATGGCAGCCTTGGCTGTGGAATACCCTATTACCCTGGTCAAAGGCCTTAGAGAGGCCATGGAGGAAATGTTAATGACTATGCCTTCTCCTTGTTTTGCCATTACTTTACCGAAGGCCTGAGTGGTAAGGACAGTCCCGAGAAGGTTCAGGTTGAAAACCCACTGGATTGCCTCAGGGGGTATATCGAAAAACTCAAACGTATCTGTGGTAGTAGCTTCTTTCTTGTTTCCCCCTGCCCCGTTAATGAGGATATCGACTTTACCGTATGTCTCTAAGACCACGTCCCTTGCCTTCTCCAGTGAGCTCTTATCTAAGACATCAGTCTTCACTGCAATGGCAGTCCCGCCCTGGGAGCCAATTTCCTTTGCCACCGCCTTGGCTTGCTCCTCATTAAGGTCCAGAATCGCGATTTTTGACCCTCTCTTTCCGAGAGCCTTCGCCATTTCGCTGCACAGAATCCCTGCGCCTCCTGTAATCACTGATACTTTTCCTGTAATGTCAAAAAGCTCATCCATGTCATTTGTACCTCCTTCTAAGTATGAGTTCATTAGTTTTCCCTTGTTTTCCGATTGTCTTGGGTTGCAGTTATCATCAAGCTCCGTCAGCAAGGCCTGCCTGGCCTTTAATCCCTATCGTCATCAGAGCTTGCCTAGGCCATTAATCCCTACCGTCATCAAGGCCTGCCTACCGCCTGTCATCCTCGGGCAATCACGCGAGATTCAGCGCCTCCTTGACATTACCACGAAACAGGCTGTCTACGTCTCGCTTGATTTCGTCTTCTTCTAACACCCATCCTGTGTCCATAAGATCCTGATACTTCCTGACCAATGCTTTCGTAATAGTCTCTTTGTTGTGTTTCCACTTGTAGATGAGCTGATCCAGCACCCTGGCATCAGAGTGTTGAGGAATGAAGCTTGTGCCCAACAACTCTAAGCGCATAGCGGTTATCTCCTCTACGAGGCTTGGATTGTTCAAGAACCACCAGCATCCGAAAAGCCTGAGGTTGGAGAACTTTCGCGCTGCTACGCACAGTTCATGTTGATTTTCCCTTGACAGCATTGAAACGAGGAAGCGAATCTCAGGGTTCCTCAGACACAAGCGCTCCACTGCCTCGATAGAAGCTTTACCTACACTGTCGCCGGCTACACCCAGTGCAGGGTTGGCCAGTTTCTTAACGCCTATCATAAGAGCGAAAGGAAGTCCGGCTTCCCTGCAGAAGGGCAAGACTGCGTCTTCAATGAGCTTCCCTCGGGGCGATGCGTCAGGGTAGGCGAAGTCAGGGGGCAAAGACACGGCCAGATACAAAGGCGGCATCTTCTTGCTGCAGTCCTCAAGAAAACGCAGGACTTCAGAGATTGTCCTCTCTGACACGTCTTTCGCTACCTGATAGCCCTTGCCCTGTAGAACGGGTACTGCAGAAGCCCATGTATTGAGTAGAGGGTCAAGCCTAAGGGCTGCTTTGAAACGAGGATCTCCGTCGAAGCCCTCTTCCCAGTACTTGTATTCCTCTGGGTCAAAGGGATCGTTTGTCATAACAATAGCTTCCAAATTGGCTTTCCTGAATGCTATGTCTATGTGTTCTTGAATCGTAAGGTTTGAGAAGAAAGCGCGATAGCTATTGAGATCTCTCGATGCTGTGTCCAACCCGAATTCCTGCAAGGTAGTCACAACACCGCGGCATGCTTCACTTATGGGAGACCGCTCCAAGAACAGGGTCTTCCAAATCAAATCCGCTTGCTCTTGCTTGCTCATGGCGTAGAAGACCTGGGGCTTAAGGGGCAAACAGCGTAGGGTTTCCGCAACTAAGTAGTGATAGGTCAGTAGGTCATCAATGCCGCGGAGAAGCAGATCTCCGAAGGAACCGGGATACAAATGTGTATGGACATCAACAATGCCTGCCGCAGCAACGCTCATCCCAACTGTTTCAGGTAGGAGTTCACTAATGACTGCCATTGCCTTGCCTCCAATCATAATCAGGTTATATGATGTTTTCATACTCAAAAAGCACGATCTTCCGGGCTTGAGCGACGCCCAAGCCTAGAATCTCTTAGGCACTATGACTTCCCTGGTCAGTCTAATGTTGTCAATTGCCTTTTCCGGCTCACAGAGGCATACACCTACAAATAGCGCGTCAATAATGGTGAGTTGAGCTATGCGAGATGATGCGCTCTCAATTCTGTAGAGAGTCTCGCTGGAATACACCCCGAGTTTTATGTCGAGAACCCTGTCAATGGGGGATTTGGCGTAATGCGTTATCCCGACTGTGGTGGCGCCTCGGGATTTTGCCACTTCCAAAGCCTCAATAGTATCTCGGTTGCTACCTGAATGAGAAATTCCAACAACCACATCGCCGGGGCCCAGGAGAACTGCAGCTACTGTCTGCATATGCGGGTCATTATATGCGATCACAGGCTTTCCCGTTTTTGTGAACTTATGAGCAGCATCCATAGCAATAGGGGCTGAACCGCCTACTCCGTAGAAGTAAATCCGCTTCGCTTCGAAGAGGGCTCGTATTGCACGACTCAGCTCATTCGTGGACAGCACATTAGTAGTAGTGTCCAGGGCCTGCACATTAGCGCGTACTACTTTCTTTAGGATTGTATCCGCGTCATCGCCTTCCTTAATCTCTTCATGAACCGCCTGGAGAGGACTGACTATCTCTAGGGCCAGGTTGATCTTGAGTTCCTGGAAGCCTCGGAATCCAATTTGCTTGCACATACGCACGATTGTGGCTTCACTGACCCCGATCCTTTCGGCCAGTTCAGTAATGGGGAGATTTACCACTTCCCTGGGATGGGCAAGCACATATTCAGCGACCGTCTGCTCTGATTCCCTAAATGTCAGTTTCCCGTCTCTAATCTTACCTAATGTGGAACTTGCCACTGTATACCTCCGCACCGCCAACCCACGGGGCTGAAAATTATTTTCTGCATAATAAACGTGATATATTGTATCTTCGGTGCACCAATGAAAAGTCCTTCACCCGGAACAGAAGATTATTTTCAGCACCCTTTGTTCTTCGCAATCCTACCTTGGGACGATTATTGGAGTGAAATTCCTGAATATGGTAGAACACGACATCCAAGCAAGGTAGAATCTAAGCAGATCGCCATGAGACTGTTGATGTCTCCCATATTATGTCACCGCAGTTCGCTTGAATCGCAGAAATCGGTTGCCGTCTTCGACAAAATTGGCAGTTACAGGACAAGTTCAACAGTCTCCGCCATAAGTAATCGCTGGCTCTGGAAAATGTCCGTACCGTGTGGGGTGGCCCCGCAAGGTATGTACGTTTTCTGAGGCCGATGTTGCACTAAGGGGACGGCTCCCCTGGCGGGTTGCCTTGACAAAATCCGGCCCGTATGCCGGTGGCCGAATCTTGACGCCCGTCGTTGCAATCACCGGCACCCCAAGAACTCGGAAAACGAGCGAAAACTAATGAATTCATACTCAGGCGTAGGGGCAAAAGTTGTTCAGAATAATGGAAGGTTGTTGTAAATCGCAGCAATCATAGCGCACCATGACATGAAAGGAGGGAAGACATGACCAGGCGTGGCCTTGTAGTATGTCTCATACTGGTAGTAGTTGGCATAGGACCCGCAGGCTGCTTTGGAGGCAGGCCTTTAGCCAATCAGGAAGAAACCGGTTCGGTCAAGATTTCCATCGTGATCCCGGAAGCTGTCACGATGGGATCGGCCCGGAGCTTAAGTAGCGTTCAGCCGTACTCGGGAGGAATGCCTCTCACACAAGCTGAAGTCTCGCTGACCAACGGGACAACAGTTCTATCCCGCAGTGTTACACTGGAAAACGGCCAAGCGGAGATTATGTTCTCCGACGTGGTGGTAGGGCCTTGGACCGTAATTGTCCGGCTAAAAGACGCTGAGGGCAACGTTGCTTATGAGGGATCATGCAGGACTGCGATTACTGCAGACGAAACGGCCGAGGCAAGCGTCGTGCTGCAGCCTGCCCTTGGGACACTCGAGCTTAGCGTAGACCTTACAGGAATCCCGGATCATGAAAGGGTCCAAAGACTGAGGTTGTATAAGGATTCAAACAATCTCAGAAGCCAGACGAACGTAAACCGCGAGCCGGGAGAGGATGTGCTTGTCGCCACAGTCTCGGGCTTACAGCCGAAGACTTACTATATGATGATTAAACTCCTCGACGAGAACGGAGATCTTGTCTATGAAAGTCTCTGGGAAGAAATCCAAATACTCCCTGGCAGGATAACGACGGTTGGTTGGGATCTCTCACCCGGCGAAGTATCAATTATCATCGACTTCAATGAACCACCGTCTCCCCCGACCGGCCTTGCAGTCGCTCTCTCTGAAGACGGAGTTGTCCTTACGTGGAATGAATCCCGAGACTCTGATCTTATAGGGTATAACGTTTACAGGCGACAACCGCCTTTTGAGGGATTCAAAGTCATCGCCGAAGTCCGGCATTCACAGGACACGGGACAGCAAACCTTCACAGACACCGGCACGAAAACGGGTGTTACATACTCCTACATTGTGACTGCTGTTGACGCATGCGGGAATGAAAGCTCAAGGAGCAACGAAGTTACTGTAAGCGTGCCGTAAGAGACAACCGCCAATTTGGGCATGGTACAGTAGCACACGTAGTGCGGTGCCGTAACCCACGCCGTAACACAGCACAGCTACCGTAGCATAGCACCGTAGCATAGCACTAAGTAGGTCGCCATGAGGCCGTTGAACTTCTCCAATAGCTGCCGGTTTCGCCGAAGACGGCGACCGGTTTTGCGATTCAAGCAAGCTGCGTTAACACCATGTGGGAGAGAACAACGGTCTCATGAACTCATACTTAGGGCAGAGCATTGTAATGCAGCGCCACAGAACAGTGCTATGATACAGCCTTGTAGTACAGTATCGTGTGCAGTACTGTAATGCAGCACGACGGCACAGTGATGTGATGTAGTGCCGCGATACAACGCTGTGGTACGCCCCGCCATGGTACAGCGCCATGATACAGCACTGTGATATAGCACGGTGGTGCCGCACCGCGGCACAGCACCGACGAAACAGTGGCCTGAAGCGGGCACTGCCTGGAATGGCCTACCCCAAAAGGCGGAAGCCGGCCGCTCGTATCTATGTAGCCGGTGGCCAAGCCTCGTGGGTCGCGCGCGGCCGGCCTCTCACTTGGCTTCGTAAACCCTGGTGGATCCTTTACGTCTCCTTATGAGCCGCTCTGTTATCCTTCTCGCAGCGTCTCTGTCCTACTTGCGCGAGGTGTTGGGTGACCTCCTCAAGCTCCCGCAAATCCTTGACCGCCGGTTCCTACTTACGCGAGGTGTTGCGGGCAGGTTTGTCCGCCTTAAGCTGCTTTTCAAGGAGCCATACAACAGACGGGATAAGCAGCAGTTGAATTACTATTCCCGGAACACTCGTAACGAGTCCCGCTGTTATCGGATAGAGAACCGGAACCGGGCTGAATCCGAATAACGGCAAAACGTAGGCTGCGAGAATCCCGTAAACAATCCGTCCACCGAACATAGCGATAATCAATGACAAGATCACATGAAGCCTCCGGGTTCTGTAAGCAAATCCGGAAAGCAGGCCGTACACGGCGAGCTCCGCCACCATCATCTGGGCCTTAGGAGGCATAAGGGGAGGCATCCCTGTCAAGAGAGAACTCAAGATAGGGGTCACAGCCCCGACCAGGCCTCCAATGGCAGGCCCGGTTATGAATCCTGCGAGTAAAACTGGAATATGCATGGGAAGAAATACAGGGCCTGCGCCAATGGAATGAAATGCAATTGGCACAATAATTCCCAGTGCCACGAACAGTCCACCTAAAATCAGATTCCTAATATTGCCGTCCCTCATAGTCGATACCCCTTTCCATATGAATGCTTTCGCACGAATGTTTCTTATGCCCTGCCTGGGAAAACCGTGTCACAACCTCTTCCAGCCGACAGCTTTTTCTTGCCTGCGACTCCCTCTTGTCGGCAGCTCCTTTTTACCGACAGCCCTTTCCGGCCTTCAGCTCTCTCTTGCCCGCGGCCCTTCCGGCTACCGGCCCCTCCTTGCAGTGAATGCCTTGGGACAAAGAAAAAGCCTGCGTACTATCTTCGTCTACTGACAAAGAACGCAGACCTTCTTGGTCATACACTATTTATCCAGCGGTTTATGCTTAGCTATTCACCATTATCCGCCGCTATTCACAGGGTGGCGGTTGCTCCCATTCAATCCAGGAGCTCAATGGCCTTCTCTACCAAGGCATCAATCTGGCGAGGCAATGGCTCTATCCTGGCGCCTACGATCTCGACCCCGCAACGAGTCATGGGAATCAGGACCTTATGTGCTTTACATGAGGCTATGGCGCTTGCCATTTTAGGAGTCAGCTCACCGAGTATAGAGTTTGCAAGCACTATCCCCAGAGGTCCAAGGATAACGTCTACAGTTTCAACTGTCACTACAATGGCGTTCTCGCCTGTAGCTCCTTCATCCGCTCCTGCCTTAAGCATTGAGCCTGTTGCCAGTGCATTTGTGCCAAGGGCTATTATTGTCACCTTCGCGGCTTGTTCGGCGCTGAGTTCCTTTCTCAGTTTCTCAATGATGCTCTTGCCAATCCCGCCGCCTTGTCCGTCCACAACAGCGATCTTCACGCCAGGCCTCCTATGCAGTTCGGAAGTCGCCCCTTCATGGGGCTGTCATTGTTGCCATTTACTTTAGTTCTCCCTCAGGCCGCGGATTCCTTCTCAGGATGATCAGTCTGTCATTCCTCAATCTCACGAATCATACGGATCATCCGGGTCAGTGCGTCCAGGAAAGCCTCGGTGTCCTCCTTGAACAACATAATGACTCTGGGAAGGTCTTCCATCAGTCCCTGCATCAGTCCTTGCATTCGATCTCATATGAAGCCCCTGTCGTAACCATGCCTCACGAAATGCCGGAATCCGCGCTAGCTATCCGGAGCCTGTTCGGTAGATTCAAAACAGCACTACGTTCGTGGCTCCTGATATGAACGTACATCCATCTGATCCTGCTCTCCAGCCGGCCTTATCCATATAATAACACATCCCCTGCGGCAATGACATAAACCAATATATGCTTTCTGTCTTACCCCGAATCACCCCATCGACTTTCAAAAAAGCCTATCTTGTCCTTGCCATCAGGGTGACGTCGTACGGATCATACCAAAGCTCCCTTAATAGGTAATAGGTATCTTAGTCCAACGTGGCTCGGCAGAAGAGCCACTTAAGCAGTTCTAATGTGCTTCCAACTGCCGACCGACTCTCCCTGAGAGCCAGTCAAGTAGACTTCACAGCGGATCCATCGCCGAGTGGCTCGTCCCGAGAGCCACTCACGCGGATTTGAGGTCCTTTCGGCTACCGATTGGCCCATCCAGTGAGCCACTCCGAAGATGGAATGCCTTGGTAATCGATCCTTTGTCCGAGTCAGACAACTCATTACAATGCCATGATAGTATTTCCGAAAATCCAATAGCCTCTTCCGGTTGCTCCCCTCTTCCAGTTGCTCCCTTTGAGTATTTACGCCGGCTCAGCACATATTGCGCTCTATGACTTGCGGAATTTCCGCTCGCAGGGTTACAGCAGGCAACTGCTTGTCGACTGGCTTGTCGACTAGTCTGTCGAATGGCTTGACATTATGCGTTTCATACTTTACAGTATTTTCTTACGGGATAGCAGTTGCACCTTGGTATGGAGGCCTCTCAGTTGAAATTAGCTATTGATCGAAGAAGTGACACTGCTTTTACGCGTCAACTTGATGATTTTGGATACGGACTAAAACAAGGCATCCCCATTGCATTAGGTTATGTTCCGGTTTCCTTTACTTTCGGCCTTATGGCTGTAAGCGGCGGTATTCCTGTTTGGGTCGCTATTCTCATTTCCTTAACCAACCTCACCTCTGCCGGGCAATTCGCAGGCACAAACCTTATTATCTCCGGCAAGCCTCTGTTTGAAATTGCATTAACTACTTTTGTGATTAATATCAGATACTTATTAATGTCTCTTTCTCTCTCACAGAGAATTGCTCCGGAGACGTCGTTACTTGAAAGATG
Organism: Bacillota bacterium; assembly: GCA_012512055.1. The sequence goes on along the minus strand of JAAZEW010000033.1, from coordinate 3,160 downwards.
TATTATGTCATTCGGCATCACAGATGAGACATTTACCGTCGCTTCACTGGAAAGACGAGACATTTCTTTCACGTATATGCTAGGCCTTGTCGTCTGTCCCTACTGGGGATGGGCCTTGGGGACAGCGATGGGCGCGACTATTTGTTCTGTTCTTCCTGCCAGGATACAGAATTCAATGGGTATTGCTTTATATGCAATGTTTATTGCTTTAATCGTTCCGAGCTCTAAGAAGTCCAAAGCCACCATGATCATTACTATGGTCGCAATAGCTATCAGTTGTCTATTTACTTGGGCTCCCTACCTCAAGCAGATTTCACCCGGATGGAGCATTGTTATTGCAACCATTGCCGCTTGCCTTATTGGAGCAATCCTTTTCCCCAGGGAGGATCTCTAGGATGCAGAAAACGATTATTGCAGTAATTCTAATGGCAACTGTTACGTATATTCCGCGGGTATTGCCAATGCTCTTTGTCAAAGAACGTTCAAAATCCCGCTTCTTACGTTCTTTTTTGTATTATGTGCCGTTTGCTGCCTTGGGGGCTATGACTTTCCCGGGAATATTGTGTTCTACCGGAGATATAACTTCAGCCTTGATCGGAATGATAGTTGCAATTACTTTGGCTTTCTTTGAAAAAGGCCTGTTGGAAGTCGCTGTAGGCGCAATCGTGACTGTCTATCTTATACAGCTATTTGTGCAATAAAAGGCGAGTGCGAACCCAGGTGAAGCGGTTGGTCCTCAGTCCCTTTGTCCGCAAGACCCATCAACTTCCCATTTATGTGAGGCTTTCGTGAGATCTTGGCGATTTTGTGAGGCCTTTGTGACTCTTGAACGCCCCTGTGAGTTATGCTATTATAGCAAATGGGAAGTAGCTCAGAAATGACAATTCAAGCTGCACAAAAGAGGGTCTTTGCTAACGACTGTTTTCGCGCGCCCGTAGCTCAGTGGATTAGAGCGTCTGACTACGGATCAGAAGGCCGCAGGTTCGAATCCTGCCGGGCGCGCCATTTTTGATACGGGTTTTGCCTTCTGGCAAAATCCTAATTTTTTCGCCTAACCTCCCAACGCAGAGCTGCACAAGATTCTGACTATATTCTCCCCCGCTCTTCTGCAATCGAAAAACGCGGACTCGCAGCGTAGAGCACTAACGTTGCTAAAGTGAGACATTTCAGGTATATTCTATGAGCGGACTCATATGCTAAACTTCACGGAGAAAAGGAATGTTGAAAAGTGACAAGATTACCTGAGTACACAGGGGTATCGGCATTCGGCATCAAGATAGGAGTAGTCGTCCCGGGATCTGATATAGTTCAGATGACTTTCGATGCACTGGCCAAGTGCCACAAGGACGGCCTGCTGTCTTCGGGGGACACTGTTTGCGTTACTGAGTCAGTAGTGGCACGAGCACAGGACAACTACGTCACTGTCGATGATATTGCTGAAGAAGCACGCAGACAACTGAAAATCCGACCCTCCGCAAGACTCGGGGTTGTATTCCCCATTTTGAGCCGTAACAGGTTTTGGCTGGTACTTAAGGGGCTTGCCAGAGCTGTCTCGCAAGGTGAGGTTATAGTGCAGTTGTCCCATCCCACTGATGAAGTGGGCAACCCGATCCTCCGTCCCGACCTCGCAAAGAAGCTTGGGAAAGCCGACAGTGATATCATTACTCTGGAAGAAGCAGGCTCAGACAGGCTAAGGCATCCGATAACTGCAGTTGACTATGTTGACCTTTACACTGCTACAATCACCGAGCAAGGCGCCAAGGCCACGCTTTATTTCTCCAACGATCCTGCCAGGATTGGCGAAGCTAATCCTGATGCAGTTGTCGTAGCAAATGTCCATAACCGGGAAGAGACAAAGGCTGTCCTTCAACCGGTAATAGAGAAGTGCATAACTCTTCAGAGCCTCTGTAACACACCTCCGGGCGCTTGGTCTGAATGGGGGCTTCTCGGGAGCAATATGTCTTCCGGAGACAGGCTGAAACTTGCTCCGCGCAATTCAGATGAAGTCGCACAGAATATACAAGCCAGGGTCGCCAAGGACCTGGGCAAAGACATAGAAGTACTGATCTTCGGGGACGGCGCTTACCGCGATCCGTCTACCGGCATATATGAATTAGCTGACCCGAAGCCCACCTTCGGGATGACACCGGGCCTTGCCGGAAGATACCGTGAAGGGCTGAAGTACAAATACATCGTTGATGAAATGTGGTATCAAGGAACAGGAATCTCTGACATAGAAAACGCTCTGAAGGCTAAGGCAAATGAACCTATAGATAAGCAATCAGATGCTACGGAAGGCACTACCCCGAGGAGAATCGAGGACGTTATCGCAAGCCTGGCAGACCTAGTCAGCGGTTCTGCAGATGCAGCCACGCCTATTGTGCTTGTTAAAGGCATTCTATAACAATATGTCCTTCAGCTTGTTGATACCGATATACTAAGGCATATATAGCGAAACAGTCACGTTCCAGCCGATCCTCATTGAGGATCGGCTTTTTTCATCAGCCTTGCCGCGGCAATAGCAGGCAACTGAGTAACACAATGGGGGTTGAGAGTACGGTGCCGAGTAATACATCATCCGGCTGGGGGATTGACCTTCTTATGGGTATAGTATATGCTTATGGTGGATACCCTACCTTGGTATTGTATGTATCCAACACATTATGACAGTTTACGCTGCCCTCTAAACCTCATGGCAGTATCCCTTGCCCTTCAACAGGGCATGAGAGTATGTTCCGTCCTTTACCGGGCCATGAAGGGGAGGAGCTGAAAAGCGCGCGGACAGCGCAATATAAGATTCTGCAGGTAGTCTCCGAAGAACATAATGGATGAGGCAACGGTGAGTGTTCGAGGAGTGCGATGAGAGAGGATAAGGAAAGAGCACGAAGAACCAAACAAGAAGGCTATGGACAGTGTTCGAAGAGCGAAACAAGGAGGCTATAGACAGTGTACGAAGAGCGTAATAAGGAAGATCTGGAAAAGCGCTTGAAGCGAATCGAAGGACAAGTCAGAGGCATCTACCGGATGATTGACGAAGAGAGATATTGCATTGACATATTGAACCAAATAATCGCTGCAAGGGCTGCTCTCAGTAAGGTAGGAATGGCTCTCCTAAAATCGCATATGCGCGGTTGCGTAATTTCCGCGATAAGAGAAGAAC
>JAAZEW010000263.1 GCA_012512055.1 Bacillota bacterium | reverse complement strand
TATTGGTGTTTAGTCTAAACTGAGGTCTTGCCTCCTCCTCTGAGCACTAATATGTTAAGCTCAGTGATAAGCGGCCTAATCCTGGAATCAGTCGCTTTGCGCTGCAGGAGTTCAGTGGATGAGGCCGGCCTCTTCCAATATAGCTCATTAGCGGCTTCGTCCGGTTTCACCTTCGCCCCTTCCAGTGAAACCCCTATGAAGGCGCCTTTGCTCATAGAGTAACTGTAAATTGCAGCCTTAAGCTCAATATCTGTTCCGGCTTCCAGATGACGGCCAAGAGGGCCTGCTGCTACAGTCAAATCACCACCAAAAGTAAAGCTGCCTTCCTCGAAGCTTGTCATGCCTCGTTCATTTGTAATAACGAGGACAAGAGCGGTAGATTGCACACCGATCTGGAGGCCGTAAGAAAGCCCTGTCATTTCCACAAAGCTCGGGCCGTACCACTGTCCTGTGGCAGAATCCCTCTTCAAAACGACTCCTTTACCGTGTCTTGCCCCCAGCATTAAGCCGGCCTTAACCACTGACGGGAATATTGCCACTCCCTTAGCCCTGGCCAAAAGATCAGACATAGTACCACAGTCTTCCTGTGCTGACATTTCCTCAAGAACCTTTAGCGCATCTTCAATACGAGTCTCCGGAACACTTGAAGCTTCGGCGCCAAAGACTAAGCCGGCCAGTAGGAAGATGACGCTAAGGCATGCCAACATACTGCATATACCTTTTTTCTTCACCTGGCATCCCTCCTCCTTAAAATTGACGGACGCAAAGGACTGTCTGATAGAATTCTATCAGATAATCTCCGGATTGAGAACATAAGCCCTTGGCAATTCCATCCCCCACAGTCATCCCGGCTTGGCTAAGTAGATCGCCATGAGACCGTTGAACTTCTCCAATAGCTGTCAGTTTCGCCGAAGACGTCGGCCGGTTTTTGCGATTCGGGCGGGCTGTGTTAACATAATATGGGAGAAAACAACGGTCTCCGCCATAAGTGATCGCCAGTTCCAGAAAGTGTACGTATCGTGCGGGGCCACCCAAGACGTCGGAAAACAAGTGAAAACTAGTGAACTCATACTTAGCAAGCTTAGCTATGCCGGCTTGACTATGCGGCTCAGCCTTTGTGTTGTCCGGTTGCCGGTGGCATACACTGAACATGCCTGTGCACAAGAATCAAGTAGGGCGGCGTCAGGGAATCAGCCTGACGTCACCCTCTCACAGGACTATGAGTACAGGACTCCTTTCAATCCGTGGACTTAACAAAGATGCCAGGCAGCCACAGGGCTTACGCATGCACGCCACATACGCATGCCACATTCGCGCGAGTCCCGTTTTGCGTTTTTTGGAGCTCACCACACGACTTTAGCTCCGGTGAACACGGTCTTATTCATCGGCAGATTACGGAACTCAGTAGCCTCGTCACCGATTAGAAATGTAGTTCCGATCCAGGCGCTGAGCATAGGATTCACCTTATAGGTATACCTGGGCACAATAAGCCCACTCTCATCACGTAAATTGCAGATGTTCATAATCTCAATCTGATGATCATCATGTATCGTAGCACGGCCGACTGCAGCCAGATAGTGGCCTGACTTGGCTTCTTCACCGGGCATGCGATACGGCGAAAAGAACGAACCACTGCCATTATATATGTATTGTCCCATGACATAGTATTCGCTTGCGCTTCCGAACATCCTATCCGCGCCTACTACCGCACGGAGGTAGGAGTTGTTGGTTGAAAGGGCGGCATTTCCCTCAGTGTCAAGCTCTTTTACCTTGTCCGGCCATGTGTAGCTTCCTTCACCCCAAAAGGTGTACGGACCATATGTGCCGCTTAGAGAAGCGCCGAGTGCAGTCGCCTTGCGGTATACTGCCTTGGGATAGACGTCCAAGTAGGCATCTAATTCGGGAAATGGAATTGCCGGCTCAAACTCCAGTGACGGGACGGTCTCCACCCAAAGAACAGGCGCATCCTCCCACCCGCGGAATCCGCTGATGTAAAGGTCCCACATTCCGAAGTTCATACCTGCCCGTCCCGCGAATTCCAGACGGTCCGTGAACGACTTGGGAAGCTCAGGGGAGAACTCAGCAGAATCCAGCCGTACTTCTGCGCTCCTTATCGCATCTGCCAAGTAATCTTCAATGTCAGGCATGCCCGAGATCTCAGGAGGCAATAGTGGCAACATGGCCGCGGCTAACGCCTCAGCCGCTCCCGGCGCCTGCAAGCCTGCCAGGACACCGTGACCAATCCCGCTCAAGATTTCTGCCTGATATTCGTCGGGTAACGGCACCCCTTGAAGTCTCGGGTTCAGCACCAGTACCATACCGACATCGGCTGACATATCCTTCCATGACGGATATGCTGATACATACACAGCGGGCACAGGCAGCCCGGTAAGATCCGTAAGCCCGCCCTGGGTCAAAGAGGTCATAGACGGCAGTGGGTTGACGTAGCTCGTAGGATTCAATCCATAAGCAGTCCCCCAGGACACTAGCTGCCGGCCAATGCGCAAGTCAAACAGGTTCAGATAGATATCCGCATATGCTTCATCCAGCTCAAGCCATTTGCCCTCAGATGCATTATGGTTGTACCAGCCTTTGACAGATATGTAAGCGTGTCCGTCAATCCCCGCTCCTGCCCTCATTAAGTCCTGGTCCAGTGAAAGCTTATACTTTGTAATACCAAGAGAAAGTCTTCCCTCAGTCAGAAACCAGTCTATTGTCTGCTCAATCTCTCCGGAGAAGTTGAGCCCCGTAGGCCCTAACTCCATCCCATATGCAACTTCGGATGACAGTCCCAATGCCAATACAGCACAAATAAGAATAGATATCATACTCTTGAATCTAAGCGTTGTTCTCGGTTCCATCTAAACTTATCCTCCCCTCTGCTCATAGAGAGCCTACTTGGACGCTTCCGCAATTAGCTCTTCCTCTTCCAAAAGACCTAACAAAGGAATACGTTAACGTCTGCGCAGATACCGCACGGTGAAGTACTCGTCAGACACATCAGCCTCAGACGCCGTAATGATCTTTATTATCGTTTTTGTACCTGCCAAAACGTCACTCATAACAACTTGAGACGGCTCCCACTTCCCCTTTGTGTTCTTTTTCCAACCTGATGTCTCAAGGGATTTTCTGAGCTTATCGCCACGGCCATAAAACTCCACCTTAACCGGGATGAACTCATCCTGCCATACCCACATCTTCACGAACGTATAGTCGCTCTTTCCTTTGGGAGTAAGCTGAAGCACATAGCACTTGTGCCCGTCGAACATATCGTCGTCAAGCCTCTTTGACTCATAGTCCTCCTTGTATCCGGCTGTTCCCGATATTTCCTCATAGGTGAAGTCAGTCCCCATGAACTTCGTCTGCATTTCCTGGGCTGCGATTCTTCTTTCTTTTCCAAGGGCAGGCATGAAAAGCCATATCTCAGAATCCTTGCCATCCGGTTTCGTTATGCTAAGCAGCTTGGTCCCTGCAACATCCGCAGGCTGCAGGTATTCAAGTAATTGCTTCTCTGTGTTATCAGCGTCCTTCGTCCTGTAGATCTGCAGCGTATTGCTACGCTGTTGGCCACGTTTACTCTCGGTTATGAGCTCAATCTTAGCCGAACCGCTCCCGGCAAGCAGAGCCATGCTCTCAATTTCGTCCAGAATCTGCCCGGCGGTGAGCCCCGAGCCATGCGCACTGCAACACATGACTAAGATACACATGCCAAGCACAGCCCATGACATCCGCGATTTTCTAATCTTGGGCCCGCTCAATCGCGGCAGGCTTTGTGTTTTACTTAGGAGTCTCACAACTACATCACCATCCTGAATATTTGTTTACTTACCTCGCGCGAAGGTTTATTTACTTATCCCTCCTGAAGGCTTATCTTTCGAAAAAGCATTCACGCCTCTTACGTGCCTGGGATCTATCAGGCGGAGGACTGCGGGAAGGAAAACAAGGGCGCCCAATCCTGATGTAAACATCGTGCCTGCCACCAGCATGCCGAAAATTGATATGGCCCTGAACGTTGACAATACAAGCAAGCCGAAGCCTAACATTAGAGTGAATGCATTGAAAAAGATCCCGCGGCCGGTTGAAGTTATTGTAGCCCTTAGCGCATCGCTCTGGCCTTTGCCGTTTCGGAGTTCATAGCGATACCTACTTGTCAAGTGAATTGAGTAGTCGACACCGATTCCAATGCTTATGCCTGAAATCATTATCGTCACGACATCCAGGGGGATATTCATGTAAGACATGAATCCGAAGTTGATCAAAACACTGACAGAGAGAGGAATTAGGCAAAGCAATCCTATAATCGCGGATCCGGAGATGACGGAAATTACACCCCACACTCCGACAGCCGAAAGGATAAGGCTCTTCGTCTGGTCGTCCATGAATTTATCCATCATCCTCAGCATTACTTTGGGAAGGCCTACTACTCTGGTGTTAATCCCGCTGCCTTCAAATTCCTCACCAGCGATGATTTCCACTTTATCGATAATCCCTCCGAGCTCAGACGTGGGTACATTCGCTGCCCTTGCGCTTACCAGCGCTTTTTGGAAATCATAACTCACCATGGAGTCCAGTCCGCTCCCCCCTTGCATCGTGAAGAGGAGGAGTTCTTGAGCAACAGCTTCGCGAGTCGACGGGATCGCGTAGTAGGCCGGATCATCGGCATTGAAGGCCTTGTTGACGTTGCGCACCAGCTCAGCAATGGAAGACGGATGGCTCAACTTGTCAACTTCAGCCATCCTGTCCTGGAGCCTTGCCATACGATCCAGCACGTCCGGCTCTTTGACGCCGTCGTACTCACCGGTATCCACCAGCACGCTAAGACTGTAAGTCCCGCCAAACAGATCTTCCACCAAACGTGTGCCGAGGACTGCGGGGCTGTCTTGCCTGAAGTATTGCATCCAGTTGGTCTCCACCTTCAGGCCTGGAATAGCTACGGCGAAAATGAGAGTTGCTGCTAACACCACTAATATGACTCTGTCAGGTCGAGTTGCTACACCTGTTGCAGTGGACTCCAGCAGGCGGCTCAGGAGGGACTTGCGGTTTTGCTTCCCTAAGGGAACGCGGCCGGACTCAATGCGCCCGCTTTCATACCGGCTTCTCAAAATAAGAAGTGACGGCACACATGTTAGCGTAATCAGCAAGTTGATCATGATACCTACCGCCGCGAATATCCCAAATGTCCTTACAGGACTGATAAATGACGTAGCGAACGACGCGAATCCCACTGCTGTAGTCAAGCTCGTCATGGACACCGGACCGGTTAATTCCTGTATCACCTGCTCTACTGCGTCTTCCGGGGATCTGCCTTTGCCATGTTCTTCATGGAAACGGTTCAATATGTGGATTCCTGCTGCGCTACCCATTGACACCAGGATAATCGGCAGAATCATGGAGACTATCGTGATGTCGTACCCAAGGACAGCCATCAGGCCTATGGTGCACGCCAGGCTCATGAGAATACTGACTATGAGAGTCGCGACATCAAACAGACTCCCGAAACTCATGTATAAGGACACAACTACCACGACTAAGGAGAGGGGAAAGAGAATTCTAAGGTCACGGAGCATGTTATTTGTAGCTATGTAACCAAGATATACCTCGCCAATGACATATATCTCCTCACCTGGTACTTTTTCCTGAAAGGCGATAGACTCGATGTCTCTCGCAAGGTCCCGAGATTCCATTGAGGTTGCGACTCCGGGTTCCAACGTAATGAATATCGCAAGCGCGTCTCCGTCCTCAGACACCATGGCGGATCCCTGAGGACTGTCCTTAAGCGCCATCTTGAACTCCTCAATCTCCTCCTCAGTCCCGGGTGTTCCGTACGCGACAGGCAAGATTTCAAGGCCGAATTCGTCGCCTCGAATGACTTGGACATCCAATGGAGTCACCACGTCTTCGACTCCCGGCAGATCCAGTATCTGATCTGCAATCCGCTGAACTCTCGCAAGGGTCTCCTCTGTATATACGTTGGCTTTGATGGCTACCATCATCATGTCCTGAGACCCGAAGTCTTCTACAGTCTCTATGAGATCCTGAATTACCGGATCATCCTTGGGCACCATAGATTCTGTATCTACCTTTAAGTCTACTCCTCGGATATTGATCCCTAAAAGTACAGATACTGCACACAGAATCACCAATACAACGACAGGATTCTTGACAATAAGATCTGACAGTCTTCTCATTATCTCTTCAACCCTCCGACTCTGCTAACCAATGTAGCGTCACCTAGGCATGACATCGAACTGCGACATTCTTAGCGTTTCGCACCGTACCTGTTGCTTTGCAGCATCTTCAGGGACAGAGCCCGTTGAGACAGAAGTCTACCAACTGAGATACGTTAGGTATGCTAGGAGCGCTCATTTTGTTCACGAGATTTTCGAAAGCAACGAAGCTGATTGCGCCTTCAATGGCGTACGCGGCCATGCGGGGCTCTACATCCTTAAACTCACCGCGACTTATGCCTTCCTCGATGATAGACTCTAAGACCCCGATAAACCCAGTCCTGGCTTCACGAGTCCGCTCATCCAGTTCCTTCTCAAGCCCGCTCAAGTCACTCAAGATCACCTTGACAAACTCCCTTGATCGGTTAAAGAACTCCCAATGCAGTTCGATAGTCTCAGAAAGCTTCGCGCATGCCCCTTCGATATTTCTCAGGCGTTCCATGACGACTTCCTGTAATTCCTTGAGCTTCTCTTCCACTACAGAAACGAATAAGTCTGTTTTGCTCCCGAAATACAAGTAGACTGTTCCCTTCCCGACTCCGGCCACTTCTGCGACTTCCTCAACAGTTGCTCCGTGGAAGCCCTTTTGAGAGAAAACTCTGAGAGCGCCTTCCAATATCAGCTCGCGCTTACCGGATTCTTGGGTGTCAACATTATTAGTCATCATTATCTCACTCTTTCAATTCGACTCATTTCTCGCGCGT
>JAAZEW010000032.1 GCA_012512055.1 Bacillota bacterium | reverse complement strand
GGACCGCGACCCAGAAAGCAAGCACACGACAAGGCTGAGGGTGGGAAATCAAGAGAGTGACAAGACTGAGGACTGGAAAGTGAGGATGTGGTGGTATGAAGGCAAAACAGCTTTCGATATTCCTGGAGAACAAAGTAGGCCGTTTAGCGGAAGTCACCGGCGTGCTGGGTGGGAGAGGGATTAATATCAGAGCCCTGTCTTTGGCTGACACGTCGGACTTCGGGGTGTTACGGTTGATAGTCGACGACCCCACCAAGGCTGAGGAGGCGCTGAAGGAAGAAGGATATACAGTCAGCACAACGGAAGTTGTTGCAGTCAAGGTGCCGGATAAGCCCGGGGGGCTTGGCCGGGTGCTGAAATCCTTCATAGCCCTGGGGATCAATATCGAGTACATGTATGCTTTTGCCGGTAAGAACGGTGATAACGCAGTTGTGGTCTTCAGAGTCGATGACCCTCAAAGAGCCATCCCCGTCTTGCAGCAGCACGGGGTGGGGCTTCTGACAGAAGATGAGATCTATCGTTAGGCATGAATCTATGCCATTGTTCATAATCAGCCTCCGGACTTATTATGGAACTTGGATAAAGGAGATCGGAGAGATGTGGCGAATATGAAATTTCGTGCTGATTCCGATTTAGGGCCTTTCTTATAAGTGTTCACTTAGCCGTTCCCAGGTGCGCGGCCCTATGCCATCTGCTATACCCCCTCTCCACGCCGGGTGTAGGTTGGCCGGGGTCGCTTTTGTTATCATGCTGTGCGTGATGCTGTGCGCTGTCTGCGTTTCAGGACAGTAGTTCTTGCCAGGCTAATACAGGGATTTCCCGCGCAGGAGTGTCCGGGGTTCGGGACACAGGCCTTCACAAGGATCTCGCAAGGATCCTCCGCAGGCCCTCCGTAGGCTCTCCACAGGCCCTTTGAAATCCCCTGAAATTCTCTGAATATCCCTAAATACCCCTGAAAGTCCTCGAGATCCCCCGAAATCCTCCGTAATCCCTCTGTAATCCCTCCAAAATCCCATCAATATCCTATTGTGCCTTAAAATTACAGAAACGTCGTGGCCTGGCATGGAATTTGCGTCTGTAATACCAAGTTAGAAAGGTTAAGAGAACAGGGGGAGGAGATGATGAATCGCGCGTTGGCGGTTTTTGCGGCGGCATGTATTCTGGTGGCTTTGGCAATGCCTTTGCCTGCTTCCGGAGAAGGACGCGTCCCGGATTCTGAAGGTATCACGACTCACGTGACTTTGACGGTTCTGGGGGATATCCGAGACACATTGAAGCTGGGCTTTAGTCATGAATACGAAGACCTTCCGGTTATCGCCGAGTCTCGTGAGACAGCCTGGAATTTCGGCACGATTGTCCCTCAGAAAGGCGCGCTGGTCGCGAGTGAGTTCTCTGATGCAGTTGCCAAGATAGAGGGGTACGGATGGGTTATGAATTACCAGTCCAACGATTTTATCGAGTGTTGGATAGGCCACGGCAGAGTAGGGGATAACGACATTTCCCTTTTGAAGCCGTTCTTTTGGCTGAGGACGTGGGAAGACTCAGATTTTACCGGGTACTTCCAACCCGGACCGGAACATCTTGTAAGCGAGCCTATCCCTCCGTCCTATGAGGATGAGCTGACATTCCCCATAGGGATCAAAATCGACATGCTGCCCCAGGGAGAGCACGCCGGCCCTGACCCCTGGTCGGTCAGAGCGGGGAAGTACGAAACCGAAGTGATAAGCGAATGGTTTTTGTGGCAGTCCGGTGATGGCGACATGCCGCGGAAGCCTGTGGTTACCCGGACAGGCCACGTGTACCTGACTGTGGCGAACGCCATTGGCGAGGAGCTCGATATCGGGATTGGGACTTCCCCCGTCATGAAGCCGGTAGGCGGTACTTACACAGCCCTTACAGTCGGAGAGGATTGGACCGGAACAGTATATCCCTGGGTGCTTGATTACAGGTCAAACTCAGACTTTGATATGGAAGTGGAGATCCCCCCAATAACGCTCCAGGGCCGAGTGGGCGCCTTAGATATCCGAGAATACATGAAACACTACGCTTGGACGGGTTCAGGCTTAGAACCCACGGGCCGGGCCATGTATCCGCCTGGCGGAGGGCGGTACACGTTCCGGGATAGAATCACTACTACTTTCGGGGATGCGATTAGCTTCCCCAACAGCATAGAAGTCCGTCTTCCCCGTGGCAGCGAGGGGTTGGATCAATGGAAGATTCCGGCAGGCACCTACAAATCCATTGACGACATATCCATTCGTTACTCATGCCAAGCATCGGGTAGGACAATCACCGCTCATACCTACACAATCGATCCTTTGGATTCTAAAGTAATCGTTCCCAAGAGACAGGACGGATACAAGTTGCCCGGGACAGGCACGTTTTTGCCGAAGGGAGGGATTAAGCCTGAGGAAGAAGGCCTCTATAGGCATATTCTCGAGTGCCGTCAGAATCATAATCGCAACGTTGTGCTGTCATGGGAGTGGTCGAAGGAGAAGGCGGGGGCAGGGGAAATCTCATGGAAGGTCTTTTGGAAAGACAACGTGGAAGAAGGTAACGCAGGGGATGGGCAAATCTGGAACGGAATATTCAAATACAGTCCTGAGGGGATCGCCAGTGAGCTGGGGTACTATGTAACTTATAAGCCCGGTTGGACTGACCCGCCCGGTGCTAAGGAGCTCATCATTACTATGAGCCATTCCCCCGCTGTGTAGGCACGGCATGTTGGTGAGCCGTCCGTAATTCGATGCGTAGGGTAAGGATAGATACGCTGAGATTTAGGATACCCGCAATATGGAATGCGTGACGATACGCGGTTTCTCGTAAGAAGAGATAGGTCATGGAGTAATAACCATAGGGCAGGAGGGATACGAAGTGGCGAGACTCCTAAGGCGTAGTCCGGAAGGGTGCCGTATGTTGATTGTCGCCATGGTTATAACCCTTGCGATGTTGGCTTTCGCTGTTAAGGCCGGCGGAGAGGGTATTCAAGTGGAAACCGGCCCGCAAGTAATCCGGAAAGCTGTCCTGCAGGGGGAGACGAGCACTTTCCAAGTCGAGGTGACTAATAAGGGTTCAGTGCCGGTGGAAATAGTGCCTGAAGTCGTTGATTTGTCCATCGATGAACACGGCCAAAACGTGGAACTCCCTGAAGGGACGGACTATGATTGGGGATTAAAGGAATTTGCCAGGATCTTTCCTGAGAAGTTCATGCTAAAGCCAGGGGAGACGCGTATCGCTGAAGTCAGGGTCAAAGCCCCGAGATCTCTTTCCGGGGGCAGGTACGGGATATTGTATTTCGCAGCATCAGATCCTTCTGCGAAAGGCCGCATCATAATGGTAGTCAGGTGCGGCTCTCTCTTGCTCATAACCGTCCCCGGGACTGAAACGTATTCAGGGAGGGTCCAAGACATCAGACTCGTTCCCCGCCAGGGACGCGAAAGTTCTTTAGCAGGCTTTGAAGTGGTCTTCGAAAACACCGGGAATGTCCATATGTCCGCAACAGGCCACATCAAGATATCAGATGGCAAAGACACGTTGGTGAACATGGCGCTCAGAGGAGGGACAGGCACAATACTTCCGGGCGGAACCAGGCTCTACCGGGTAGGGCTAAGAGAAGACATCCCTGACGGCGAGTATGAAGTGACTGTGGATTTTGTCTTTGAAGGGAAGGCGGCCACGGCACGAAGGGCACTTAGGATCAGGGGCGGGCAGGCGTATTTAGAGTGAGGGCAGGATGTGGAGTGAGGCCTGAATATGGGGTGGGGGCTGGACGCAGGGCGAGGGCCGGATGCAGGCTAAATACCGCATGTTGGGTGAATGCAGGCTGCATGGCGGGGGCCGCAAGGCGGGTTCCGCTTATGATTGTGGTTGTTCTGTCTGTGCTAATGGTTTGTGCACATCCCAATGTTCTTGCAACAGATAGAAATGCGACTACTCCTTTGCTTCAGGATCCGCCACACGGCCGGCTCTGGGATCCATTTCAAGGTCCGCTACGGGACCGGCTTCAAGATCCATTTGGAGATCCGCTTACAGCAGGTTTGAAACCGGGCGCAGGAAGTATGAGTCCCAGCTTTGAGCCGGGTGAATTCGGAGGCATTGATTTCGGTGAAGTGAGGCCGTCGCTTTCTCCGTACATAGCGCCTATGGCTTTTCAGCTTACATGTACAAGCCGGGAGAATCCGATTCAGGTGACGATAAAAGGTGAAGACTTGAAGGATGAACCGAGGAGTATCCCATGCACACGAATCAGTTGGAGGATGTCAGGAGAACCTTCCTGGTCGCAGCTTGCCGAAAACCCTGCTTCGCTCGTCGTGGTCCCTGTAGGTGAAAGACGCAATATATGCCTTGACTTTAAGTATGACGTGCTATGGGAGGATCCGGTAGGCGAGTACACCGCCCCTGTAACAGTATCGTTTTTGCCCAGGGCTGAGGCGGTGCTTTCAAAAGCGGCCCCAAACCCATTTTCACCCAACGGGGACGGCATCAAGGATGAGACGGTCATTGCATGCGACTTAACGTGGGAACAGGACGAACCTGAAGCCATACAGTGCATACTGGCTCTCGCTGATGACGGCAGTTCGGAGACAATTAAGACACTGGAAATTCCCGGTGTCCATTCCCCGGGCACTGCCCGGGTTACATGGGACGGAACGGATGAGAGCGGATGTACGGTTCCGGATGGCTATTATCGATATAGTTTCCATAAGGCAGGGCAAAGTCCGGGGTTTGGCAGCGGGATTGTTGTTGTGGACACAATACCGCCCGGTCTTACAGTGTTTTCACCAAAGGACGGCGAAGAAGTCACGTCAAACATTACGGTATCAGGGCAGACAGAATCTGAAGAATGCCTTGTCTCAGTGTTTATTGAGGACCGTCTCACATCCCAGGCCAGGCCGTCCGGGGATGGCAGCTTCTCCCTGGGTGTGGCTGCGCCTCCCGGGACATCGAGGTTTTCCATAGTGTCGGAAGACCCTGCCGGGAACCGATCTTTGCGGCACATAGACGTAGTCAATAACACGGCTGTCACAATATCAGGCCCGTCCTATCGAGAGACGACGTCTCCTTTGGCGGAGTTCAATGGGCTTGCGCCTGTGTCCGCCGCAGTCACCCTTGCTGTAAACGGCAACGACGCAACCCGGGTGGAATCTACGGAACAAGGTAAATGGGCAGCGAGCGGAGTCCGGCTTGCACCGGGTGACAATACCGTAACTGTATCTGCAATGAATCAACGGGGTGAAATCGTAACGTCAGAGGCGCCGATAACTGTAAGATACGTGTTGCCGCCTGCCGGTTCAGGGAAGATCACAGGCAGAGTCACTGACGCCTGTACCGATGAAGCCGTAGAGGGCGCCGAGGTCATGTTAGTTGCGCGGGAAAACGGTGTCACCGTCTCGGTTACACAAGAAGGCAGTGTCACCGCCTTGATTGCACAGGAAGACGGTGTCAGCGCGTTGATTGCTCAGGAAGGCTGCAGCATCGCTATTGTAAGGACAGACGAAGGCGGCGTATATGAATTAGACGAAATCCCATCCGGGACATACATGTTGCAGGTATCATGCCTCAACTACTACACGTTTGAGACCTGCCTTATCCGGATAGCGTCCGGTGAAGAAATCACGTTCGATGTTGCACTGGTTCCCAATAAGGCGCTGGATATAGAGAAAAGCGCGAATGTTGATGCCTGTAGTATCGGCGATATCGTCAAATACACGTTGACAGTGGAAAACCTAACAGACATAGAGGTAAACAACGTAAAGGTACATGACCTTCTGCCTTGCGGGATTGCCGTCATCCCGGGGACGTCGCAAGTTCGAGGGAAAGAGAGCGAACCGGAAGTCTCCTCGGGCGAACCTGGCCTGGCAGTCTGGGCCATCGGGACCCTCGGCCCTCGCGAGACGGTAACAGTCTCATTTTTGGCTGCTGTCGGGTTTTGTGACATGGCGGGAGACAAGACGAACAAAGCGTATGCTACGGGAGAGACCGGGTCAGGCCAGGTCAAGACTCCTTCTTCAGAGGCGACTCTTTTTGTGTCAAAAGGCATATTCAGGGATGACGGCCTGATTTTCGGCAAGGCCTTCGTTGATACGGATTGCGATGGTGAAATGGGTATTGATGAGCATGGTTTGGCAGGGGCACGCATCATCAAAGAGGACGGATCTGAGATTTTGACAGACGCGTCCGGCATGTACTCCATTAAAGGCGTCAGTCCCGGATTTCACATGCTCATCCTTTGTCCTGACAGTCTGCCTCAGGGGTTCAGGTGCGATGAACGGAAGGCCTTTGTTTATGTAGCACCGTACTCGATAGTGAGACTGGACTTTCCTGTGACTCTCTGCGAACCTGCCCCATGTGACTTGCCGGGGGATG
>JAAZEW010000262.1 GCA_012512055.1 Bacillota bacterium | reverse complement strand
CCAGTCTATTAAGATCTGCGAAAATTATACTCCGCAAAAATTGGGGAACACTTAAAGGATGAGTGATGGCTTGCGCCAAATCTTTGCCTGTCCTTCCGCAAACCGCCAAAGCAGTTAGGATATGTCGTCAACTCGCCGGCAGCAAAAGGTGACAATCTTGCAAAACACAACCCCGGGCCTGATTCCCTTGATAATAGTATCATTCTTTCCGGGAGCCTTATGGGTCTGGTTCTTCTACAGGAAGGACAAATACCGGCCTGAACCTGTCTCCCTTGTCATAAAGGCTTTTGTCTACGGGGCAATCTCAGTCTTTCCGGCAGCCCTTGTAGAAGCCCCCTTTCGCCCTTTCATTGCAGGTGAAGTCCCTGACATCGCAAGACTCTTCATTGTGACAACGCTGGTTATCGGCCTTGTAGAAGAAATGGCGAAATTCATCGCAGTCAGATTGGCAGTTTATGACCATCGAGAGTTTAACGAAGTCGTTGATGGCATCATTTACGCTGTAGCCGCAGGACTGGGATTTGCTGCCGTGGAGAATCTGTTCTATTCTGCCAGGTTCGGTATTACCGTAGGGTTGTTTCGCGCATTCATCACAGATCTGGCTCATGCTTCTTTTTCGGGCATAGTCGGGTATCATTTGGGCCTCGCCAAATTCCATAAAGGAAGCACCACACTGCTGCTGGGGAAAGGGCTTGCAACAGCCATCGGCCTCCACGGAGTATACGATTTTCTTATCATTGCAGGCCTGGTCCCTCCTGCCTTTGGCATCGTCATGGTCTTCGCCACCTATTTCTACCTGGACAGTAAGATCTCGCAAGCCAGGAAGGCATCTCATGGACGAAATCCTCAAGAATCCGTAATTGAGATGACTGCGATGACTGCTGAAAAGGACTCTCCGGCTTTCCCCGATACAGACGATTGAGTCTCATATGTTTCCAGCCTATTCAGTTTGAGCCGGTTTAAGCCTAAGCCCCGATTCAGTAGCGGATCTCCATTGACTGTGCTAGAATTATTCTGATAGGGAGGGAGAAAAAGTGGCTGGTCACTCTAAGTGGGCAAACATTAGGCGTAAGAAAGCCAGAGTTGATGCTGAGCGAGGGAAGGCATTTACAAAGATCTCCAGAGAACTCCTTGTGGCAGCACGTGAGGGGGGTCCTGATCCTCTGGAGAACTTCAGGCTTAGGCTTGCCATTGATAAGGCACGAGCCGCAAACATGCCGAACGAAAGCATTCAGAGGATCATTAAACGGGGAGCAGGCGAATCAGACGCTGAATCCCTTGAGGAGATTACGTATGAAGGCTACGGCCCGGGCGGAGTCGCTATTATGGTATCTGTCATGACGGACAACAGAAACCGTTCTGCCTCAGATGTTCGTCATGTCTTCTCCAAGAACGGGGGCAACCTGGGGGAGACCGGCTGTGTGGCATGGATGTTCCAGAAGAAAGGCCTTATTGTGGTGAATCTGGATGAGATCTGCATGGGTGAGGATGACTTTGTGGATCTTGCAATAGAATCCGGCGCAGAGGACTATCAGACTGACGATACGACTGTTGAGGTTTATACCGAACCTGAGAATTTCGAGGAAGTTGAGGAGTTCTTTGAGTCCAGGGAAGTTAGTTTTTCCACTGCTGAAATCACCATGCTCCCACAAAACACAGTGAAAGTTACAGGGAAAACAGCCCAACAGGTCTTGAATCTTGTGGAATCCTTAGAAGAGCTCGATGATGTACAGCAAGTTTATGCCAACTTCGATATCCCTGACGAAGAGCTGGAATCTGCAGGAGGTTGAAACCACTCCTGCGTTTCTGCAAGAGACGATTTTGGAGCACTTTTAAGAAGAACATGGTGCATCAGCCATGTTCTTCTCTTTTTTGCGAATACTATCCGGAGCGTAGGGCATCATAGCAAGGGACTCCGGGAATTGATGTTCTCGGCTGTTGGGACGGCTGTCTCCATGAACATGCGATGCATGTAAGGTCATACTTCCTACGGGGTCAGACGAAGCGTGTATTCCGAGGCCCAAGGGGCGTGATATTGTTATGAACCGTAGAAGCAGGCTGCTCACTGTTTGTTTGACTCTCATGCTCATGTCCGCCGGTTTGAGCTATGCCTATCTTAGTCTCAAGGGCACAGGCAATTTCGGCAAAGCAGATGAGGGGCTTCCTGACCTGCCTAACCTTGACTACCCGGGCAACGCATCCTCCGGCGACCTTCAAAAGGCAAGTATGGAACTTTCGAACCCCGCCAAAATCCGTTCATTCACGCAAATAACGCATAGGGCTGTTTACGAATGTGGCCATGAGGAAACGGACAGCGTCCCGGCGCCTCAGGAAATGATAGGCCTTTCCAGAGATGACCTTGCCAACCAGATAGAGCCATGGGTCATTACTGAGTTCTCAGAGAATGAAATAGTCTTATTTCAGAAAAGACAAGGGATGTCGCCGTCATGTCTCAACACCATGCATATCGGCGAAAAGGACGGCTGGGTTACAGTGTTCTATGGAACTCCGGACAAGCGTTGCAGGGTGAAAAGCGCAACAAGAATCAAAGCATCCAACCTCCCCCCGGGAGAATTGGACGATCTAAAAGTGGGGATACCCATTTCCAGTGAAGAGGAATTGCTGCATGTCCTGGAAGCACTGGCAAGCTGGACGGATGGCTGACAGGTGAACAGAGGCCCGGACATAGGAAAAGGAAAAGATCTGCGTTTTTTGAGGAATTTGCGAATCAGCCTATTGACAACTCTTGGCCAGGTTTAGTAATATTGAATCAAATTGTTAGCACTCTCCTTTGGTGAGTGCTAAATTTCCACCTAAAGGAGGTATAGCGAGTGGTAAAGCCGTTGGAAGATCGAGTAGTGGTCAAACCCAGTACTGAAGAAGAACGCACTAAAGGCGGAATCGTGTTGCCTGATACCGCCAAAGAGCGGCCTCAGGAGGGCGAAGTCATCGCAGTCGGTCCGGGCAAACTGCTGGATAGTGGTGAAAGAGCGCCAATGGACGTTAAACCCGGTGATAAGGTGATCTTTGCCAAGTACGGCGGAACCGAGATAAAGATTGACGGGGAAGAGTATATGATCCTCCGCCAAAGTGACATTCTTGCAATTAGGTAATCTAACCATTGTTGAAGAGGGGGTATACATACAATGGGCGCTAAACAGCTCGCTTTCAGTGAGGAAGCCAGACGAGCCCTGGAGAGGGGCGTAAACAAGGTAGCCTCTGCTGTAAAGGTAACTCTCGGCCCGCGAGGACGGCATGTTGTCCTCGAGCGAAAATTCGGGTCTCCTACTATCACTAAAGACGGCGTAACCGTGGCTAAGGAAATTGAACTAGAGGATCCATATGAGAATATGGGAGCTCAACTCTGTAAGGAAGTCGCATCTAAGACCAATGATGTTACAGGTGACGGCACTACCACTGCGACTGTGCTCGCTCAGGCAATTGTCTCGGAAGGCCTGAAGAACGTTGCAGCAGGCGCAAACCCCATGTTCATAAAGAAGGGTATTGACAAGGCAGTGGCAGCAGCAGTCGAAGAACTCAAGAAAGCTGCCATACCTGTTGAAGGTAAGGAAGACATAGCAAACGTCGCAGCAATATCCGGCAATGATTACGACGTTGGCCAGATGATCGCTGAAGCAATGGACCTTGTGGGCAAAGACGGCGTAATTACGGTTGAGGAATCCAAAGGTATTGAAGTGACTGTTGAAAAAGTCGAAGGAATGGAGTTCGACAAAGGCTACATTTCAGCTTACTTCGTAACCAATACCGAGGCAATGGAAGCCGTCCTTGACGATCCTTATATCCTCTTGTATGAGAAGAAAATCACTGCAGTGGCCGACCTTCTTCCACTCCTTGAAAAAGTGGCTCGGGCAGGGAAGCCTCTCGTTATTGTCGCTGAAGACGTCGAAGGCGAAGCCCTGGCGACTCTGGTGGTTAACAAGATAAGAGGAACACTCCAGGTAGCAGCGGTCAAAGCACCGGGATTCGGTGACAGAAGAAAGGCTATGATGGAGGATATCGCTGTCCTTACAGGTGGGACATTTGTCTCTGAAGATCTTGGCATAAAACTGGAGAACTTGGATCTTAACATGCTGGGCCAGGCAAAGACAGTGAAGATTGACCGCGAAAGCACTACCGTCGTGGAAGGACACGGAGACGCTGAAAAGATTAAGGGGCGTATCGCTCAGATCAAGAAGCAGATTGAAGACTCAGACTCTGACTATGACCGTGAAAAGCTTCAGGAGCGCCTCGCTAAGCTGGCAGGCGGTGTAGCGATAATCAAAGTCGGAGCTTCAACTGAGACTGAACTCAAAGAGAAGAAGCACCGCGTGGAAGACGCCTTATCAGCAACCCGCGCAGCAGTGGAGGAAGGCATAATCCCCGGAGGAGGCACCACTTACGTTAACATCGCTCCCGAACTTGACAAAGTCGATGCCGAGGGTGATGAGAGAGTTGGTGTACGGATTGTTAAGAGAGCGCTTGAAGAACCCCTCCGCCAGATCGCGAATAATGCAGGCCTGGAAGGGTCAGTTGTCCTTGAGCGCGTTAAGAACCAGAAAAAGCCCGGTATCGGCTTTGATGCGATAACTGAGACTTACGTGGATCTCCTGAAGGCAGGCATAGCCGACCCGGTGAAGGTAGCCAGGTTTGCCTTGCAGAACGCAGCAAGTATCGCGTCAATGCTTCTGACAACTGAGGCACTGATAACTGATGTGCCTAAGGAAGAGCCGCCTATGCCGCCATATCCTCCGGGAGGCATGGACTATTAAGCCATGTCAGGCATGGCCTGCCCAATACGCAAGTTGCGTCAAGAAGCGGTCTCGGAATAAATCAAAGACAGCAAAGACAGCCCCGGAGCAAATCGGGGCTGTCTTTTTATTCTGCCGGAAACAAGTCTTTAAACCCTTTTCCTTCGACCTGAATGTAAGTCTCGGGGACGTCTCCCATTATCAAAACCTCGGTTATGGGAACCTGCGCAACTATGTCGTCTGTTGCCACCACCATAGGGACAATGACTTGCATATGTGCAGTGACTTCAAGGTAGATCTTATGACGAATCTGGTTTATGCCCGCCTGTTCAAAATCACTGAGTATCCTTGTGGTGACAGTGCCTATAGGGGTTATTGATATGACAATTCTGGGACCTACGTTCGCAAGAACATGAGTCCCGAGAATTTGACCCAGAGGGATTCTGATTCTCGTCTCATTGATTTTGTTCAGGTATTCTTGTACTCTTAGGGTCACTTTTGAAGTCAGCCTGTCAATCTCCCCTGTATTCGGCTGAACAAGAACGACTTTTCCGGCGCTGTCAGGCCGAAGCGCATAAAGGTCTTCCCATCTTATGCCTTCTGCAATTTCTAAGGCGACAGCGGACGTCACCGCTTCCGTTGCAAGGACTCTGGCTCTGGCTGTAGCCAACTGGTGAAGGGTAGGCCGTAGACGCCAGTCTATTATGGCAAAAATCACTATTCCTAAGACAGCCAGCAAGAGAATTCGGACGAATACCGGCCCCCGCCTTGGGGGCTTTGAGGACATTCCGCCCCAACCGGCTCGGGGCGCGCGTAATCTCGGTGTAGAAAAACCTGACCGCCTGGCAGAAAACATAGAGTCCGTTTTCCGCTTCCTGGAATACCTTGGGTATCTGCTGACGCTAAACCCCGAAGCTCTTGGTATTTGTCTCATTCCACGAAGTAGCGTGGCCAGCCAATTTCCCAAATCCACCCACCAGGGGCGTGGGAAGAGACCCCCGGACCATCGGTAGAACCCCGCCATTTCCTCCCAGCCTCCTGCCTCCTTCATTCAGCATCTAAGCGTAGCGCATAGCGTCGTTGCGCCCTTCCTCCTACAGATAACAAGGTGTCGGCGTCGTGGCCGCCGGTCAATGCTCCTTTGGAAGGGGGTGGCGTGCTTTTCGCACGCCTCGTTCCAATTGAACCCACCCGTATGTTTGCTGGATTTGGGGTGATGCCTATACAAGCGTTGGCAGGCTGTGCTATCTGCAACAGGATTATGCGCCAGCAAACAGTAGACGTGCAGGCGAACCTACATACTAGATCATATTCATTGGAGTGCGGGAAAAGAAAAGGCTTATTAGCTTACTTGCCTGAATCCTGGCAAAGTTAACTTACTTGAATCCTGGCAAACTTGCGCTTGCCAACTTTTAGGATCATGCCGGAGCGCACAGCGAGATCCTCTGTAGAATCCTGTATTCTTTCGCCATCTACAGTTACCGCGCCTTGCTCGATTAACCTGCGTGCTTCGCTGTTGCTGCCTGCAAGGCCTGCCATAACCAACAGCTTAGGACACCATATTTTCCCTTCTGCAAGATGTTCCGCAGAAACTACAATGTCAGGGATACTTTCGGGAAGGCCTCCGTCACGGAAGACAGTATCGAATTCCTCCTCGGCTTCGATGGCAGCCTCACGGCCATGGTAGACGGCTACAATCTCCCTGGCAAGCCTCCTCTTTGCGTCACGAGGGTGCAACTTGGCGGAAGCGAGCGCTTTACCGATACCTGTGACTTCGTCCTCCGGAAGCTCAGTCGCAAGCTCATAGTAGGTCATCATTACTTCGTCCGGAATGGACATGACCTTACCGTAGCTTTCCTGGGGAGCCTCTGTAACACCTATGTAATTACCCAGGCTCTTGCTCATTTTCTTTACGCCGTCAAGCCCTACAAGTATGGGCATGAGGATTGCAACCTGAGGCTCTTGATTAAATTCGCGCTGGAGTGTTCTCCCGAATAATATGTTGAACTTCTGATCAGTGCCTCCGAGCTCTACATCTATGTCCAGAGCAATGGAATCGTACGCCTGCATAAACGGGTAGAAGAACTCATGTATGTAGATAGGCCTTTCTTCGTGGAATCTGCCACGGAATTCTTCCCGCTCCAACATCCTTGCTACTGTGTACTTGGAAGCCAAGTTGATTACGTCTTCGAAGGTAAGCTTGGAGAGCCATTCCCCATTGAACACAGTATGGGTGCGGGCAGGATCCAATATCTTGAAGGCCTGTTCCTGATAAGTCCTAGCATTCTCCATTATCTTCTCCATCGTAAGCTGAGGCCTGGTTTCAGACTTGCCGGAAGGGTCTCCGATACGCCCGGTAAAATCCCCTACCACCAAAAATACTTCATGGCCCAGCTCCTGGAACTCACGCATCTTCCTGAGAACTACTGCGTGTCCCAAGTGAATATCGGGAGCGGAAGGGTCTAATCCCAGCTTGACCCTGAGAGGCTTCCCTGTTCTTATCGACTTCTCCAGCTTGCTTTCAAGGTCCTTCTCAGAGATGATCTCAGCGCATCCTCTTCTGAGAACGTCCATTTGCTCATTAACCGTCAATTCTTCCGCCTCCTGGTATTGCATATCTTCTCTGGTCACGTGCAGTTCTTCAAACCGTATATCAACAGGTGGTTCCTGCACTTGTTCCCGACTGTAGCAGCTCCCTGTCAGATAGGTTCAGTTTAGCATACGCCAACTCCGAACGTCAACGACTCGCCTCCACTGCCTGCTTTTTGCCCTTGACTTCAGGAGTTTTCCTGTTAGAATTATAATTGTGGTTTGTCAAAGCTCAAAATACACGTTATCTCCGAATTCCTCTCAAGGAAACGGGGGATCCCTTAATTGGGGTGAATCCTGGAACATCATACCAGGTAGGGCAACTTGGGTGCCCGAACCCGTCAGCTAACCCCGTAGGAGTGGTCCAAGCGTTGTGTCTTAGCCCCGGTGGGACTTTGCCTGCGCTTTTTTTGTTGGCAACGTTCGCATGGCAACGTTCGCAACCGGACGTTTCGGTACCACTATCATGGACGGGGTGAGTTTATTGAAATCCCTGCTGAGGGGGGTAACAGTGGGCAAGCGATCCCTAATCTTGTTTGCTCTGCTACTGGCATTTTGGTTAGCAATCTCTGCAGAAGTAGATCTTCAGCATCTTCTGGCCGGAGCTGTACTATCGGCTTTGACTATTTGGTTCTGGCAGGAACTAGGCCCGAGACTGCCCCATCTACTTTCCGTCGAAGAGCTGCTGCTCTTCGGCCACTGCATTCTGACTCTGACCAGATTCATCATCCAATCCAACATCGCGGTCGCCAAAACCATTTTGCTATCGAGTCCGCCGGTAGGGCCTGTGTTCGTAGTCATGAGGCCTCCTGTTGAAAGCCACTGGGGAAGGGTGCTTTTGGCCAACTGCATAACTATCACGCCCGGCACTGTAAGTATTGACATTGATCCTGAGACAGGCCT
Organism: Bacillota bacterium; assembly: GCA_012512055.1. The sequence continues at coordinate 9,107 of JAAZEW010000262.1, read as the reverse complement.
ATTCATTGTCCATGCGCTTACAGAAGAGACAGCAGCCGAACTATTCAATTGGCAGATCATTCGTGAAATCAGCTATCTGGAATCGTGGGGCGAGAGGAGGTCGAAGCATGCTGTGGCTACTGGTAGGTCTCATGGTGCTGATTCTGTTCGTACTCCTGCGCGCGATTATCGGTCCGACAGTCATTGATCGGCTGCTCTCCATAAACGCTATTAGTAGTAAGGTCAGTGTAATCATTCTCTTGATGGCCTTCATGAGAGGCGACTATGGATTCATTGATGTAGCTTTTGTCTTCATATTGTGCGCGTTTGTGGGAGGGCTCTGGATACTCAGAGTGCTGACTCCCGGTGATTGGCAACTCAGGCTGCCGGAGCTTGGCGGGTTCGAAGGTGATGGAGGAGAGGAAGCGGTTTCCCATGATTAGGTTCTTATCGAATCTTTCGTTTGTAGGATCTTTTTGCGCTTTCGCGCTGGGTACCCTCGGGCTGTTTCGCCTACCTGATCCGTATACTCGCCTACACGGGGTGGGTATGGGGGATACCCTGGGTGTGGGGTTGGCAGGACTGGGGCTTATGCTGCAAAGCCCCAATTGGGCTATGCATATCAAGTTGCTGGTTGCCCTACTTCTGTTTTGGACAATCAATCCTACCATGACTCATCTGGTAGCTAAAGCCGGCCTGATTCACGGGGTGCATCCCGTAGAAGGCACAAAAGTGATTAAGGGGTGAGCATGTGGCGCTTACTGCTGTTGATTACGGAACCATGGTCATGCTCCTGATCCTGGTGGCTGCATCGTTAGCCATGTGTTTTATCAAAGATTTGGTGCACGCAGTCATTGTCTACGGAGCCTATAGTCTGATTATGGCTTTGGTTTGGCTGCAGATGAACACCCCTGATATTGCCATTACCGAAGCTGCTGCGGGAATCGGCATGACTGTTTTGATGATGGTGGCTATTTTTCGCACGAGTCGAAGGGAGGAGTAACAGTGAGGTTATGGGCTTTGCCAATACTGCTCATTGCAGCGCTGGCTGTCTTCATAATCCTTACCGCTGTGGCTGAGTTGCCTCCCTACGGAATGCCGGGCAATCCCGCCCACAATCAAGTGACTCGTCGCTACATCGAAAATGCCTGGGAAGAGACGGGAGTCCTCAATATGATTACAGCCATTGTCCTTGACTACCGGGCTTATGACACCATGTTCGAAACAATTGTGTTGTTTACGGCGGTTCTGGCAGTGGTCATTACCCTGAAAACGACGGAAGGAAAGGGCGACTGACAGTGAGGGATTTCATTCTGAAGCGCGTAGCTGCATTGCTTCTGCCTTTCATACAGATGTACGGGTTGTATGTCATCTTTCATGGCCATGTTTCCCCCGGAGGTTCCTTTGCCGGCGGGATCGTAGTGGGACTGGCGTTCATTGCCTTTGCCACCATCTATGGGCTTGAAAGGGGCCGTGCCAAGATGCCGGAGAGAATCACCACTCTGACTGAGAGCTATGGCACACTCTGGTACGGGATCATGGGTATGGTAGGCATAATCAAAGGAGCTCCGTTTCTTGCCAACAAGCTGGCAGGAATTGACCTGGGAACCCTCGGAACCCTCTCCTCGGGAGGATTAATCTCCCTAATCGGCCTCGGAGTTGGCATAAGAGTGGCAAGTACAATGATTACATTGTTCTTTACCATGATGGAGGAAGAGTCATGAAGACTCTGCTGGATAAGCTCATCATCAACTATCCGTACTTTGCAGCCGTAATCTTGTTTCTTATAGGCGCTTTCACCGTACTCACTCGCTCCAATTTATTTAAGAAGCTGATAGGGATTAACATCATGGAAAGTGCTATTTTCCTAATGTTCATCGCAGCAGGGAACATCCGAGGAGGTGCGGTGCCTATACTTCGTCAGTCAAACCCTGAGGCCTTGTATATAAACCCGGTTCCATCAGCCCTTATGTTGACCGGCATAGTAGTCAGTGTCAGCGTGACCGCTTTCGCCCTGGCACTGATCATCAGGTTATATCAATCTTACGGCACCACTGATGCCCGGCGCATAGCGGAGATGAAGCGTGAGGTGACATAGAGATGACGGCAACCATCGTATCTAACTTACCTGTATTTGTCGTCATTGCTCCTTTATTTGTCGCATTTGTCTTGTCCACCTTCGCACGTCGGATAAGGCTCGTGGAGAGTCTCGTCATATCCGTCCTGGCTCTGGGTGTCCTGGGCGCGGGATATCTGGGCTCACTTGTTCTTGCGAAGAATGGGATTCCCATCATTTACAGTATGGGAGGCCGGCCTGCTCCGTGGGGTATAGAACTCGTGGTAGGCAGCTTAAGCGCATTCTTCCTATTGCTGGTATCAGGTATCAGTCTGCCTGTGGCCCTCTCCACGGTTGCCAACATGGCCCATGAAGTCGGCGGTTCAGTGCGAACCGCCCGGTTCTACGTGCTTTACCTGTTGCTCGTAGGATCCCTGGCAGGTATGGCTGTTACCAATGATCTTTTCAACGTTTTTGTTTTGGTGGAGGTAGCTACCCTGAGCTGCTGTGGCCTGGTGAGTTCCTGTAGACATCCTCGCGCAGCCGAAGCCACTTTCAATTATCTGATCTTGGCAACCCTGGGCTCCGCTCTCATACTGGGCGGTATAGGCTTTCTTTACATTATCACCGGGCATCTGAATATGGGCTTTGCCTCCCTTGAGCTGGGCCGGATCTGGCAGGACTATCCCCATGTAGTGTGGATTGCAGCCGGTTTTCTGTTGGTTGGCTTTGGCGTGAAATCCGCCCTCTTCCCTCTCCACGTCTGGCTTCCTGACGCTCACTCCACAGCCCCATCACCTGCCAGCGCCATTTTGTCAGGCCTGGCAGTCAAGGGGTATATGATTTGTCTTATTAAGGTTTTATACAGTGTATTCGGCGCCACTCTGATACGAGAATTCGCTCTTGACCGGATAGTGGCACTTTTAGGCATGGTCGCGATTATCGCCGGGTCCCTTCTCGCCATGGCTCAAGATGAGCTCAAACGCAGGTTGGCTTTTTCCACTGTTGCACAGGTGGGATATGTGTTCTTGGGACTCGGGCACGTTAATGTCCATAGCCTGACAGGTACCCTATTTCACATAGCCAGCCACGCTGTAATCAAGTCAGGCTTATTTTTAGCAGCAGGAGCCATCATCGGAGCTACGGGTATCACTCGAATCAGTGAAATGGCCGGTATTGGTGAGAAAATGCCCATAACCATGGCTGCTTTCACCATCGGTAGCCTGGGCATGGTCGGTATACCGTTGTTTTCAGGCTTCGTCGGCAAATGGCATCTTCTCGCCGGCAGCCTGACTGAAGGGAGCACATTAGCTCCTCTGGTGATCGTAGCCGGGAGCGTGCTGGCAGCAGCTTACCTTTTCCCTATTATTCGAACAGCCTATTTTGAGCAGGCCCGCGCTATAGATGGCCAGGATCCCGGCGCCCCACAGAGAATTGCGTTAATTCTTTTGGCAGCCGGGGTCGTAATCCTTGGCATTGCACCAGGGCCTTTTCTCGAGCTGGCGGGTAGGGCTGCAGTTGAACTTCTAAGCAGATCTCCATGAGACCGTTGATGTCTCCCATGTTATGTTAACACAGCCCGCCCGAATCGCAAAAACCGGCCGACGTCTTCGGCGAAACCGGCGATTACTGGAGAAGTCCAACGGCCTCATGAACTCATACTTAGTGATCAAGTAAGCGTATGTTCGGGTATACATGTGCTTAAGTGGGTGTACTTAAGTAGGTATATGTTCAAGTGGGCGTGTGCTTAAGTGAGTGTGGTTGAGACTGTTGATGTCTCCCATATTATGTCACCGCAGTTCGCTTGAATCGCAAAAATCGGTTGCCGTCTTCGACGAAATTTGCAGTTACAGGACAAGTTCAACGGTTTCGTGGTTAAGTAGGTGTGCTCAAGTAGGTGTGTGCTCAAGTAAGCGTGTGCGAGGAGGATTTGGCATATGATCGATCTGGTTTTGGCACTGCTGAGCGGCGCGGTGGGAGGGCTACTTATAGCCTTGATGCCTCGGTGCGGCAGCCGCCTCCGTAACGTAGTTGCACTGAGTTCCTCCGCTGTCGGCACATTCTTTAGCTGGCGGGTGGCAGGGGCGGTGCTTGCCGGCCGGACTATAAGGATAGCAGGTACTACCGGAGGCTTGGTGTGGAGCCTATACCCGGATCCTTTAGGGGTAGTGTTCGGGCTAATTGCTTCCACGCTGTGGCTCTTTGCTGCGGTCTACTCTTTTGGATATATGGCGGGAGAAGAAAGACAGCAGGCCTACTACACCTATTTTCTCTTCGCTTTCAGTGTGACACTGGGAGTGGCTTTTTCCGGTAACCTGATATCTCTCTATTTGTTCTATGAGCTGCTCACCTTAGTCACCTACCCTTTGGTCATACATGAGCGCACAGAAGAAGCTATGAGCGCCGGCACTAAGTACATTGTCTACAGCCTGTCCGGCGCAGGGGCTATCTTAATAGCTATAGTCATCACCCACAGCCTGACAGGCAACCTGGATTTTGGAGGAGGAGCCCTTCTGGCAGATGTCGGCCCTGGTCCTGGATTGGGTTGGCTGTTAGCGCTGTTCATAGCCGGATTCGGTGTAAAGGCAGCGATAATGCCTCTTCATCGCTGGTTGCCTCAAGCCATGGTCGCCCCTACTCCCATAAGCGCTCTCTTGCATGCCGTTGCAGTGGTTTATTCCGGTGTGTACGGAATTTTGCGGGTAGTGTATTCCGTCTTCGGTCACGAGCTTATGGGACAGCTCGCCCTGAGTCACATCCTCCCCTGGGTAGCCGCTTTTACAATCTTAACAGGGGTTATCATTGCCACACAGCAGGATGTCCTGAAACGACGGTTGGCTTATCATACCATTAGTCAGCTCTCATATATTCTTCTTGGCGCTTTCACCCTTTGCCCCTGGGGGTTGGCCGGAGCGATACTCCATATGATCAGCTACTCGACTTTGAAGGTAACTCTCTTTTTTGGCGCAGGAATCATTGCCAAACAGACCGGCAAGGTAAACGTCAGTGAGATGAGCGGGGTCGGCCGGCAGTTGCCCGGAACTCTGACTGCCTTCGGCATCGCATCCCTGGGTATGATCGGGATGATGCCTCTTAATACCTTTTGGAGCAAATACTACTTGATGAAAGGCAGTGTAGCCTGGGGGAAATCACCGTTGGCGCTGGTGTTAATCGGCAGCGGTATGATCAATGCATTTTGCTTCATTCCCACGGTGGTAACTGCCTTTACCGGGGAGATGTGCCAGCCTGTTGCCAAGAAAGAACTCGAAGCACGCCTCATGTTGGTCCCTGCTTTACTCTTGGCAGGGATTGCACTGTTGATTGGCCTTTGCCCAGGACTGGTTTGGCCCGGAGTCGACGCTGTCGTAAACCGGTTCTTCTAAAGTAAGGAGGTCAAGTTCTATGTTGCTCATACTCCTTCCCTCTATCCCTCTTTTGGGAGCATTCGCCTTGCTTGTCGTTGGCGACAAGGATGTTAATATGCCTTTTATCGCTGGCTCTGTTACTCTTACTCTCGCAGGCTGGGGGCTGAGAGGCGTGTTCCGGGGTGAGCAGTTAACCTGCACTCTGCCGTTTTCCGGTCCGTACTCCCCGACTTTTCAAGCTGATATCCTCTCTTGCGTGTTTGTACTCCTGGCTGCATTTCTGTGGTGGGCAGTCTCCATATACACGCCGGAATACATGAAAAAGGAGGGTGGAGCCAGGAGCTTTGACATCTCTACGCTCTTGACGCTGTCAGCGGTTCTCGGAGTCTTTCTGGCCGGAGACCTTTTCACTATGCTCCTTTTCTTTGAACTGATGACTATATCTTCGTACTTTTGGGTCATCCATCGCCGGAATGAGGAGGCAATCCGCGCCGGGTATTTCTACCTGTTTTTCAGTATCTTCGGAGGACTCCTCTTGGCCTTGGGGATTGTGTTCATCACAACGGCTGCAAATGGCTTACCTGCCCTGGGCAGAGGTTCCATCCCTCCCGTTGAGCCCCGGATCTTCGCATGGGGCCTGGCTGCAATCATAGCCGGATTCGGGATCAAAGCAGGTATGGTGCCTTTGCATCTCTGGCTGCCTCATGCCCACTCAGTGTCGCCCACCCCGGCCAGCGCCCTTTTGTCCGGGCTCCTCATCAAAGTGGGGGCCTATGGCCTCATTCGCGCCGGAGAACTGGCCGGTTGGGGTTTACAGTGGGGAAACACGACAGCTTGGATAGGGTATGCCCTGACTGTCCTGGGTAGTTGCACGATGTTGCTCGGGGTAATTGCCGCGCTCCTGCAAAGCGATGCCAAGCGGCTCTTGGCGTACCACAGCGTAAGTCAGATGGGTTACATCATCCTGGGGCTGGGTATTTGCCTTTCCCTGGGGAATGCAGGCGGGCTTGGCCTTATTGGGGCAATTTACCATGTTATCAACCACGCTCTGTTTAAAGCAGCCTTGTTTTTGGGTGTCGGTGTTATCTATGTTCGCACCGGAGAGACGAATCTCTATAACTTAGGCGGTTTGCTACGTAGCTTCCCGGTTACTGCAGTCCTTGTGTTTCTTGCAGTCTTAGGTATTATCGGCGCACCAGGCCTTAATGGCTATGCCAGCAAAACCATTCTCCATCACGCAGTGACTGCAGCCTCTGAAACAGGCTTGCCTTTGATGGTTTGGGCGGAGAGGTTGTTTGTACTGGTAGGAGTCGGCACAGCCACGTCCTTTGCCAAGCTGTACTACCTAATTTTCCTGGGAAGACCTGCCAAAGTGGAAATCTCAGAATGCGAATCCCGGAGATTCCATGTATCCATGGTGATACTTGCCATAGTCATGGTGGGAATCGGACTTCTGCCCGGACTTATCCCTCAAAAATTGGCGGCGTCCTCAGCTCAGGCATGGGGTACTAATGCTTTCGCTGCGATCCAGGACAACCTCTCTTTTTGGAATACCAATGATGTAGTGAGCGCCTTCGTCACTCTGGGCCTCGGCGCTGTAGCATGCCTGGTGGGACTCGCCACCGGAGCATTTCACTGGGCGCCCCCTTCTTGGCTGACTCTGGAGGGTTTGGGACGGATCGCCTGCCATAATCTCGTAGCCGCCTGGCGGCTGGCGAAGGAGTCTTGTCACTCGGCAGCTCGGCTCACCTCCCGGACGGGCAGGGCAATACGGCTTTATGCGTTATCCGCCCGGCGCAGGACGGACGATTCCACAAACAGCGCACTCGGCGGCATTACCCCACCGGGTATTAGCGCTGATGCAGCTCTCTTAATGGCGACCCTGGCTATTCTCATCGCATGCTATGCCTGTATTGACTTTCGACTGCCCAACCTTAGGTTGCCTTCATCTTTCCCCGCGTGGAATATCTTCCAGCAGCTACCGCATTGAAATACGCAACCGGGCCAAACCGTATGAACGGGGCGTTTCGCCCGACTGAGTTGACGCAAACTGGAACTGCTGTGGTATAATTATCTCTAATAGTTAAGCAGACAGCTCCTGGAAAATGCTCAGCAGGAAAGAGAGGCATCATAGATGTCGAAAGGTGTTGGCCGTATCCTGTCAATCCTGGCTATCGGGCTAATCTTTGTTCTTTGCATTGGATCCGGGGTCCTAATCGGTGTAATCTCGGCAGCGCTAAAGAACATGCCTGCACTGGAAGATTTCGAGTACAAGCCGATTGAGGCCACGAGAATATATGATGTGAACAACAAACTCATTTCCCGACTATATGTTGAGAATCGAGTATGGGTACCGCTCTCTGAGATCCCTAAAGAGTTGCAAGATGCAGTCATCGCAGTTGAAGATTGGAAATTCCGCGATCATCACGGTGTGGACTTCGCGGGAATACTCAGGGCTTTCCTCGTAGACATCCGTGAAGGGAGAATTGTGCAAGGCGGAAGCACTATCACCCAGCAGCTTGCAAAGAATGCCTTCCTCACCCATGAAAGAACATGGACAAGGAAACTCCAAGAACTTCTGTACGCTATCCAACTGGAACGCACTTATACAAAGGATCAAATCCTCGAATTATATCTGAATGAAGTCTATTTTTTTCCCGGTCAAGCGGTCTACGGAGTGGAAGCTGCAGCTCAAGGGTATTTCGGCAAGAGCGTTCGCTACCTGAACCTGCCTGAATCAGCGCTTCTCGGCGGTATCATACGCAACGCATACATCTACTCCCCCACCCAGCACCCTGATGCTGCCAAGAACCGCCGTGCCACTGTGCTAAAACGCATGGCAACTCTGGGATACATATCAGACCAGGAAGCCGTAGCCGCCATGGAGGCACCCCTCGGCGTAATTGAGCCCAGAGCCTCCAAGCAGGTGGCCCCGTATTTCGTTGACTACGTCCGCGATAAGCTTATAGCGAAGTACGGCCATGAGACAGTATACAAAGGAGGCCTGAAGATCTACACAACCCTGGATCTCAGACTTCAGACCCTTGCTAATCAAATCCTTATTTCCAACCTGCCAAAAGGAGACCAGGATGCAAAAGGGCTTACCCAGCCCCAGGCAGCCATGATTGTATTGGATACACGCGAAGGTTACATCAGGGCAATGGTAGGAGGCAGGGGCGAGGATGAGTTTAACAGGGCTGTCATGTCTTACAGGCAACCGGGTTCGGCATTCAAGCCTTTTGTTTACACTGCAGCACTGCAAGCAGGGTATACTCCTGCAACTATGCTCGACGATTCGCCCATAGAGTTTGTTATCCCCGGACAGGCGGAACCGTGGGCACCGGTAAACAATGATAAGACATTCCGCGGCCCTGTCACGGTTCGTAAAGCCCTCGAAGACTCTATTAACGTCCCTTCTGTGAAGCTTTTGGATCAAATAGGGGTATCCAACGCAATTAAGGCGGCAAAATCCCAGGGGATAACAAGCCTGGTGGAATCAGGACGCCTTAATGATATGAACCTCTCTCTTGTGCTCGGAGGGTTAACTCGTGGGGTCACTCCACTGGAAATGGCGTCAGCCTATGCTGTTTTTGCTAATCAGGGTATCAAAGCCGAACCTATAGCAATTCTCAGAGTCGAGGATGCCAACGGCAATGTGCTGGAACGCAATACTCCCAAGAGAAAGGTAGTGCTGGACGAACAGACTG
>JAAZEW010000261.1 GCA_012512055.1 Bacillota bacterium | reverse complement strand
TTCTTGAGATCCGCCAGGACCAAGATCAGGTAAGGATCAAAGGTCAAGCGATCCTGTTTGAAAGCGGAATCTATGCTAAGCTTCCCTCTGACATGCCTCCTGCTCTTGCCCTTGCGGTGCTTGATGTAGCAGGAGCGCCTGCTCAAACTGCAAGACTTGTAAAACCCGGTGACACTGTACTGATTATCGGCGCAGGCGGAAAGTCGGGGCTTCTGTGTCTTTACGAAGCTAAGAAGAGAGCGGGAGTCACAGGCCAAGTCTTAGGGATGGGACACAGTCAGGCCAGTCATGATCGCATAGTCGAATCAGGCCTTGCAGATCACGTTTTCTCCTTGGATGCCACGAAACCCTTGGAAGTCTATGAAAAGGTGCAAGAACTCACTTCAGGGCGCCTGGCCGATGTCACCATTAACTGTGTGAATATCCCAGGAACTGAAATGGCTTCTATAATGGCTACAAGGGACGGGGGAGTGGTTTACTTTTTCAGCATGGCGACAAGTTTCACATCTGCCGCCCTTGGCGCGGAAGGCATTGGGAAGGACGTAAATATGATAATCGGAAATGGTTATACAAAAGGCCATGCCGAAATCGCGCTCTCTGTGCTCAGAGAAAGCCCTGTGCTCATGAAGATGTTTCTCGAGAGGTGGGCAGTGTCGTAACTATAAGAAGGAGATGGCATTGACATGAGGCATTTCCGAGAGATCCCCCTCTGGAAAGAGGTCGATGACAGCCAATGGAATGATTGGCATTGGCAAGTGCAAAACAGGGTGAGAGACGTCCGGACTCTAAAAAACGCTCTTCATCTGACTGCTGATGAAGAAGAAGGCATAGGACAATGCCTTACCCGGTTTCGGATGGCAATAACCCCATACTACGTAAGCTTGATGTCTCCTGATGATCCTAAATGCCCTATCAGGAGACAGGGAGTACCTACGGCCAAGGAACTGATAGCAACTCCCCATGATATGGTGGATCCACTGGCCGAAGATGAGGATTCACCTGTTAGATACATTACGCACAGATATCCCGACAGAGTTCTCTTCTTGGTCACTAACTTCTGCTCCATGTACTGCCGCCACTGTACCAGAAGAAGGCTGGCAGGGCATGAGGATGAACCTGTCACACGGGACGACATAGACAGGGCAATCGGCTATATCAGGCAAACCGAGACAGTCAGAGATGTGCTCGTATCAGGCGGAGACCCCCTCATCCTTGAAGACCATGTCCTTGAATACATTCTGAGCACGCTTAGATCCATTGAACATGTGGAAATCATCCGTATCGGGACAAGAACCCCGGTAGTGCTTCCTCAGAGAATAACACCTGGCCTCTGCTCTATGCTGAAGAAATATCATCCCTTATGGATAAACACCCATTTTAACCACCCTAACGAGATTACGGATGAATCAAGGCACGCATGCGAGCTCCTTCTAGACGCAGGAATTCCCCTTGGGAACCAGTCTGTATTGTTAAGAGGAATTAATGATTGTCCGTTCATCGTGAAAAAGCTTGTTCAGGGATTGCTGAAAATCAGAGTAAGGCCTTACTACATTTATCAGTGTGACTTGTCTGTAGGACTTGCGTCCTTTAGGACTCCGGTGTCTAAGGGAATAGAGATCATTGAGCATTTGCGCGGGCACACTTCAGGCCTGGCAGTACCTACCTTTGTAGTGGATGCGCCGGGAGGGGGAGGGAAGATCCCGGTGAGCCCTACTTATCTGATTTCTCAAAGCCACAATAAAGTCGCGTTGAGGAATTACGAAGGTGTGATTAGCGTCTACACAGAGCCTGAAGACTACAAGAGTGAATGGTGCAGCAGTTGCTCAATATGCAATGACAAAGAAAAGACTTCCATGGGTGTGGCATCTCTTCTCCACGGGGAGGGTGTAAGCATTGAACCTGAGCGCCTCCAGCGCAAAGATCGCGGTCACACCAGGCCGTGATGACACAAAGCAACCCATAGATACGGTGGTTTTCTCCGGGGCCAATAACATTGCAGTTGTAGGCCTTGCGAAGAATTCAGGGAAAACCGTTGCACTAAACGCTATAATCAAACGGGCTCAAGCTTCTGGAATACGGATAGGAGTCGCATCTTCAGGTCGCGACGGGGAGAAACTGGATGCTGTGACCTGCCTTCCGAAGCCAAGAATTGAGGTGCAGAGAGGGGCGCTTGTCGCCACAGCAGAGAAACTTGCCATGAGCGCGTCTCTGTCTTTGGAGCCCCTTATAAAAACTAAGCACGTGACCGTCCTGGGAAGGCTCATCATCTACAGAGTCAACTCCCCCGGCACCATCGAAATTGCCAGCGGCAACAAGGCCTCAGTAGTCAAGACCGTCACGGAGCTTATGCGTCACTTAGGAGCTGAGCTGGTTGTCATTGACGGTGCTGCAGGGAGAAGGTTCTCGTCTGCTCCGTCTCTGGCGGATGCGACGATTTTATCCACGGGGGCGGTAGTCGCAGCGACGCTTGAAGGCGTAGTTTCCCGAACAGCCCATGTAGTTGAAATCCTCACTTCTCCCGAGTGGTCAGATCCATATAGACAAAGCTTGGACCCGGAATCTTTGACAAACCGGGATGTAGTAATAATCTCATCTGCTGCCACGGGCAAGCATGTTGAGGAGCTGAAAGTCAAAAGCGTGCTTGTATCCGCACCTGAAATCATCAGGCAATTGCCGGGACCGGGCAGCACGATTATCTTGGGCGGGGCTCTTCCGGGAAATCTTATGAGGGATTTGGCAGCTACTAGGAAGGTACAAGGTTCAACGGTAGTCGTGAGTGACGCTACACGGATTCTTGCCACATATCGAGATTTCTCTGTGTTTAAGTCGAGAGGCGGAAGAATTCGAGTGTTGAGCAAGATAGATCTTCGAGCCATAACGACTAACCCTGTTTCACCTGACGGCAGGGTGTTTGATGCAGAAACACTACTTGATGCAGTGGCTAAGGCAGTCAAGCATATTCCCGTTTTTGATGTAGTTGCAGGTAAAACTCGTAATCTGCCCGGTTATCGCGAAACAGCAGGAGACGACATAGAAGGGGACGGTGTTGCATGACGAGACTTGATATAGACATGGCTCTTGTGGACCGGGCAAGATCCGCTGCAGCGAGGATTGCAGATGGTATTCAACCAACAATAGATGCGTACACGACTACATCCATTGAAAGAACGGTTCTCAGGTTACTGGGTCTAAATGGCGTAGACGAGAACGATGTGCCATTGCCTAACATCGTTGTCGATCAAGCTCAAGCTGCTGGCTTGCTGGAAGACGGCATAGCCTGCTGGATCGGTTCAGCTATGCTTCACCAAGGCGCATCCCTGTCTGAGCTTGCAAATGCCATATGCTCTGAGAAGGTCAGTCTTGACCGAATACCCCGGTCCGACCATGAGGCCGTAAGGCGGGTAATTGAACATGAGGCAACTCGCGTGTGCTCTTATATTAAAGGGCGAAGGCTTGAACGAGAGCGCTTAATCACAGGGAGCAATTCAAGCATTCCGCCTTACCTTTACGTAATAGTGGCTACCGGGAATATCCACGAAGACGTAATTCAGGCGAAAGCTGCAGCAAAGTGCGGAGCTGATATAATTGCGGTTATACGAAGCACGGGTCAAAGCCTTCTGGATTACGTGCCTTATGGCCCCACAACCGAAGGATTCGGCGGAACCTACGCAACCCAGGCCAACTTCAGAATAATGAGAGAGGCCTTGGATGCGGCAGGTAGGGAATGCGGACGTTACATACGTCTCGTCAACTACTGCTCAGGATTATGCATGCCTGAGATCGCAGCCATGGGCGCGCTGGAACGTCTTGATATGATGCTTAACGACGCAATGTACGGCATTTTGTTCCGAAATATAAACATGCAAAGAACCTTTGTCGACCAGCATTTCTCCAGGATGATCAATGCTTATGCCGGTGTCGTAATCAATACGGGCGAAGACAATTACCTGACCACCGCTGATGCATACGAGGAAGCCCATACTGTACTGGCATCTCAATTCATAAATGAAGCCCTGGCGTTACGTTCAGGGCTCACTCCCGGGCAAATTGGGCTGGGCCACGCTTATGAAATGGATCCTGACATGACCGACGGGTTTCTCTATGAGCTTGCTCAAGCTGAAATGGCAAGGATGATTTTTCCTGACGCACCGCTTAAGTATATGCCTCCCACCAAGCATATGACAGGCAACATATTCAAGGGACACCTTATGGATGCAATGTTTAACCTTGCAGGAGTCATCTCCGGCCAGACTATCCAACTCCTGGGGATTCTGACTGAGCACGTACACACTCCGCATTTGCAGGACAGGTACCTGGCAATAGAAAATGCCAGATACGTGATGAACAATGCAAGGCACCTGAGACAAGAAATTACATACAAGAAAGACGGAATCATGGAGAAAAGGGCAAATGAAGTGTTGGCAAAAGCCACTTCCATGCTGGAGAGAGTAGCTGAGATCAACCTGATGTCCGCCATCGAAGATGGGATGTTCGCATCTATCAAGAGGGAGCGCACAGGCGGCAGGGG
>JAAZEW010000260.1 GCA_012512055.1 Bacillota bacterium | reverse complement strand
ACCGCCATCGGTGCCTCCTGCCAGAGGAACCAGGCAAGCGGCAACTGCAGCAGCGGAACCACCACTGGAACCACCGGCAGTGCGAGTTAGATCCCACGGGTTACAGGTTGGGCCAAAGGCTTTTGGTTCGGTATATGGCAATAGACAGAATTCCGGCACGTTCGTTTTTCCAAGGAAGATTAAACCCGCAGCCCGGTAGCGTTGCACAATTTCGTTATCTCGTAATCGAGGGATATTCCGTAGAATACTAGTACCTGAGCTTGTGGGTTCTCCTTCTACAGTATCCGTTGCATCCTTTAAGAGGAAAGGAACTCCCATGAAGGTGCCTTCCGGCAATTTGTTTTCTGCAGCCTTTCGAGCCTTATCATACATTTTGTGTATTACTGCATTAATCTTGGGGTTATACGTCTCAATTCGAGCTATGGTATATTCAACTAACTCAGCGGGTGAGATCTGTTTAGTTCGTACCAGTTCGGCAAGGCCTAATCCGTCATACTTATGGAGTTTAGGAAATGCATTCATGATAACCTCCAAAAGTTGATTTTTTACGGTTTGGATACACAACCTTAGGGCCGGATCGAAGTGAATTAGCGCGTTACTAGGTTCAAGAAATCTCTTTTTCAATAAGAACAGAGCAGTGAATAGATGATGACTCTCTAACGTGTTTGGCCGTTATTGCGAAAATATAGAACATAATAGATTATAGCACAATCTTTAGTATTATGAATCACTATTTGACCTCAAAAATGACATGCGATTAGCAATGCATTCTTCAAGGTATCTCAGACCAGCTAAAGAAGGATTCTTCATGTTCATGAGGAATATGTTTCCATGGAAACGATCGTGCAGATTATTCTGGGAAGAGGCGCAAAGTATGAATGATTCCAGGCCACGTGCCAGGGAGATCGGAATCGACATCGGGATATTCATGCCCGGCCCGTGGAATGCAATCACGGATGTCCAGGGCGTGAAGGTCGGCCATGTGACCCTGATAGAAGGTGAAGGAAGACTGGTTCCGGGCAAAGGCCCTGTCAGGACCGGTGTAACTGTAATTCTCCCGCATGACGGCAACCTGTTCCAAGAGAAAGTCCCTGCAGCCTCATATGTTTTCAACGGATTCGGCAAGTCTATAGGCTTGCACCAGGCGAACGAACTCGGTAACCTGGAGACTCCTATAGCGCTGACCAATACTCTCTGCGCCCCGCTTGTGGCTGATGCGCTGATCGAGTGGTCCCTCAGGAGCAATCCTGGGATCGGTATCAGTACAGGCACAGTCAACCCGGTTGTGGGAGAGGTAAACGACGGCATACTCAATGACATCCAAGGCCGCCACGTCAGGAAAGAGCACGTATTCGAGGCAATCGCAAAGGCCGCGCCAGGGCTGGTAGAGGAAGGGTCAGTCGGTGCAGGCACGGGGAGTTCCTGTATGGGTTGGAAAGGCGGTATAGGAACGTCATCGCGGCCGCTCCCTTCCAACCTTGGTGGCTATAACATAGGTGTGCTGGTGCAAACCAACTTCGGAGGGATCCTCACAATAAACGGCGCTCCCGTAGGACGAGAGCTGGGTCGCTACGCGTTCAGACGTGATTTGCACTACGACACGCTGCGCTACGACACGCCTGAAATGAAAGGCTCTGAAAGCCTCGACGGATCAGTAATGGTGGTCGTGGCTACCGATGCTCCCCTTGATCAAAGGCAGTTGCAGCGGCTGGCGAAAAGAGTGAGCCTCGGACTTGCCCGCACCGGTTTTTTTGGCAGTAACGGCTCAGGGGATTTCTTCATAGCTTTCTCCACTGCAGCGCGTATTCCCCACAGCGGTCCCCCTACGCTTAGGAACGAGGTAGTATCCAACGATTCAATGTCCGCGCTCTTCCTGGCAGCAGTCGAAGCAACGGAAGAAGCTGTCATTAACTCGATACTGAGAGCTACAACAGTTGTGGGACGGGATATGAGGACTTGTGACGCCATCGACATTCAGCAGTTGCTTGAGGTTTTGAGAAAGCATGATGCGCTTAACCGGAACAAGACAATTGTCCCTTAAGGCGGCAGATGGGCTGGCTCACAGCCGGACGACTGGCTTCCGCCGGCTACCGGTTGAATGCTCCGGCACGTTCGTGCGGCAATAGAACCCCCACATCACCTTTACCCAAGGGTAAGTGAACTGGGCCATACTGGAAGTGGTATTTGCGATGATACCTGGAGAATCATGGAACGATAAATCAATATGCCCTTTGGCAATTGGTGACAGGAGGTTACCGTAGTGGCTATTGATACTCCGGACTGGGTGAAGAGTGCAGTTATTTATGAGGTTTTTCCTAGAAATCATTCTGCTGACGGGACGTTCATGGATATTTTCGGCGATCTGGAGAGGATTAAGAGCCTGCATACGGATATCTTATGGCTAATGCCTATCCATCCTATAGGTATTTCGGGGCGCAAAGGGACCTTGGGCAGCCCCTATGCCATCAGAGACTACCGCGCTGTAAACCCTGAATTAGGCGATCCGCGGACCTTACAAATGGTGATAGATAAGGCTCACTCCCTGGGAATGAAGGTAATGATTGACGTGGTATATAACCACACATCCAGGGACAGCGTCCTCCTTGGAGAACACCCTGAATGGTTCCTCAAAAACCCGGAAGGGAAGTTTGCGACTAAAGTTCCGGACTGGTGGGATGTGTACGACCTTGATTACCGCCGGCCTGACCTCTGGAAGTATCAGATAGAGACTCTTGAGCAATGGGTTGACTTTGGCGTGGACGGGTTCCGTTGCGATGTGGCGCCCCTTGTTCCCCTGGATTTTTGGCTGGCTGCCCGTGACAGGTTGGGACGGAAGAAAGAGGTTATTTGGCTTGCAGAAAGCATAGAGAAGTCTTTTGTCAAGTACGTGCGGGATAGGGGGTACATAGCGCATGCAGATCCCCAACTCCACGCAGCGTTTGATTTGACCTATGACTACGATGGGTTTGAGTATCTCAAAGATTACTTTCAGGGGAAGCGTCCGCTTAGTGATTACCTCAATCATTTGTATATCCAGGAGACGCTTTACCCGGAGGAAGCGGTCAAACTCAGATTCCTGGAAAACCACGACAATCCGCGTGCAGCCGATGTGATCAGGGGCCGTGACTGTCTATTGAACTGGATTGTCTTCTATGCGTTACTCCCGGGAGCAACGCTTATCCATGCCGGGCAGGAGATTGGCGCCACGAAGACACCTAGCCTCTTTGAGAAGGACCCGGTAAGCTGGAAAGATGCAGACGTTGAGCTTATGTCTTTCATGCAGAACGTATTGGGATTCGCTAAAGATATCAAGGGAATTTGCAAGAAGTTCGCAGTCCGGGAGCTTCTTGCAGAAGGTGTGGTGAAACTCACCTGGTTAGGTGACGACATAGCTTATATTGCTTTGCTCAATCTGGCGAACAAGTACGGGGAGATCCAAGTCGACGGGCTGGGCGAAGCAGAGATTTGCCTGGGTGACGCCGGCAGCGATCTGCGGACGTTTCGAATAGAGCGTATGCCGGTCCTTGTCAAGATTCCCGCTGTGTAAGTGTGGTTCTTCGCCAGCCCCTCCTCATTCCGCAATATGGCCCTTTCCCGAACCGGCTCCGTTTAGTCATATGACACCCTTCAGTCATATCTGACCCATGAGATTAATAATCTTAATAAGCATCCTCTGATTAAGATTTCCGGAAGAGAATGCGCCTGGTCATGGATTTGGCCGGGGCGGATGTGTCGTTAAGTGAGAATGGAGGTGATGAAAGGAGGCTCCATGGTTGCACTCGATATGTAGGTATGCGCTGAATTTGCCAAAGAAAGGAGGGTGAGTGGTAAGTGAAACTATGGGTCAAGATTCTCATCGGTTTTGCCATAGGCGCTGTTGTCGGTTTGATTGTCGGGCCGTCCATTGCAGTTGTGAAGCCGCTGGGCGATCTCTTCATAAGGCTCATCAAGATGCTCATTGTTCCCTTGGTTTTCTGTTCACTTGTGGTTGGTGCATCCGGTATTGGTGACCTAAGAAAGCTGGGGCGGGTAGGCGGAAAGACAATTGTTTACTTCCTGGCTACAACAGCAATAGCCATTGCCCTTGCAATCATATTTGCTGTTATCTTCAACCCGGCCGGCGGATATATTTTCAAACAAGCAGGTATCTATGAAGCAAAACCTATGCCCAAGGCGGCGGACGTCATCTTGAATCTTGTGCCTACCAATGCGCTCAATGCAATGGTTACCGATAATATGCTGCAGATTATCGTATTTGCGCTGTTTGTCGGAATAGCGATTTCCCTCATTGGTCAAAAAGGCAAGCCGGCTCTTGCTTTCTTCGACAGTGTAGCTGAGATCATGTATAAAATCGTCGGTATGATCATGAACTTCGCTCCTATTGGTGTATTTGCTCTAATTGCCTGGGTAGTGGGAACAAGCGGAGCCGAGGTATTGCTTCCCTTGGCCCGAGTGATATTCGTGGTATATTTCGTTAACATCCTCCATGCTCTTGTTATCTATTCCGGGGCCGTATATGTTTGGGCAAAAATGCGTCCTTCCCAGTTCTTCAAAGGATTCTTCGAGGCTATGGCAGTGGCGTTTAGCACTTGTTCCAGCTCTGCGACGCTTCCTATTTCCATGCATTGTGCCCAAGAGAATCTCGGCGTGTCCAAAGAAATATCCAGCTTCGTCCAACCGCTGGGCGCTACTATCAACATGGACGGAACCGCTATCTATCAGGGTGTGTGCGCTGTGTTCATAGCAGGGGTTTTCGGCATAAAGCTGGGTCTTTCCCAGTACCTGATGATCATTATTGCAGCGACCTTGGCGTCTATCGGGACAGCGGGAGTGCCCGGCGCAGGAATGATCATGCTTAGCATGGTGCTGGAAGTGGTAGGGTTACCGCTTGAAGGGATACTGCTTGTTGCAGGCATAGACAGGATCCTTGATATGATTAGGACTTGCATGAACGTGACCGGGGACGCTGCAGGCGCTGTGGTAATAGCGGCGACTGAGGGTGAACTTACGAAGATTGTCCCGAAGCTTGTGCCTTCCCGGAAGTAACGTAGCCACGGTTTGACATAAGCCACGGCAGGATTTCGGAGATTCGCAAAAGGAGTCTCCGATCCTGCCTCTTCTTTCTGTTATGCGGCTTCGGGCTTCCCCGGCACTGCAACAGCAAGTGCAACGACGGGTTATGGAAGGGGAAGCACAGTTGGATTCCAGTCTTATCCGCGTGCGCGGGCTGCTTTCACCTCTTCAATAAACTTGGAGGCCAATTCACTCAAATCGTCCCATCTTTTCTCTCTCACCATGTCTTTGTTGATCAGCGAAGAACCGACGCCGACAAAAGACGCTCCGGCTCTGATAAAGTCCCCGATGTTCTGAAGATTGATGCCTCCCGTCGGTGTCAAGCGTACTTGGGGTAACGGTCCCAGGATATCCTTTAAGAACGACGGACCTACGTTACCTGCAGGAAAAATCTTCACAAAATCCGCGCCTGCCTCCCAGGCAGCCAGGACTTCCGTGGGAGTGAAGGCGCCGGGGACACACATAATGCTATACCTTCGACAAAGCTTAATCAGATCGAAATTTGTGACAGGGCTTACAATGAACCGGGCGCCTGCTGTGATAGCCGCTTCAGCTCTTTCAGGATCAAGGACAGTCCCTGCGCCTATTATGGCCTCATCCTTAAACACCAAGGACGCTTCACGTATCGCTTCCAACGCTCCGGGCGAGGTCATGGTGACCTCCAGGGCTAAGATACCTCCTTTTCTCAGAGCCCTCATGATATCAACCAAATCCGAACCTTTGCCCACCCTAATGACTGCGACTATGCCTGTGTCCATCAGTATTCGAGTGCATTCTTCTCTAGTCAGCATTGTTTCTCAACCCCTTCATAGCTCTATTGTTGACTTCATAATTAACAATGTGTTCAGGGATCTCGCCATTTAGGACCTTCATAAGATTCAAGACTGCCGTGCGCCCCATATCCCTGACCGCTTCCTCGGTATGTGCGCCGATATGCGATGT
>JAAZEW010000362.1 GCA_012512055.1 Bacillota bacterium | reverse complement strand
TTGGAAGGCCTGATTATACCTGCGCACGTGGATAGGCCGTCATTCAGTCTCATAAGAAACCTTGGGTTTGTGCCTGATGCGCTTCGACCGTGTTGCATGGAGATATCAAGAAACATCAGTCAAGATTCGGCCAGAGACAGATTTCCGTCTATTGCCCGGTTTCCCTTTGTCCGGTCATCGGATGCTCACAGGCTAAGTGAAATATCTGCATATACCGAAATCCGAATGGAGGACGCAAGGTGGGATGAACTTCTACTCGCTCTCTGTTTTACCGGAGGACGGCATATTGCGCCTCTTGATGCGACTATGTGACGGTTATGTTCTAAATCGCCGAAAGCAGGAGGGATTATGTGCGAGAGCTGTCTCTTCACATCCTGGACATAGCTCAAAACTCTATAGAAGCCGGAGCTTGCAACATAGAAATTGTAATCAGTGAGGATGAGTCTTCTGATGTTTTAACTATCCTTATTGCCGACGACGGGCGTGGAATTCCCGCGGAGATTCTGGAGAGTATTATCGATCCTTTTGTCACATCCAGAAAAACTCGGCGAGTGGGGCTTGGAATTCCTTTGTTTAGGGAAGCTGCAAGAATGGCAGGAGGGGACTTGAAAATTCGATCCAGTGTGGGGGAAGGGACAGAGATTACAGCCGATTTTCGGCTCAGTAGTATTGACAGAGCGCCCCTTGGAGACATGGCGGAGACGATGGCTCTTCTTATAGTCTGCAATCCGGATGTAAATTTCAAGTACCAACACACCAGAGGGCATGCTAAATTCGTGTGCAGCACAAATACGCTGGTGGAGATACTTGGTGACATACCTATCAGAAGTCCGTCTGCAGTGCCTGTAATCCGCAGTGTAATCAGGGAAGGGCTCAAGGATGTTCAGGTGTCGTAAACCGGTTGCGATGAAGCGTCGGAGGTTGCAGATGATATGAAAGAGCGAGGCAGGGTAATTGAGACTGCCGGTAATGTGGCTAAAGTTGAGATACTTCGAAAAGATGAATGCAGCCGCTGTAAAGTGTGCGGGTTTGGGTCAAGAGACAGGATTGTCGCTGTTGCCACAAATACCATAGGCGCGAAGGAACACGATGAAGTTGAACTGGAGTTGGAAGGGTCCCAAGTCGTTAGGGCTGCGGCGATTCTGTACCTGATACCTCTTGCGTTTCTCTTGGCCGGCCTCTACTTCGGAACTGTATTTGCATCTTTCATCGATCGGCAGGACATGGCACCGCTGGCTTCAGCGGTTTTGGGTTTCGGATTACTGGGGCTTTCATACGCAGGAATAGCTGTATACAGCAAGCGTCCTGACATTTCCAAGTACCGGGTAAGGGTTATTGGAATACTCGGTACGCGTGAACATCAAAGGAGCGGTGATGTAGATATTCAAGATAAGGCATGAAAAGTGTGAAAGGGGGATTGTGAAATTTCGCACAAAGTAGTAAGCTAGTAAATAGGAAGTGGGACAATAGGGTTTGAATTCCAGATGTTGGAGGTTCCGGAAAGAGCTTATTGGTTGACGTAAATATGGGATTTAAGACCGAGTTGATGGGTAAGTCTTGGGAGGTGTCGCAAGTGAAAACAGTTGAAGAACTCGAACGAATCAGGAAGCAAGCTCAGGCAATGACAAGACTCAGAGAAGGCGGAGACACTACTAAAATCGTGGTAGGTATGGGGACATGTGGGATTGCAGCAGGTGCTCGTGAGACTCTCTCAGCCATTATGGATGAGCTTGCACGGCGTAATATTCAGGATGTTATTGTGACTCAGACAGGTTGTATCGGACTGTGCGAACAGGAACCCATTATTACTGTTGTGATGCCGGGCGCCGAGAAGATTGCGTACGGTAAGGTTTCCATGGAGAAAGCACGCAAGATTGTGGCCAGTCACGTTGTGAACGGCCAGGTAGTCGGAGAGTGGGTTATT
>JAAZEW010000259.1 GCA_012512055.1 Bacillota bacterium | reverse complement strand
GACTTCTTCACGAAAAACACAAGAACCGGCGCGAAAGTATGAGTTGCAAGAACTTCCACAATCACAGGACAGCCTAATGACATAGACACATTCTTTGGGTCTTCCTTCGGACATCCTTTAGACAGGTTGCGTTCCCATTAGCTGGGTAGTATAATATCAACAGCATTCCAGAAAGATGAATACTATAAGGACAGCTCTTATCAAGAGTGGTGGAGGGGCAGGCCCGATGAAACCCGGCAACCGGCGGACGCTTTGTCAATCTGCACGGTGCCAAGTCCTGCAGAACTTCCGTTCTGGGAGATGAGAGACGGATTGCCTCTTCCCGACACGGGAGAGGCTTTTTATGTATCCTTGGAGAAGAGGAGGCTCATGCTGTGGAGAAACGACCGGAAAAGAAGAATCAGGTCAAGTACAGGCCGCTGGTGACCTCAGAATCAGTTACTGAAGGTCATCCGGATAAACTCTGCGACAAAATAGCAGACGCGATACTCGATTCTATTTTGCAGGAGGACCCCGGTGCTCGAGTCGCTTGCGAGGTTGCGGTAACCACAGGCCTTGTCATGGTGATGGGTGAGATATCCACTCCGTGCTGGCATACTATCGCCAGAGTCTCTGATATTGTCCGCGAGACAGTGCTGGATATTGGGTATTCGAGGGCGAAGTACGGGTTTGACGCAGAGACATGCGGGGTAATCACTTCCATAAACGGACAGTCAGGCGATATTGCTCAGGGTGTCAACAAGTCCCTTGAGGCACGGCAGCTTGAGGCTGCCGGCCAGGTCAATGACTCGGGATTCAGTTGGCTGGGCGCGGGTGACCAGGGCCTTATGTATGGTTTTGCCACGCGCGAGACTCCTGAGCTCATGCCAATGCCGATAGTAATTGCCCACAAGCTTGTCAAAAGGCTTGCAGATGTCCGTAAAGACGGAACGCTGGGGTATTTGAGGCCTGACGGCAAATCTTTGGTGACCGTTGAATACGACGGTGATGTCCCCAAAAGGATAGAAGGGGTGGTAATAGCAGCCCAGCATGATCCTGACGTTGAGTACGAAACACTCATGGAGGATATGGTAAACCATGTGATCCGTCCGGTCATTCCTGCACATTTCATGGACGACGGGACAAATATCTTCGTGAACCCCACCGGAAGATTTGTGATTGGAGGGCCGCAAGGCGATTCAGGCCTGACCGGGCGTAAGATTATTGTGGATACTTACGGCGGCGCTGCCCGTCACGGTGGCGGGTCTTTTTCAGGCAAGGATCCTACCAAGGTGGACAGAACTGCCGCCTATGCCCTGAGGTGGGTAGCAAAGAACCTGGTGGCTGCAGGTATTGCAGATAAGTGTGAGGTTCAGGCGTCGTACGTCATTGGAAGGGCGCAGCCCATATCCGTCGGCGTAGAAACCTTTGGGACGGGACAAATCGATGATGAGGAAATACTGAGACTCATCAAGAAGCATTTCGATCTAAGGCCTGCGGCTATTATCGACCATTTCCGACTTGAACGTCCAATATACAGTCCGTTGGCTGCTTACGGCCATTTTGGCCGGGCTGACTTGTCTGAAGAAGATGTCCCCTGGGAGAAACTGGACAGAGTGGATGCTCTTAGAAACGATGCTTTCTAGATTTCGGGAATCGATGAGTCTTGCGCCATGAATCCCTGGTTCGACAGGTTTCGAGTCACGCGAGGACATAATAGAAAGAGGAATCGCAAATTTCATGTAGAAATAGCATTAGGCGTAGTTTGGTAAACTCTGACTTGACTACCGCAGCATCTACATGGGAGTCAGCCGGATTTCCTTTTAATCCTGGGGCCTGGCATCGAGGAGGACATAGATGAAGTGATAAATATTGGAATTATCGGGTGTGGCAACTGGGGAAGGAACTATATTCGGCATTTTGCCCAAATTCCCGGCGCCAGGCTCGTGACTTGTTGCGACATAGACCATAAGACACTTCTTGCTGTTCGTGAGAGATATCCGTTGGTTAAGTTAACCAAGAACTATCGGGATATTGCTTCTGATCCTAAGATAGACGCAGTAGTGATCGCCACACCTCCGGGCAATCATTACGGTATTGCCCGTGCATGTTTACTCCGAGGAAAGCACGTCCTTGTAGAAAAACCCTTTACGCTCTCGTCCGAAGAGGGCTATCAGCTTGTGGATATTGCTGAAAAAACAGGCCGGGTCCTCATGGTGGGCCACATAATGGATTACCATCCCGGCATGCGTCTGGTGAAGAAGTATATCCGATCAGGTGAACTCGGGAGGATCTTTTATCTGCATTCCACGCGGACAAGCCTTGGCACCGTAAGAGAAGACGTCAGTGTCTTATGGGACAAAGCGCCTCACGACATCGCCACCTTGCTCTACCTTCTTGACGAAGAGCCGGTGAGCGTGGCTGCAACAGGGCAGGCTTTCGTTAATGACGGCCTGGAGGATGTAGTGTTTATCACAGTGCGCTTTGCGTCCGGCATAATCGCGAATATCCACGTTAGTTGGCTGGACCCGTGTAAGGCAAGCAGGACCACGATCATCGGGGAAAAGAAGATGATCGTGTTTGACGACGGAGAAGCCCTGGAGAAGGTTAAGGTGTACAGTAAGGGCGTGAACTCCAAGCGAGATCTGATGAAAAGACGCGGAAACTCGAAAGTTCCGGGGAACGGCATGGAAAACGGGGGAGATGCAGCCAACGGTTCAGATGCTCTCAACGGTTTCTCCGAGTTTCAATACACGTTTACATATGGCGATGTCTATATTCCAAAGCTTAAGATGAGCGAGCCTCTTCGTAATGAGTGTCTTCATTTTCTCGAGTGTATCGGAGAAGGCAAACGCCCTCTGACTGATGCAGCCAGTGGCGCGAGGGTAGTGCACGTTCTTGAGAAGACAGAGGAATCACTGGGCAGAAGGGGAGAATACGTCCCCATAGAGACCGGCGCAGCAGCGGCTTTTGCTGCAAGGGAGAGTTTCATGGCTAAAGCCCGGCTGTTCTGGAAGGGCTTAGGTTTTTGACGCTGTTGCCGGGGTTAAGGTGGGTGCAGCAGAAGTCGGAGAGGATATGATGATTTGTTCTACTCTGCACGCAAGAAGGACGACGATGTGGTAGAGAGGATAATAAAAGCCCAGGAGGAAGAGAGGCGTCGGGTGGCAAGGGATATCCATGACGGCCCCGCCCAGATGATGGCTAACGCCGTCCTCCAGGTGGAAATCGTTGAAAAGCTGTTGGACAGGGATCCGTCGGCTGCTGCTTCAGAAATGAAGGATCTGCGAAGGATTATCAATGACAGCCTCAAGGATCTCAGAAGGATAATATTCGACTTGCGCCCCATGATGCTGGACGACCTTGGGCTTGCTCCTGCGCTCAGGCGGTACACGGATGACTTTACCGCAAGACACGACCTTCCCGTGGATATGAAGGTGCTCGGTGTTGAGACAAGGATTGATCCTATTGTAGAGGTGGCCCTTTTCCGTATTGTGCAGGAGGCTTTACATAATGCCAGAAAGCATGCTTTAGCTTCCAGAGTAGTGGTGACCCTGGGTTATGGCCCTGACGCGGTAGGTGTCAGCATTGAAGATGACGGCAAGGGGTTTGATCCCACCCGGGCGTCACGAAATTGGGGGCAGTCAGACAAATTCGGGCTGTCCGGCATGAGGGAACGGGCGAAGCTTTTCGGCGGGTCCTTGGATGTAGATACAGCTCCGGGGGAAGGCACTAGGATCACTGTAAGGATTCCTGTCGCACGCCGGAGCAACTAGGGTCTTAAGGGGTGAACAATCTTGACCATTTGCGGGCTGGGCGACGAGTATGGACAGATCAGTATCCTGATAGCAGATGCGAGTCCGCTTTTCAGATCCGGCATCAGGCAGAACATTGAGGGCCAAGAAGGCTTTGATATTGTAGGCGAAGCAGAGACTTTGGAGCGTGCAATAGCCCTCGCGCGAGAGAGGCAACCTCAAGTAGTGATTCTCGGCCTCTCGGGACACCATCTCAAAACATGGGAAGCCATATCCAGTCTTGCGAAACACAGCGCAGTCCTGACAATTACAGAGGTGGACGGCACGCGTGAGACATTGAAGCATATCTTAAAAGTGTTTCTGTCCGGAGCTGTAGGGTGTATTGACCGCATGGCTGCCGGGGAAGAGTTGAATCACGTTGTGAAGGCAGTGGTTTCAGGGAAGCCTGCAGTGTCATCCGGAGTGGCGAAGGTCCTTGTCGAGGAGCTTTTACGGGTCCAGGGATTTGCAGTGACCACGGGTGAGACTGCTCTGCATGCCGATGGGTCAGAGGATGGGGATGAGGATGAGGATGAGGCCCTGGTGGGCGATGAGTCACCCGAGGGCATCAAATCAGCCTCCATGAGATGGGACGGAAGAGAGAAGCTTACTGACAGGGAGATGGAAGTGCTTGCGTTAGTTGCCAACGGCAAATCTAATCGAGCTATTGCAGGCAGGCTACTAATAAGTGAGAAGACTGTTAAGAACCACATTAGTAGCATTCTTCGCAAGTTAGGAATGTCAGGAAGGACGGAGGCTGCCGTATGGGCAGTTAGAAGAGGGCTTCTCACTGAGGCAGGCTTAAAGGCCTATAACCAAAGGCCCAGTAAAAATAAGTCTTAAGTCTAATAGTAAACTCTTTCCATGTATGTTAGCATCATATCGAGAAGGAGTAGAGTCCTTCGAAGTAAACATCGGTTTCTCCCGATAAAGGCAAACTCGTCGAAAGGCGGGGACGCAAAGCCACGGGTCTAAAGCCAGGAGGGGTTCTGGCTATGATAGCCGGGTTGCCGAAGAGAAGGGACCGTCTTTTGGTACCTGCTCATATGGCAACGCCGTGAGCAGGTTTCTTTTTAGAGGAGTCTCTTCGGCGGGCCGCACCGGGATTTTGGGTTCAGCCAACCATGGATTGCGCGGTCTTGCCTAACCCTGCATAATACTGGATTCTTAGGCTGAAGCCAAAAGTCTCTCAGCGGTCGTCGGGCACGCCCTTGAGGAAGGAGGTGTTATGACAATGCTGAAGAGACTTTTTTATGAGGAAGATGGACAAGGAATGGTAGAGTACGGATTGATCATAGCTTTGATTGCTATAGCGGTGATAGTTGTGTTAACGCAGCTCGGAGAAGGTTTAGGGGGTATATTCACGAGGGTGAAGGGTGAATTGGACGGAGCTGGCGATACTACACCGTAATTGTGTGGAGAATGCCGGTGCTGTGACTACCGCTTATCGT
>JAAZEW010000258.1 GCA_012512055.1 Bacillota bacterium | reverse complement strand
GTATAGAACTGAGGGTTTTGGCGAAATAGGCGTAACCCGCGATCTTCAGGGCAGGTGGGTGGCTATGGAGAAACTGCTTTTCAAGGGGCGGGGTTGAGACTATGGCAAATGAGACTGTGGCAAATAAGACTTTTGGAAATGAGACTGCGGCAAAGCGCATTAGGACCGTTCCGGCGCCTATCTTGGATTACAAGCCGGTTATCGCAACTGGGAATGATTATATATCCCTACCCGAGATCGATGAGTGTGGGAGGGTGATGAGTGTAACCTTCATGCACCAGGCTCAAGCAGCGCTGTTTGAGGCTAGAGGAAGTGCGCCCAAGGCTGTCACAACGTCTGATTCCACCGGACGCGAGGGTCGGCAAGCCCCTTTTATTAGGCCTTTTCTAGAGTGGAATGGGATGCAAGTAGACCTTAGAGGAGTGCGTCCCGAGGTGGAGCTGAAATCGGACTGGGTGCCCAGTTTCACTTGGGACTTGCCTGATGTTCCGGGTGGCCCTATCAGGCTCGGTTTGCGCATTGTGACGCCACCTGACGAGAAGGGTTTCTGTTATGTCCTCGAATTGGAAAGGCTCGGGTTTCATTCGGATGAGAGCACAACGGCGCAAAGGACAGCCGGACGTGATATCCCAGCCACAAGCCGCATTATAGAACCCGACAGACAAGACGAATCGGGAACAATGAAAGCCCGGGCAAAGATAGGACTTGTGTGCACATGGGGTTCCAGCATATTTCGGGTATTCACGTCCCGTCCCATACCTTGCACACGTTCATGCAGATACGACACATGGACTCAAAGTGTAGTAGCTGAGGCTATGGGGCCTTTGCCGCTATTTGGTTTTTCCATTAATTCATCTTTGGACTTTGACAGCATAGACATAGAGGAGTCAGCAGACGATCCTTGCAGGATAAAGGTTTCGCAGGACAGTGAGCTTGCTCCGGGCGACAAGGTGACTTGCGCTTACTACGTGGCGTTCAACAGAGAAGCTGACGGAGCTCGCACTACCGGTGTCCATCTGAAACGAGTGGGCTGGGAGGAGCTTGAGGAGAAGACCTATGCATGGCTCAGGATGCGCAGGCGGTCTCTCTTGCCTCATGGGAGATGCGTGGAAAGAAGCAGGAACCAGGACAAATGCTCCAATGGATGCAGGCTTCAGAAGCCCGACGAAATGGCAGGCAACGTTGAACTGCTCGGCCGGTTGGAAAGTGTAATCAACAGGAACCTGCTCTTGAACTACTTTTTCGCAACAGGCAAGACCCTAGACTCTGAATCTTTAGTCGCTGTAACGTCAAGGAGTCCCAGGTATTACGTGAGCGCAGCGTTTTGGGCGCGGGATGTACTGCTATGGTCCATGCCTGCCCTGGTATTGACTGATGCAGTCAGGGCAAGGGATGTGCTTCTTTACTCGACGCGCATAGGCACGCTGAACGTCGGGGACCACGCCCTCTACATGGACGGGACAGCGCTTTATCCCGGGTTTGAGCTGGATGAGGCTGCTGCGCACATCATCGGGCTGGGAACCTACTTAGATGCCACGCGAGACTACACGGTTCTTGAGGCCCCTGGTATGATCGAAGGTATCAAAAAGACTTTGGCTGCGATAGAGAAATGGCTCGTCCGCGATGAGGCGGGAACGCCTGTCCTATGTCGAACTTTTCTGGATCCTTCAGATGATCCTGTAGAGTTTCCTTTCTTGACCTATTCCAATGTCCTCCTTTGGAAGGCCTGGATGATTGCGTCGTCTGTATTCAAGAGGCTTGGCGGTGATTATGCGCATGTGGTGGATGAGCTGCTAAGAGACGCCAAGGCACTAGATGACTCCGTACGTCGTTACTGCGTGGTGGACGGTCCTTTCGGTCCAATGTATGCGTGGGCTGTAGATCTGAAACCCATAAGAAGGGATGAGCTCAGGCGTTCCGGTAGCTCTACCTGTAACACCTCCACCTGCGATATTCCTGCCGGAAATCATCCTACCTCTCATAGCCTTACGTGTGGACACTGTGATTACGACAAAGAACTCATCCGCCGTGTAAATCACGAAACCTACGACAACCCCCCGGGCAGCCTGGAGCTGATCCGGCACTACGGGTTTCCTCACGACGAAGAGACTTCCAAAATCCTTAGAAATACTCAGCGCTGGATCCGTTCTCAGCACAACCGGTATTTTTTCGACGGCGAGTTCGGTGCGCCGGGGTCTGCTCATTCACCGCATCCGTGGCCTATGGCTGCAGCAAACACAATGCTAGCTGAAGTAGCCGAGTATGAGGCTTGCGGGGTATGTGATACCGAGGCTGTGACTCAAGCAATAGGACTCCTGACCACTGCGCCTATGGACGGGGGTCTAGTCTGCGAGAGCATAGATCCTGTGACAGGTGTTGCAAAAACCGGATTGGCCTTGGCGACAGGGGCGGGTTTCGTCGCTTATGCCCTGTGGCGGGGTTACAAGATTTGCCAGGCTCTACATTTGTGAGTGTCTATTAGTAACAGGTGAACACATGGACACATGACGAATAATCCGTGAGCGCCTCACGAGTATCCACAAACACTTGGTTCATCCTTCAAATGAGGGCAAAATAAGATCAAGCGGATCCACAATCTGCCGCTTGCCGTTTAGCGTATGTGCAGGTGGCAGCGAACCAAGTGTTGCGCATTCATCCGATTAATGTTGGTTCTTTCTGTGCGACGTACTACATTCTCCATCATATCGTTTGCTCCGTTGTTTATTCGGCAGTTTACTACTTCATTTACTGCTTCGGTTGCGCTTCCGTTCACTGATTCATCACCCATTCTCCTGGCGCGTCTCTGTCCTACTCCGGTTTGGATAGGCGTTTGCACAGGCACAAGCTTTGGCGCCTCTTCCTCACAGACAGGCATACGATGTCTGCATCTTGGATGGAATCGGCATCCTTTCGGAGGATCAATAGGTGTCGGCACTGTCCCTTCAAGAAGAATCCTATTTGCTCTGCGAGACGCATCAACAGAGGGAATTGCCGAAAGGAGCGCCTGTGTATAAGGGTGCAAAGGATTCTTGTAGAGCATATCCGTGTCTGCTGATTCCACTACCTGTCCCAAGTACATCACAGCTATCCGATGGCTCATATGGTATGCGACACGGAGGTCGTGCGTGATAAAGAGATACGTTAGGCCATATTCTTCCTGCAGCTCTTGCAGGAGATTGATTATCTGCGCCTGCACGGAGACGTCCAGTGACGACAAAGGTTCATCTGCCACAATAAACTTGGGATTTGTGGCAAGGGCTCGAGCGACACCGATACGCTGACGTTGTCCACCGCTGAACTGGTGGGGGTATCTGTCTATGTGGTCCGCGCCTAATCCTACACGTCTAAGTAAACCAATAGTCTCCGCTTCCCTGTCCTGGGGGTGCACACCCCTTGCCGCTAAGGCCACACCAATTATCTGACGCACTGTGTGCCTGGGATTTAGCGAGCTATATGGATTCTGGAATATTATCTGAGCTTGGCGTCTCAAAGCTGTCTTAGGTATAGAGCCCTGGCCCCAAAGAGGTTTGCCCTGAAATCGGACGTCGCCTTCAGTGGGCTCGTAGAGTCCTACGATTGCCCTGCCAAGAGTGCTCTTGCCGCATCCTGATTCTCCCACGAGGCCAAGAGTCTCTCCAGGCAGTATTTCGATACTTACCCCGTCCACAGCCCTGACAACGCGGTCCTTTGCACCGGCTAAGTATCGAGCAAGCAGGCTTTCTTCGATAGTAAAGTGCTTTTTAAGATTTTCCGTGGCCACAAGGGGCTTATCATGCACAGGCGCTTCTTGGTGATTTGTTGCTCTCGGCATTGCCTTGAACCTCCTAAGTTGAGCCTAGCCCTGAGTCCGGTGTTGCGCAGATTGGAGTTGAGATTGCTGCCGGTGATCTTTAGTCATTACTGTGTCAATAATTATTATATCATTTGGGATCAATGGGCAGAGGTGCCAATTAACAGTCACGCCCCGGGAATAGGAGGATATTCATATATAATGGTAGAAGATATATTTTATGGCTAATTCCTTTGTATGATTGAAAGGAGACTTTGGTTGGGAGGTACAGGCGTTGCCAAGATTGCTGACTCTTTCGCTCACTGAGACAACCAGGGGAGAAAACGATTACCAAGTTATAGCTCGAGATCTGGATAATGATAGATGGGTCATGGTCAGTGTGCCCCGGGAAGAGTTCCGATCCGGTCAGGATGTGAAGTGGGACCTCTTTGCAGTTACGGAAGCAGACGTAGAGGAGAAACCACGTAGAAGTCGTCCTGAGGAGTATGTTTTGACTCAGGCATCTACCCCAAGACTGACCGGCAGATACTCCACACCGGATCAGCGCATAGAAATCCT